>CAYROR010000048.1:0-20834 GCA_964425935.1 uncultured Sangeribacter sp.
CCAAGCTTATTGAGGCCAACACTACCATTCCTACCCGTAAGAGCGAGACATTCTCAACCGCTCAGGACAATCAGCCCGAAGTAACCATCCGTGTGCTTCAGGGAGAACGTCCGATGGCGGCAGACGACAAACTTCTCGGTGAGTTCAATCTCGCAGGAATCGCTCCTGCACCCCGTGGAGTTCCTCAGATTGAGGTGACCTTCGAGGTGGATGCCAACGGTATCCTTAACGTTTCAGCAAAGGATAAGGCAACCGGTAAGGAACAGTCTATCCGAATAGAAGCATCAAGCGGCCTTAGCGAATCCGAGATTCAGAGGATGCGCGACGAGGCAAAAGCCAACGAGGAAGCCGACAAGAAAGCCAAAGAGAGAATCGACAAGCTCAACCGCGCAGACTCTGTAGTATTCCAGAGCCAGAAGCAGCTTGATGAGCTCGGCGATAAGATTCCGGCCGACAAGAAGGCTACAATCCAGGCTGCGATCGACCGCCTGAAAGAGATCCACAAGAATCAGCTTGTAGAGGATGTGGATTCAGCTGAAAAAGCTATTCAGGATGCATTCCAGGCTGCCGCTCAGGACATCGCCAACGCTCAGCAGGCTGGTGCCCAGGCAGGTCCTCAGCCAGGAGCTGGTGCAAGCCACCACGATCAGGAGAAAGACGTCACTGACGTCGACTTCGAGGAAGTGAAATAACTTTTGTTTAACCGATATGGATGAAGCGTGCCTGAATGGGGTGCGCTTCATTCTTATAAAAACAGATTCAAATGGTAAGACTAAACGTTTCTCTGATTGTTGAGGAGAGCTCAAAAAAGAAGCCCCTCATCGAAACCGCGACTGAACTCGTCGCCCTCTCGCTCCACGACAAAGGATGCATCTCCTATGATCTATATGGATCGCTGACCAACGACGACCGACTGATGATCATTGAAACCTGGGAATCGCGTGAAGATCTGAAGGCCCACATGGAGTCAGAACATTTCCAGCGCCTTGTTCCTCAGCTTCAGGATCTTTCCACGATGACAATCGAGGATTTCGATTTCTGACACGAATAAGAGAGAAAGAATTACCTCGGCCACAGTGCTCAGAGCATTGTAGCCGAGGTATTTTTTTGATTCCGGTCAGGGAGCCAAAATGATTTGACAGTTTTTCCGATCAGGACCAGCACTCAGTTTCATCAGCAATCTCTGAAATAACAGATGAATGATAAACCGGATTCTTCCCTTCTTTCAGCTGCCTGCAATAATCTCTCAACAAAATAATTGCATATTTCCCAAGCAATGCTATCGCTGCTATGTTGCAGAGTGTCATAAGAGCCATCGTGATATCTGCAAACCCCCAAACCAGTTCCAATGAACACACGGCTCCTATATAGACCATTCCCCCCACAATCAACCGATAAAACCGTATGAGAAGGTTGCTGTCTTTTATGAAGCGTATGTTGGTTTCGCCATAATAGTAATTGGCTATGATGCTTGTGAAGGCAAAGAAAAGTATGGCAATGCTGACAAATATTGATCCATAATTATGGTTTCCTCCCAGATCAATATCTATGGCTTTTTGTGTCAGCACAATTCCATCGTGTCCATCCATAAAAATTCCACTGCATAAAATAATGAATGCAGTGGCGCTGCAAATTAGAAGAGTATCAGTATAAACACCTAAAGCCTGGATCAATCCCTGTATAACGGGATGTGAAACCGACGCAGTGGCGGCGGCATTAGGAGTAGAACCTTCACCAGCTTCATTGCTGAAAAGCCCCCTTTTGACTCCCATGATGATTGCCGCTCCTATCATGCCCCCGGCGGCCTGCCCTATTCCGAATGCATTTTCAAAAATAAGACACAACACCATTGGAATCTTTTCAAGATTAAGCACTATTATGACAAGAGCAAGCACAATATATGCGATCGCCATAACCGGAACTACAATCTCACTGAAGCGTGAAATACTCCTTATCCCTCCAAAGATAATGATAAGAGTCAGCGCCGTCAGAATGACACCTGTCCATTCCCTAGAAAGGGAATAACATTCATTGAAGGCGGCCGCGATCGTATTCGCCTGCACCGTATTGAAAGCAAGTCCGAAAGTAAGGGTTATAAGTATAGCAAACGTGACTGCCCACCATCTCTTTTTAAGTCCTTTTTGAATATAATAGGCAGGACCACCCATATACGATCCCTTCCCTTTAACCTTGAAAAGCTGCGCCAGGGTAGACTCTATAAAAGCGCTTGACGCACCAAACAAAGCAATCAGCCACATCCAGAAAATTGACCCGGGCCCTCCAATTGCAATCGCAGTGGCCACACCTGCCAGATTGCCTGTTCCGACTCGGGATGCGATAGAAATAGCAAACGCCTGAAAAGAACTGACTCCTCCATGCTTTCTATGGCGAGACGATTCTGACGGATTATCATCATTTCCCGACTTCAAAAGAAGCCTGATCATTTCTCCGGCCATCCGGAACTGCACTCCCCTTGTGGCTATGGTGAAATAGAGAGCGATCGCAAGAAGAGTGACAACCATTATATAATCGGTCAGCACGCCACTGATATTTTCAACAATTCTTTCCATAAACGTTTTCTCTTAACACAAAAGTAGTAATTATTTCTCAATTAACTTTGACTTCCAGCATAAAACAGAATACCATTCACAAAAAAAGACCGTGCCTGAAAAATCCAAACACGGCCTCTTGTATTGCGGAATGAGTTATAAACTATCGTTGGGGGATATCAACCTCTGTTTCACGCCCGTCAATCAGATAATCTCTGAAATAATCCATCATTCTCCAATAGAAATACTCGTCCATATATCCGAATGAATGGCGCTGGGTCGGAATCAGAAGGAAGTCAAAACGCTTGTTGGCATCGATGAGCGCCTTTGCAACACGGATTGAGTTTCCGGGATGAACGTTGTTATCGATATCTCCATGAACCAGCATCAGGTGGCCCTTAAGGTTGCGTGCGATTTCAGGATTGGTTTTGATATGATAAACGAATGTTGTGTCTCCCTTCTCGGATACGACCTCCTTGACACCATGGTGGGTTTCGCTCCACCAGCGGTTGTAGATTCTATTGTCATGGTTACCTGCCGCGGAAACAGCCACTTTAAAGAAATCGGGATACTGAAGCATAGCAGCCGTCGACATGAAACCGCCACCTGAATGACCATGGATTCCTACGCGATTGATATCAATATATTTATGACGCGAAGCAAGCTGTTCGATAGCTGCCTTTTGATCGGCCAGACCATAGTCGCGAAGATTGCCGTAGCCATAGTTATGATACCACTTGGAACGGTTGGGATGTCCTCCACGGTTACCGACAGTGACAACTATGAATCCACCCTGTGCCAGACGGTCGGTCCTGACGCTCATACGGGTGAAGGGATAGTTCGTAGCCTCAACCTGCGGACCGGGATAAACATAGTCAATTATAGGATAGCTCTTCTCAGGATCAAAATCGAAGGGCTTATACATCACACCATAAAGATCTGTCACGCCATCAGCAGCCTTGACAACGAACGTCTCCGGGAATTTATATCCATTTGCAAGAAGCTGCGAGAAGTCAGACTTCTCAAGATTCATAACCTTATTGCCAAGATTATCACGCAACACTGTCTCTGGAATAGTATCCACACGTGAGAAATTATCCACAAAGAAGCGGGCATTGTCGTCCATCACAGGAGAATGGAAGAAATCCACGTTGTCAAGCATCTTTACCGGACCTCCGTCAAGGCTAACGGAATACAGATGCTGATAGTAAGGGTTCTCCCCTTTTTCACGACCCATGGCTGTGAAATAAACCTTTCGTGAAGGCTCATCCACCTTGATGATATTATGAACATGCCAAGGGCCCTCCGTGAGGCGCTTCTTCATATTTCCCTTGTCATCATAGAGATAGAGATGAGCCCAACCGTCACGTTCGCTCCACTGAACAAGCTCTTTCCCATTGTTGATGGCAGCAAGAGGCCTGACTTCCTGATATGTGTTCATCCTTTCCTCAATCAAAGGAACCAGAGTGTCCTGACCGATAGTATAGGAACAGATGTCGATTCTGTGAAGATCCCGGCTTGAACGGGTCACAAACATGCGGTTGTCGTCCCCAAGCCATACACGAGGCTGATCATACATCTGACGCTGCTTCTGGAGACGAGGACGCGACGCAATGGAAAGAGTCTGGTCCTTGAATTTCGAAGTATTGACCTCCTTCCGAGAATTGTCATTCATGTCAAACACGTAGAAATGCTCTTCAGGAGCGTCTGACTCGCCGGGCATCTGATATTTGTAGGTTTCAAGCGTAGGACGTGGTTCTGCCAGTGAATTGATGACCCATAGATCCTTCACTTTCCTCTTATCCGTCACGGTTGTCGCAAAATGGCGTGAATCTGGCGACCACACACCATAAACGGCATTACGCTTGCCATTGCAGATTGTGTCAGTGTTGAGGTAACTGTAGTTCTGGCCATAGCCGAAGTCTTTAACGCCATCAGTCGTGATCTGAATATCGACAACAGTGGAGTCATTCTCATCTTTCTTAAGTTTCTCATAATCCTCACGGCTCATGCGATAGAGATTTAGATCCTTGGCATAAACAACAGTCTGGCCATCCGGAGAAACCGATGCCCACCAGAGTTGCTTGGTCTCCTCCTCTTTGTCCTTGAGGTGAGTTAGCTTGCCGGTGTTCATATCGTATGAGAAATAGAACACTTCCTTACCCTTCTTTTTCTTTGCAGGCTTGCTTTTCTTGCCTCCCACGGTATCAGCAGGCTCCACTTTCTTGGGCTTGGCATCCTGCGATGAAACCACCTCAAACGTGAAGGTGTGACCATCGTCGTCAACTTCAAGGTTTCTTATCGGCAGAGAAGCAGCGATAAATGGATCCTTAACGATCTCAGTCAGCTGGGCAGCCAGTTTATCATGGTCGAACAAAGGAGTTTTCTTACGGGCTGACGGATCAACCACATACCAACGGGTGCCCTCGCCGGTCTTATAAGAATACCAGAACTTGTCGCCAGATTTAAACCAATGGGGATCCACTGTAGTGGAAAACAACATATTGTTTAGTTTTCCACCGGAAAAGCGTTCCGCCAGCTCATATCGGTTGGCGGAAGCACGGCCTTCATCGTTTTTTTCCGCGTATGCTCCAAGCACAGCGGCCAAAGACAATGTGGCCAGAATAAATTTTTGTTTTTTCATTATATTTTTTATTCGGTGATCACTCTTCGCGCACCAAGGTAGCGGGGAGCATAATAGCCGTCGCAGCCATCAATCTTGATTCCTCCGCTTGTGCTCGCATGGATGAATTTGAAAGTCCCTTTTTCATTGTCGGCGCTGACAACTATGCCGACATGTCCTACTCCTCCCCTGCGGTTACGTCCTGTGAAAAAAACCAGATCTCCCTCGCGGAGCTCCTCACGACTCACCTCTTCACCCTGCAGGAACTGCGCACTTGACGATGAACTCAGTTCATATCCGAACTGACGATATACATAACTGGAAAATCCGGAACAATCAAATGCTGAAGGGCCTTTTGCTCCCGAACGATATCGCTTACCGATATGCTTGCGTGCCTCCTTCAGGAGATCTCCCAACATGGCGGTTGATTCAGGTGAAAGGGATTTCCCGACGAGAGCCTCCGCCTCACGACGGTCTACATCTGTCTTCACAAAATCCTTCAATACACTTTTATCCATTCTCATTTTCGCATTAGCGAGCTGCTGCTTATGCGCCATCTGATGAATCTTCAATGTCTTCACGCCGACAGGTGAATCCTGTGAAGGAACCTGTGCAACTGCCGAAGATGCCATTAAAACTGAAATAACGGATAATATGAAGACTTTTTTCATGATGTTTAAATTATAATGATCCATTCACCGGATAATCCGGAAGACCGGTTAGTTTCAACACTGCAAATTTAGCAATAATTTTTCACCTAATTATCATATAATCATATAAATTTCTCGCTTTTAATATTTATTAGCATTCTGCACACATCGGCGGAAAGTGAGCATCACGGATTTATTTTACTTTATTGGAATCCTTTTGCTCCTGGCTGGCGCGACATTCGTCAACATAGACGGAATTGCCAATTCTGTCAAAGCTCCGACAGCACTCCGCCTCGGGCAGCCTCCGGAAGGTGTTTAAGTTGGGAAAAGTGCCGCTCTGCTGACCGGCAGATCCGGAAAAGACATATATACTTGAAAAGAAATAAAATCCGCTTAACACTTCAGGCCTGAATGGTTAAATCCATATAAAATTTCAAACATTCCTCCCGCACGGGATGTTTCTATATTAGAATCGGAGGAGAACGAAAAAGAGTTCAACGATGGTTCAACGTTTTTTTGGCACAGAATTTGAAATCAAAAACCAATAGAAATTTAATATAACCTTTTTTAAAGACACCAAACTATGAATATCAGACCATTGGCAGACAGGGTTCTTATCGAGCCCACAGCAGCCGAAGAAGTCACCATGGGTGGCATCATCATTCCGGATTCAGCAAAGGAGAAACCTTTGCGTGGCAAAGTTCTTGCAGTCGGCAACGGCACAAAAGATGAAGAAATGGTGCTCAAAGTGGGCGACGAAGTTCTCTATGGCAAATATGCCGGCACAGAGATCGAATTTGAAGGAACCAAATATATCATGATGCGTCAGAGCGACGTGCTTGCAATCCTTGGCTGAACCTTCAGCAATCCGTAATCTGAAATCTAAAGGAATTAAAAAAGAAAAAGTTAGCTTTTAATCATGGCAAAAGAGATAAAATTCAATATCAAGGCTCGTGAAGAGCTTAAGAATGGCGTCGACGCTCTCGCCGACGCAGTGAAGGTCACTCTCGGTCCTAAAGGACGCAATGTGATCATCGAAAAGAAATTCGGTGCACCCCACATCACAAAGGATGGTGTGACGGTAGCCCGTGAAATTGAACTTGAAGACCCGTTCCAGAACATGGGTGCGCAGCTTGTGAAGGAGGTTGCATCCAAGACCGGTGATCAGGCCGGCGACGGAACAACCACCGCAACCGTTCTTGCGCAGGCAATCGTCAATGTCGGGCTGAAGAACGTTGCTGCAGGCGCCAATCCGATGGACCTTAAGCGCGGTATTGACAAGGCTGTTTCTGCAGTTGTCGAGGGCATCAAGGCTCAGAGCCAGGAAGTGGGCGACGATATCAACAAGATCGAAAATATCGCTCGCGTTTCTGCAAACAACGACGAGGAGATCGGACGCCTCATTGCTGAAGCAATGGAGAAAGTTAAGAAAGAGGGTGTCATCACCGTCGAAGAGGCCAAAGGCACCGAAACCACTGTTGACGTTGTGGAAGGCATGCAGTTCGACCGTGGCTACATCTCACCCTATTTCGTGACCAACAGCGAAAAGATGGAGTGTGAGATGGATGCTCCCTACATCCTTCTTTATGACAAGAAGATCTCGAACCTTAAGGAACTTCTTCCTGTTCTTGAAGCTGTGGCACAGAGCGGACGTCCCCTCCTTATCATTGCAGAGGATGTAGACAATGAGGCGCTTGCCACTTTGGTTGTGAACCGTCTCCGTGGCTCCCTCAAGATTTGCGCTGTCAAGGCTCCGGGCTTCGGCGACCGCAGAAAAGAGATGCTTGAAGACATCGCAATCCTCACTGGTGGAACCGTGATCAGCGAGGTCAAAGGCATGCAGCTTGCACAGGCAACTGTTCAGGATCTTGGTTCTGCTGAGAAGGTGACTGTGAACAAAGACAACACAATCATCGTTAACGGTGCCGGTTCAAAGACCGATATCGCAGCAAGGGTTAACCAGATCAAGGCTCAGATCGAAACTACCACATCCACCTACGACAAGGAGAAACTCCAGGAACGCCTCGCCAAACTCGCAGGCGGCGTAGCAGTCCTTTATATCGGAGCTCCCTCTGAGGTTGAGATGAAGGAAAAGAAAGACCGCGTTGACGATGCCCTGTCAGCAACACGTGCTGCCATTGCAGAAGGCATCGTTCCCGGTGGCGGCACCGCCTACATCCGTTGCCTCCCGCTTCTTGACGAGCTCAAGGGTGATAACGACGATGAGAACACCGGTATCGCCATCATCCGCAGGGCTATCGAAGAACCCCTCCGCCAGATTGTTGCTAACGCAGGTGTTGAGGGTGCTGTGATTGTCCAGAAGGTGAAAGAAGGAAAGGGTGATTTCGGCTACAACGCCCGCACCGATACATTTGAAAACTTCTTCGAAACTGGCGTTATCGATCCTGCAAAGGTTACACGTGTGGCTCTCGAGAACGCAGCTTCAATTGCCGGAATGTTCCTCACCACCGAGTGTGTGATCGCCGACAAGAAAGAGGAGAATCCGGCTCCCGCCATGGGTGCTCCCGGAATGGGCGGCATGAGCGGCATGATGTAATAATTCCCATAATCCCTTCAAATAAAAAATCACTCCGGTTTCGGCCGGAGTGATTTTTTTTGAAGGGATTATGTTCATCAGAAACTGAACATGAACATCGCGGTGAAGCGTTTTGCGGTGCCCTGCTCGCCATTGAAATCCTTCCTTTTCCCAAGAAGGAGTTCCCCGGCCACTTCAAAACGGGGAGTGATGTTCCAGAACACATTCCATGCTCCGTAGAGTCCGTATTTATATTGTGTATCGTCAGGATTATACTTAGGGTAGTAGCGCTGTTCCGAAAGAGCGAGGTTAGTGAACACCTTCTTGCTGAAATAGTATTGGGCACCTGCCACATATCCCGCGGCATTAGGCGCATAGAGCACTCCTGGCTGCCCCGGGCGCGTCACAAGATCGAAACTTGAGATTCCGAGATCAGCAGTATAGGATGCATGTCCGCGACCATAGGAAACTATTCCGAAAAGATTAAACGGAGGAGCCACCTTAATCACCGAAGAGAGCTGAAGGCCCCAGCCGAAAATATTATGATTGGTTGATGTGAGCATGTCTCTGTAGGTCAATACTCGTCCGAGTCCGGAAATCCTGACATGGCTATCGCCTTCATCCCACTGATACTGCGCCATGGCGGCGATATCGGGAACATAATCGGCACATGCCTTCGTGTCTGTTCCATTGTCTGCAATCGACGACGACGGAAATTCAAAAGATCCGGCCACAGTCCATCTGTCGCGGAAAGTATTGGTATATCTCATCAGGACATTTGTCCGCTTATTGACTCCATTGGATCCCGAACCATCGACCGTAGGAGGTTCGGCAGCAGTGTCTTCAAATGTTGTGGTGGCATATCCCACTGTCCAGTGCTTGTTTTGAAGATATGCTTTCTTCAGCTTGAAGCCTCGATTGTCATATCCGGAAAAATCAGCCTGAATGAACCCGATGAAATCTCCTGCCCAGGAGTTGGATCCGATCACTGTCATGAACAGACCGGTGCCGGCGGGTGTAGACCACAATTTTTTCATCTCCGTGGGATTCTTCTGCACTGGTATGAGATAAGGAGCGAAACCACTCTGCCCCATCGAGCCATCCCAATCAAAATATCCTCTCATGCGGATGAGACCTCCCACACCCATTGCCAGATTCCTGTCCTTGGTCAGAAACATGAAGTATGGAGCCCGGGGATCCTGGAAATGACGGTATTGGTCGAAATAGAACTGTCCGAGCAGCCGCGCGATAGAATCCTGATTCACTTTCCCTCCCCCTTCAGAAATTATGTGGGTGCTTTCAATCATCGATGCGATCTGTGCCTTCCGCGGACTCACAGCCGCGAGTGAATCAATATTTTCTGCGCGGACAAGAGGACAGAAAATGGTTGCGGCAAGTGCCAGTCCTGACAATGCGCCTTTACAGGGATTTAAGCTCTGCTTGATTTTATTAACTGCTACGTTCATCTGGAATCAATGAATTTCTTAATAAAGATTAATGTTTGTATAACAACGTCAAATCCCACAATGTTCAGAGGAGCCTCAATCTTACCCACACAAAAAGGAAAATCAATAAATAAAGATCCGGCGGATATGACTTAACAATCACATCCGCCGGATCCTTATATGTTTATTCAAAGATTCTTAGCTTCGATATCCTTGAAATAACGATATGTGGAAACCTTCAAGTCACCACAAGCGGCATCATCAGCCACGATGAGAGCCTTCGGATGCATCTGAAGGGCAGAGATTGTCCACATCTGGGAGATTCCTGCCTCAACTCCATGATGAAGGGCGCGGGCTTTATTATGGCCGTTAACGATGAGCAGAACACTCTTCGCGTCCATAATGGTGCCGACACCAACGGTCAGAGCCGTTTTCGGAACAAGATCGACATTATTGTCGAAGAAGCGGGAGTTAGCGATAATAGTATCGGTGGTCAAGGTTTTGATCCGAGTGCGCGATGTGAGGGAAGATCCCGGCTCATTGAAAGCGATGTGTCCGTCAGCGCCAACTCCGCCGAGGAAAAGGTCGATGCCTCCATATTTCTTGATCTTCTCCTCGAAACGGGCGCACTCTGCCATGAGATCTTCAGCATTGCCGTCAAGAATATTCACGTTCTCGGGCAGGATGTCAATATGGCTGAAGAAATTGTGCCACATGAAATAATGATAGCTCTGCTCGTGGTCATGAGGGATACCAACATATTCATCCATGTTGAAAGTCACCACATTTCGGAAAGACACCTTGCCCTCCTTGTTCATTCTGATAAGGGCTTTATACATTCCGAGCGGCGAGCTGCCGGTGGGGCAACCCAGCACAAACGGTTTTTCGGGAGTGGGATTAGCCTCTCTGATTGCGGACGCCACATATTCGGCAGCCCATTCCGAAACCTTCTCGTAGTTCGGTTCAATTATCAATCTCATACGCCTGAATAATTTTTTATGTTTATCCTCTTTGGCCTTACTCCTTAATTAAAGGATCAGGTCTGGTTCATTTTCCGCAAATTTAACTAAAAATTTTCAATCGTCAGCCTTTTCAGACCATTATTTCGACTTTTTCAATCAAGAATCGGGATAACGATAAATTTTATTGAAAATTTTTCAGCAAGAGGATGGCCGGATAAGATATATTTAGTATTTTTGTAAAAATTTTATCTATCATGAAAACGAACCTGAGTTCACTTATCAAACTGAACCGTATACCCAAAAGGTATTATCACCCAGAGACAGATCTCGAGCTGGCTTCGCTGACAAGAGAGGAAAACGTTCGCACATTTATCTTCGAGACCGTGGAATCCGGAAGCGAATTCCTTGCGGATGAAGTAGTGCGCATTGTTAAGCGGTCAATCGAAAAACGTGGAAAATGCGTCCTCGCTCTCGGCGCCGGTGCCGGCACACTTCCGATGTATGCCGAATTGATCGAACGCTATAAGAAAGGAGAGATTTCATTCAAGGATGTCGTGATTTTCAACATCAGCGAATTTTTCCCTCTTTCTCCCGAAGGTCCGAGCACATTCCGCCGCCTGAAAGAAACTTTCCTCAATCATATCGATGTGCGTCCTGAAAACGTGCGTTCAATTGATCCTGCCGTGACGAAGGAAAGCATGTATGAATATTGCAAAGCCTACGAAGTGGCAATCTCTGAAGAGGGAGGCATTGATCTCACACTCTGTCAGATAGGCGCATCCGGCTCGCTTGCGTTCAACGAACCAGGATCTGCTCCCACCAGCCTGTGCCGTCTCGTTCTTCTCGGAAGTCAGGAGCGTCAGAACGTCGCTTCCGACTATAAATGCGATAACGCTCCCAAGACTGCCATCACTCTCGGCCTCGCGAATATTCTCGCAAGCAAGAGAGTCATCTGCATGGCATGGGGCGAAAACAAAGCAGGCATCATCAAGAAGACCGTGGAAGAGAAACCGGATACCAATGTTCCGGCCTCATGGCTTCAGACTCACGCTCATTCAAAAGTGGTTGTGGATCTTTCTGCCGCTGAGGAGCTCACGAGAATCAGCCAGCCTTGGAAGGTCACTTCTTGCGAATGGAACAACAAACTCATCCGCCGCGCAATCGTTTGGCTCTGCAACCAGACTGGCAAACCGATCCTGAAGCTGACCGACAAAGACTACAACGACTATGGTCTTGGTGAACTCCTTGCCCTCTATGGTTCCGCCTACAATACGAACATCAAGATTTTCAACGACCTTCAGCACACAATCACCGGCTGGCCCGGCGGCAAACCCAATGCCGACGACAGCAACCGTCCGGAGCGTGCAAATCCATATCCCAAGCGCGTGATAATCTTCAGCCCGCATCCCGATGACGACGTCATCTCGATGGGAGGAACTTTCAAGAGGCTGGTTGACCAGCATCATGACGTTCACGTGGCCTACGAGACTTCAGGAAACATCGCAGTGGCTGATGAGGATATGTATCGCTACGTGATGCTGATGGACACAATCAAAGATGAATTCGGAATCAACACTGAAAAATATAACCAGAAGAGCGCTGACATCGCCGACTTCCTTTCAAAGAAAGTTGCCGGAGGAATCGATTCTGCCGACATCCGTCTCCTGAAGACAATGATCAGAAGATGCGAGGCCAAGACAGCATGCCACTATATCGGTGTGAAGCCGGAGAATATCCACTTCCTCAACCTCCCCTTCTACGAGACAGGAACTATCGAAAAAGGAAACCTCTCGGAGAAAGACATCAACATTGTGAAAGATCTCATTGAAAAGGTTAAACCTCAGCAGATCTTTGTTGCGGGCGACCTTGCCGATCCCCACGGAACCCATCGTGTCTGCACTGACGCAGTGCTTGCAGCCATCGATGAGCTTAAGGATGAGCCCTGGATGAAAGACTGCCGCGTATGGATGTATCGCGGTGCATGGGCTGAATGGGAGATTGACCATATCGAAATGGCTGTTCCCATTTCTCCCGAAGAGCTTCTCTTCAAGCGCAACTCAATCCTCAAACACCAGTCGCAGATGGAAAACGCACCCTTCCTCGGAAGTGACAACCGTCTTTTCTGGCAGCGCGCTGAAGAGCGTAACCGGGCCACTGCAAAACTATATGAGGATCTCGGTCTCGCATCCTACGAGGCTATGGAGGCTTTCGTGCAGTATCATCCCGTTTCTGCAGAATAAATCATGCATCCTGCAAAACGGAAATCCCTGAAAAATGCCGGGACAAAACCTTTCAGTTGGCTTTGTCCCGGCATTTCTTCTTATATTATAAACTCAGGAATCTCCCTCTTCATTCAAACAGGAATCTGAGAAGTTCCTCCATCTTTCCGACCTCAACGATCTTTATCGAGAATTTATCTTTCACTCCCTTCAGATTCCCCTTGGGAATGACTATGCATTCAAATCCAAGCTTCTGGGCTTCCGACACCCTCTGCTCGATCCTGGTCACAGTCCTGATTTCTCCCGAAAGGCCCACTTCCCCTGCGAAAGCTGTCTTTCTGGAAACCGACACATCGAAATTGCTTGACATGATCGCGGCAACAACCGCCAGATCAATAGCAGGATCTGCCACTTTCAATCCTCCTGCCATATTCAGGAAAACGTCTTTCTGACCAAGCTTGAACCTCGCCCGTTTTTCCAGAACGGCAAGCAACATATTAAGTCGTCTCTGGTCGAAGCCGGTGACAGACCGTTGTGGAGTTCCGTAGGCCGCACTCGAAACCAGGGCCTGGACCTCGACCATAAACGGTCGGATACCCTCCACCGTAACTCCTATGGCAATACCGCTCATCTCCTCATCCCTATTTTCCGACAGAAGCATCTCCGAAGGATTCTTCACTTCTTTAAGTCCTTTTTCAACCATCTCATAAATCCCGATCTCAGAAGTAGACCCGAACCGGTTTTTTATAGAGCGAAGAATCCGGTAGAGATACTGCCGGTCTCCCTCAAACTGGAGCACTGTGTCGACAATATGTTCAAGAACTTTTGGCCCCGCTATCGCACCATCCTTATTGATATGGCCGACGAGGATCACAGGGACCCCGCTCTCCTTGGCATAACGGAGCAACGCAGCCGCACACTCCCTCACCTGACTGACACTACCCGATGCAGACTCCACATCGTCTGAAGCAATTGTCTGTATGGAATCCACTATGACTATCTGTGGCTTCACATTCTCTATCTGGGTGAAGATGTTGTCCAGACGCGTCTCACACAGAATCAAAGTATTGTCGGCAACCTTGCCAAGTCGGTCTGCGCGGAGTTTCAACTGCGATGCACTCTCCTCGCCCGAGACATATAGGATTCGCTTATTGCGTATGGAGAGAATATTCTGGAGAAGAAGAGTGGATTTTCCGATTCCTGGTTCACCACCAATGAGAGTGAGACTCCCGGCCACCAACCCTCCGCCGAGAACTCTGTTAAGCTCTTCGGAAGGCATGTGGATACGCGGTTCGTCAAGAGGTTTTATCTCTGACAGTGGCACCGCCGTCTGGCCGCGTTGCCGACTATTGTCTTTCCCCTTCTTGGCTACGCTCACCTTCTCCTCGGCAAATGTGTTCCACTCTCCACAAGCAGGACAGTGACCAAGCCATTTCGGTGATTCATAGCCACAAGCCTGACAGAAATATACACTTTTCGTTTTGTTTGCCATTGTGTTTTTTATTATTATTTTTTCCTCACCCAAGCCAACGTTATTCCTGTGGCTATCCCGACATTAAGCGACTCTCCATGCTCAACCGGATCGTATGGAGGGATAAGAAGAGGATCCGT
The DNA here is from genome assembly GCA_964425935.1 of uncultured Sangeribacter sp. Classification (GTDB taxonomy): domain Bacteria; phylum Bacteroidota; class Bacteroidia; order Bacteroidales; family Muribaculaceae; genus Lepagella. The sequence continues at coordinate 14,596 of CAYROR010000048.1, forward strand.
GACCAATTCCCTCATTTCTGGAGAAAGTCCGTTGCCCTCATTTCCCATTACTATCGCACCCGAAGCGGGAGATCCGATTCCAAACATATCCTTCCCTTCAAGCATAAGCCCGAAAACACGCCCGATCTTACTGTTTCTGATAAGCTCAGGAAGATTCACATATATCACCCTTACCCTTTTCAGTGACCCCATGGCGGCCTGAACTGTCTTTGGATTGAAAACGTCTGCAGTGTCGCGGGAGGCATAGATTGTGTGGAAACCGAACCAATCGGCAGTGCGTATTATTGTCCCGAGATTTCCAGGGTCCTGAATGCCGTCAAGCATCAGATGAAGGGAATTCGGATCAAGAGGATCAACCTTTATAAGCTCCGGCTGCCTGAAAACCGCAATTAATGGAGGCAAACTGACCAGAGTGGATATTTTCCTCATCACCGGAGGCTCTGCAGTGACGGTAACGGAAGCATATCTTTCAAGAATCGATCTCTTCTCCTTGAGCCATTCAGGATCAGCTATAAGAGACTCAACTTCGAATGCACCGAGCATATCGAGCACACACTTCTCCCCCTCCGCAAGGAAAAGTCCATGCCTGGTTCGCATTTTTTTATTATGAAGAGTGGCGTAAAGCGCTGTCTTTGTTTTTGAGATTTCCATTAAATATGGGTAGTATCGTTGCTTTCAAAAGCAGCGGTTATGAACTTTGGGAAATAAGTCTCAAAGATAGAATATTTTTTTGAAAAATTAAAAAATAATTCCTACTTTTGTCTACGATTCCGGGGGTTTACTTTTCCGATGCATAATTATCTGAGAAGGTCTTTCGGACTTGTGCTATTTTATTGTTTAAATCTATTCTTTCATGAAGTATATAGGTGCTCACGTGAGTGTGGCAGGTGGAGTCTCCAATGCTCCTGTAGAAGCGAATGCCATAGGAGCGAAGGCCTTCGCTCTCTTCACCGGAAGCAGTTCACGGTGGGTTTCAAAGAAAATCACGCCTGAAGAGGCTGAAAAATTCAAAGATAATTGCAAGACGTTTGGATTCACTCCGGAAGTGATTCTTCCTCATGACAATTTTCTTATCAACTTAGGCTCTCCTGATGCTGAGAAACTTGAAATGTCGAGAAAATCATTTCTCGACGAAATGAAACGTTGTGAGCAACTCGGACTCACGATGCTTAATTTCCACCCCGGAAGCCATCTGGGAAAAATCTCTGAAAATGAAGGTCTCGACCGGATTGCCGAATCAGTCAACATCACTCTTGAAAAGACTTCAGGAGTGACGGCAGTATTGGAGAATGTGGCAGGTCAGGGAACAAACCTCGGCCACACCTTCGAACAGCTCCAGAGAATCATATCAAAGATTGAAGATCAATCGAGGATCGGAGTCTGCATCGACACCTGTCATGCCTATTCAGCAGGCTTTGATCTGGCCACCGAAAAAGGATATGATGAAACCTGGCAACTCTTTGATGATATCATAGGATTTGATAAACTAAAAGGGATGCATCTGAACGACGATAAACGTGAGCTCGGTTCAAGAATTGACCGTCATGCCAGCATCGGGACAGGCACTCTTGGAGAAGACTTCTTCATCAGGCTTGTCAATGATCCGAGATTCGATGGCATACCATTGATTCTGGAAACACCCGATGATTCACTCTGGCCACAGGAAATCAGCTGGCTTTATTCTCAGATAAGAAATTCTTGAAGTCGGTCGAAACCCCGGCAGTCAGTAAGGAAAATCTGATAATCTTGAATCACAAGCCATAAAAATAAAGGGCTACCGGTCGGCAGTCCTTTATTTTTATGGCTTATTTGGAAGACGGGATCAGATGGCTGATCTGATGACCCCTCTTTCCGAATTTATAACGAAATTAATGATCTCCTCGCGATAAGAAGTCTCCGGAAGGGTCTGGCGTATGAGATTGACGGCATTTGTCACGTTGAGATCGCTGAGATATAGCACTCTATAGATCTCCCCTATACACTGGATATCCTCCTGGGAAAATCCGTTTCTATGCAATCCGATAGAATTGAGTCCGACGTATGATATCGGTTCTCTTGCCGCCTTGACATAGGGGGGAATATCCTTATTGACAAGAGCTCCTCCCTGCACCATGATGTTACGACCAAGATGACAGAACTGGTGAACCAAACTTCCACCTCCTATCACAGCATAATCATCAATTCTCACCTCTCCTGCAAGCTGACAGGCATTCGACATTATGATATGGTCTCCCAAGACACAATCATGTGCCACATGATTGTAAGCCATTATAAGGCAATTCTTTCCGACCACTGTCTTACCCTTGGAAGCAGTGCCTCGATGCACTGTGACACATTCCCTCAGAGTCGTCCCGTCGCCAATATAGGCGTAGGTGGTTTCACCCTTAAACTTCAGATCCTGCGGAATCGCAGAAACCACCGCGCCGGGGAAAATCTTTACTCCTGACCCGATGCGCGCTCCAGGATAAATTGTGACATTTCCGTGGATCTCACAGTTATCTCCGATCTCTACATCCTCATAGATGTTGGTGAAATTGCCTATCCTGACGTTATTTCCAATCTTAGCGTCAGGATGGACATAGAATAAATTGTTCATGATATGACTTTTAATGAGCGTGTAGCTATTATTTGTTCTTTACTATCTGAGCCATGAATTCCGCCTCGCAGACAACCTTCTCTCCAACAAAAGCATATCCTTTCACGACAGCGCAACCTCTTCTTATTTCAGTCATCAGGCTGACGTTCAGAAGCAGGGTGTTGCCGGGAACAACCTTCTGACGGAACTTAACATTGTCTATCTTCAGGAAGTAGGTGCTGTATTTCTCCGGTTCCTCAAGATAGTTGAGCACGAGAACACCTGCGGCCTGAGCCATGGCCTCAACCTGAAGCACGCCGGGCATCACGGGTTCCTGCGGGAAATGACCCGTGAAGAACGGCTCATTGACCGTTACATTCTTAACTGCCACACAATGCTTCTTATCGATATCTATCACCTTGTCGATAAGAAGGAACGGATATCTATGGGGAAGGAGCTTGCGAATCCCGTTGACATCGATGACAGGCTGATCGTTGGGATTATAATAAGGAGACTGAACCTCTGTGTGGCGAACCTCCTTACGGATGATTTTCGCAAATTTATTATTTATGGTGTGGCCCGGACGCACGGCAACAACACGTCCCTTCAGAGGACGGCCTACAAGTGCGAGGTCTCCTATCACGTCCATGAGCTTATGGCGTGCCGGCTCATTATCCCATTTCAAAGGAGTGGGATTGATATATCCGAGCTGCGAAAGATGCATGTGTTCAACCCCGACAAGGTCGCAGATCTCATCAATACGATCTTGCGATACAGCCTCGTCATAAATGACGATAGCATTCTCCAGATCTCCACCCTTGATCAGGCCGTGCTGAAGGAGCGCCTCGATCTCCCTTACGAAAACGAAAGTGCGCGCGCTCGCAACCTCCTGACGGAATTCTGTCAGATCATCGAGCATGGCAAACTGATTGGGAAGGACCTTGGAATTATATTCAACCATCACCTCCACACTGAAATGATCGTCAGGATAAATTGTCACCACCGAACCGGTGGCATCATCCTTCAGACGCATCTTCTCCTTTATTATATAGAAGTCTTTGTCGGCATCCTGCTCCGTGAGACCCACTTCCTCAATGAATTTCACGTAAGGCTCAGCGCTTCCGTCAAGAATTGGCAACTCCGGGCCATCAACTTCAATCAGACAGTTGTCAATGCCCGAAGCATAAAGCGCTGCAAGAGCATGCTCGACTGTGCTGACACGCACATCCTTCTTACCAAGCACGGTTCCCCGTGTGGTCTCAACCACATTTTCAGCAAGGGCATCGATTTCAGGACGATCCTCAAGATCCACTCTCCTGAACTTATAACCATGATTCACTGGTGCAGGAAGGAATGTAGCGGTTATTTCAAGACCGGAATGCAGTCCCTTTCCGCTTAGGGAAAAAGGAGCGCTCAGTGTGACTTGTTTCATTTCTATCGTTTTTTCGTTTTATTTTCATTTATGCTTGAAAGCGCTCGATCTCTCTTCTGAAGACACGCTTTCGTAAATCAACGGGCGAGTTTCTCGAATAGAGAACCCAGCTTATTGATGTAGACCTGATTTTTTGCAAACTGACGGAACTCTACTGCTGGATAGCCGATGAGCCTGTTGCCATTTCCGACACTCTTGGGGATTCCGGATTGGGCTCCGATCTCATTGAAGTCGCCAACCTTGATATGGCCGGCAAATCCACATTGCCCGCCGATCATGTTTCCGTTGCCGATCTGTGTTGAACCGGCGATTCCGGTCTGCGCTGCAAACACGTTGTTCTCCCCTATCCTGACGTTGTGAGCCACCTGGATAAGGTTATCAAGCTTTGTTCCGCATCCGACAACCGTCTCTCCGAATGTGGCACGATCCACCGTGGTGTTCGCCCCGATCTCAACATCATCCTCAATAACCACTATGCCGGTCTGTGGAATCTTCTCAAATTTTCCGTTATTAGGAGCGAAACCGAAACCATCGGCACCAATTACAGCGCCGGAGTGGATGATACACCTTGACCCGATTCGGCACCCTTCATAAATCTTGACTCCAGCCCGGATCACACAATCATCGCCAATCGTCACGCCGTCTCCAAGATATGCCTGCGGATAGATCTTGACATTCTTTCCAAGAATCACCCCCTTTCCTATATAGGCAAAAGCACCGATATAAGCATTTTCCGGGATTTCCACCCCCTCGGAAATATAGGATGGGGACTCGATTCCGACAGGAGCAGGCTTCTGGCTCTCCACATAACGGAGGAGCTCAGCGAGTGTGGAATAAGGGTCGTTGACACGGATGAGTGTCACATCCACAGGCCCCTCAGGATCAAAATCTTTCCCCACGAGCACGGCCCCGGCCTTCGTGGTGTGAATATAATGTGCGTATTTTGGATTGGCAATAAACGTCAGATCGCCCGGACGGGCCTCCTCAATTTTGGCAAACCCAGTCAGGCTGACGTTTTCATCTCCTTCAACTATCCCTCCCGTGAGAGCCGCAAGGCCCTTAGGTGTTATCTTCATATTCTTTCTGAATCGTAGGCAAAGGATCTGAAACGTTGCCGCTGAAGGGAAACGTCTTTCATCTCCGTTTTTTCCATCCCCGGTTCATTCCGGGAAAGGAACGCCTGTTAAAATTTTTTGCAAATATCGTGATTTTTTCGCAAACTACCATGAAAATACCCCATTATTATTTAATCCAACAGCTAATTTTAAATATTTCTCAAATATTTTTTGACCAAGTAAGGAATAATTGCTACTTTTGCACTGAATTGCCGTGGTAGTTTCCACGACTCGGAGAACAGATTAAAACAACAAAACCTATTAATTTCACAGAATATGAAAATTTCTCACATCGAGCACATCGGCATTGCAGTGCCTGATCTCGCAAAAGCAATCGAATACTATGAAAACGTGCTTGGCCTCAAATGCTACAAGCAGGAAGTGGTGGCCGACCAGAAAGTGACAACCGCATTCTTCAAGGTTGGCGACACCAAGATCGAGCTTCTCGAAGCCACCTCTCCCGAAAGCACAATCGCCAAATTCATCGAGAAGAACGGGGGTCGCGGCGGAATGCACCATCTCGCTTTTGCCGTTGAAGACGGCGTAGCCGAGGCTCTCGCTGAAGTGGAAGAAAAAGGTCTCAAAGTGATCGACAAGGCTCCCAGAAAAGGCGCCGACGGCCTCAACATCGCTTTCCTCCATCCGAAATCGACAGAAGCCGTTCTCACAGAACTCTGCGAGGATCCTTCAAAGTGATCCCGGTCTCTTTCCATTCAAAATCATAATCTAAGTCATTCTTATATATGAGCACACAGACAGAGAAGATTCAAGAGCTCATCGACAAACGCACCGAGGCTCGTCTCGGCGGTGGCGAGAAAGCTATCGACAAACAGCATGCAAAAGGGAAATACACCGCCCGCGAGCGAATCGCCCAGCTCCTTGACGAAGGAAGCTTCGAGGAGCTCGACATGTTCGTCACCCACAGATGCACGAACGTCGGCCAGGTCAAGAAGCATATTCGCGGCGACGGCGTCGTGACCGGCATCGGAGCAGTCGAAGGCCGCCTCGTCTATATTTTCGCTCAGGACTTCACGGTCTTCGGCGGTTCTCTTTCTGAGACCATGGCGCAGAAAATCTGCAAGGTCATGGATCTCGCGATGAAGATGGGAGCTCCCGT
>CAYROR010000049.1:0-20559 GCA_964425935.1 uncultured Sangeribacter sp.
AGGGTGCCGAGGGGAAGGTGCTCTACGTATGGTTTGACGCTCCCATCGGCTATATTTCCAACACGATTGATGCAGCTCCGCAGGATTGGGAGAAATGGTGGAAGGATCCGGAAACCCGTATGCTCCATTTCATCGGAAAGGATAATATCGTTTTCCATTGCATCGTGTTCCCCGCCATGCTCATGGCTCATGGAGGCTATAACCTCCCTGACAATGTCCCGGCCAACGAGTTTCTGAATCTGGAAGACGACAAGATCTCCACCTCGCGCAACTGGGCAGTGTGGCTCCATGAATATCTGCGTGAACTCCCCGGGAAACAGGACACCCTCCGCTATGTCCTGACTGCCAACGCTCCCGAGGCTAAGGATAATAATTTCACATGGAAAGACTATCAGGCCCGCAATAACAATGAGCTGGTGGCCATTCTGGGCAACTTCGTGAACCGTGCCACTGTGTTGGTCCACAAGTATTACGGCGGAATGGTTCCGGTAGCCGGTGAGCTCACGGATAGCGACAGAGAGGTGATGGACGATATCCGGAAGTCGGTGGCAGCCCTGAGCGATAATCTTGACAATTTCAAGTTTCGCGAGGGCCTTAAGGATGCGATGAACATTGCCAGAATCGGCAATAAATATCTTGCGGATGCCGAACCCTGGAAGCTGATAAAGACTGATCCGGCGCGCACGGCCACTATCCTTAACCTTGCGCTACAGATCTGCGGCAACCTTGCCGTGGTCTTCGAACCGTTCACTCCCTTCATGGCGGCAAAACTCGCCTCCCAGCTGAGGATGAAGGAACTCCGTTGGGACATGGCCGGCACGTTCGATCTCGTGGCCGACGGCATCGAGATCGGCAAGCCGGAACTCCTCTTTGAAAAGATCGACGATTCGGTGGTGGAGGCTCAGGTGAGGAAACTTCAGGATGCCAAAGAGAAGAATCTTCTGGAGGCTTGGAAGCCTGCAGAGGTAAAAGCCGAGGTTGATTTCCCAACGTTTGAGAAACTTGACATCCGCGTCGGGAGGGTGTTGGAGTGTGAGAAGATGCCGAAAGCCGACAAGCTTTTGAAGTTCAAGATTGACGACGGGATGGGAGGTCGCACGATCGTCAGTGGCATAGCCAAATTCTATGATCCGTCAGACCTTGTAGGCAAGGAGGTGTGCTTCATCGCGAATTTCGCGCCTCGCAAGCTCAAGGGTGTTGAGTCGCAGGGAATGATCCTTAGCGCACAGGATGCTGACGGACGTCTGGTGGTTATCGGGCCAACAGGTGAAGTCCGACCCGGCAGCAGTGTGAGCTGAAACCTCGTCAATCCGACATATTATAGCGAATCAGGCGACCATAATGGCCGCCTGATTCGTTGTTCGGGAACTGCTTAGAAATAAATGTTATCAGGTATCGGATTACTTTCAAGAAACATAACATAGTACACTGGCAAATAACACACTTTCCCAATTCTTTTAACTTCTCGTTCATTAGAAAGGACAATGCCTTTGTTAAGGCAATATTCCGGCTCATCAAGGAGCCTGCTCAATGCGCTATGCACCATATAGTCTTTCCCTGATTTGACTTCAATTGGCATTGCAGTCATCAGTTGGTTGTTATCGGTTAGAAAATCAACCTCACCTTTGTGGCGATTATCATAATAAAAAAGTTTATGTCCATGTGCTTTCAATTCCTGAGCGACAACGTTTTCATACACGGCACCCAGATTTATGCTCCTTTCATCATTCATTATCGGTTGAATTTGATTACCATAAAGTCGCCAGGTTAATAATCCCACATCATTATAATACAATTTCAGAAGGTTTTTTCTCGCAGATTCGGCCAGGGGATATCTGGGGTTGGTTATAGCATTGACACTTAAGGCAATTCCTGAGGAAATTAGATATTCAAATTCTTCTATATAATTATCATATCGGTCTCCTTTCTTATCCTTGATGTCCTTAACTACAATTCTTTTCTTCTTATTCTCCATCTGTGATGGAATCATCTCGTAGATTCTGCGAATCTGAAGAGCCTTCCCAAAGTCTCTTTCATATTTAGAAGCATCATCTACGTAGAGGGACTGTATTGCATTCTGGATTTCCCGAATTTTTACGATATTATGAGTTGAGATGTATTCGTTGACTGCATCCGGCAGGCCACCAACCAGTAAATATCTATGGAACATCGACATCATATAGTTGTGTTGTTCCTCAGATAAGCTTTCTCCTTTATCATATTTCATTCGCATGCCGGCTATGACATCTTCTCCCATACCCATTGCAAATAGAAATTCTTCGAAGTCAAGTTGATACATATCTTTCCGTATTACGCTTCCAACTGGAATGGAAGTGGTTGTGCGCAGACTCACTCCCAATAGACTTCCACTGGCAATGAAACGAAATTTATGCTCCTGCCGGAGAAACTTCAACATGGTCAGATATTGAGGATAATGTTGAATCACATCAAGAAAGACTAATGTGTCATCATAGTTCCCCAGGTGTTGGCCATGCTGACTGCTCAATGCAAAGTAAAACTCTTCAGGAGTCCTGATACTCTTGAAAAGTTGTGGACCCTCATCATCTTCAATAAAGTTAATCTCTATAAGATTCTTAAATAATGATTGGCCTACTTTTCTTATGATAAAAGATTTCCCGATCTGGCGGGCGCCCTCAATAATAAGGATCTTATCTGAGCCTGAGTTGAGATGGCTTGATATATAGGTTTCAATTTTTCGTTTAAGCATAGGATGTTGCTATTTATGGTGCGAAGATAGTGAAATTTAGAGAATTAGCAAAATATTTTACACTTTTCAATGAAAAATGACCCCTCAAAACTACATTTTTCAATGAAAAATGACCCCTCAAAACTACACTTTTCAATGAAATGAGGAAAATGATCCCCTTTATATAGACATTCTTTTATGGGAGGAGGGAAGTGGGAGTGTCGGGGGTTCTTACGGCGCGGATCGAGTCTCCGTTGCGTTGCAGACGCATGGCTCCTTTAAGATGTGGAAGCAGCTCTTCGCGCGTTGAGATATAAACTTTTGTTTTCATCACCCGTGGGAAACGGTTGAACCAGGGATCAACGGTCCCTATCCAGCTGACACTGTTGATTTCAGACCATCCGGCAAACGCATCCCAGAGTTCAAAGATCCTGCTTTTTGCTACAGGGGCTACCCCCAGACGTCCGTCGTTAAACCTTGTGAGACAGATATAGTGGCCTCTGATCCTTTTGTCCTGATCAAGCTGTTGCTCAGTGCTCTTGGAGGAGATGACGATGTGGCGTCCGTGGTTGCGGTTGATCTGCTCCATCATCATTCTGAATACTGGCCCATGGGAGGAAGAGTCGCGAATACCCTTGGTCGCTATTTGGAGATGTATCATTTCATGGATGATGACGTCTTCCCACTCTGTTGTCGGAAGGTCGAAATCAAGGCTCAGACGCATCTCGAAGTCGGAGCAGATCCGATGTCCGGCGCGTGTGGTATGGGTGTAGCAAAGTTTTCCGCGGAAAGTGCGGGCGTTGGTGAGCCGGAATGCAGGCACCGGGAGAGCTGATTTGAAAATAAGGGAGTTGAACCGGCTGAAAGCCTCTTTCGCAAAAGTAAGAGATGGTTTCATAGAGTGGAAACGCGACATTAAACCGATATATTGTCGTGAGAACATTAAATTGCGGTGGAGACATGTGAGAGTTTCCTGAAATCCCTCAGAATCTTTGGTGACACCAGATGGCGATCAGTTTCCCTGGGCTCGGCGGCCGAGGTCAGTGTTGGTTTCGGCAATGGGGCTTACTGTGGAATTACGCTAAACTTTACGGAGAAGGCTGTTGACATGGTTAGCCGGTAGGCTGCGAAAGCAGCCTACCGGCGGATATGAGGGTCCATTACCCAACGCAACATCGGTTCAGTGTTCCTGGGCGCGGCGGGCGAGGTCGGTGTTGTAGGAGAGCACGATCTTGCCAATATCGTCGGTGAAACCTTTGTCGATGTTGCTGATCTGTTCCTCGGAGAGTGGAATTCCTTTGTCGATCTGAAGGACGTAAGACATCCCGGCCAGAAGGTCCATCAGCAGTTTCGTGGGTTCCTTGATGGCAGGAGCCAGAATCTGCTTCAACTCCTTCTGCCACTTGGCAACCGGAGTCTCACCGATCTCCTCGATCCCGCTCCCCGGAATCTTGAGAATCCTCTCCAGAATATATCTCTGTGGGAGGTCTGTCGAAGTCATCAGAAATAGATCGGGAGTGAAGTTTATGCTGTCGAGGAAGGAATAAGCTTCCATCGGAGGATCGGCTACTTTTCTGCCGAGAGCCACCTTCGCCCGATGAACGTAGGGAAGAATCTCGTCAACCGCAAACGCAATCTTCAGATCATTCATCACCCACCTCTCTGCAGTCTTGGGAATCCCCATTCCCCGGAAGTAGAATTCATCGTTAGAAAGCGTTTTGCACCGATAGATTGAGCTTTCAAGATATCTTGGCAGGATGGAATCCATTTCTATCTTTCTGACTTCCTCCCATGAGTCTTCATACATTTTCTGTTGGTTTTCTGAAACCAACATGTGAGGAAGATCATACAGAAAACCTTGAGTGAAAATCTCTCCAATCACACGGAGATCCAAGCCTGAAAGACCCTGAGAATTCTGACACTCAACGCTATAAAGTTGACCATCTTCAAATAATTGAATTGATAGGATAGTCGAATCATTCTGATTCAGTGGAATCTGCATCCCTCCGAAAAGGAATCCCCGCTCTTCCTTAAGGCAGAAAATTCCGATCTCCTGAAGACATTCCACAGGGACTTCGCCATAAAAACGATTGCCTTCTCTATTCAGCTTGATGACATTCAACTCCTCTTGTCCGGAATCTCCTCTATTGGAGAACAATGGAGAAGTGGCAACGCAAACTTCATTCTCATTTATAATTCTCAATGGATCCCCGTCGACTTGAGAATTTGTTTCGCCACGTGGAACATTTCTGACTACGTCAAAATTAACGATTACACGAGCAGTGCCGAGTTTCACGGCGTTTGTGGAATCCGGACCTGAACTGTCGGTAGAGGAGGATACGCAGGCAGAGAGAATCGCTGCGATACCGAAAAACACAATGATAAGTTTTCTCATTTCTATATGATTTTAGGTTAAGAATTGCGATAACTCCAAAAGGATTGCGGTTGCAAAATTAGCCATTCCCGTCCGGCTGTCAAGGGGTTTTAGGACAGCTGCGGATTTCTTGCAGAAAATATTCTTGCAAATCAGTGATTAGCAACAATATCTGCCATCTTTTTCCCAACCATTTCCCAACGGATGAAGCATTGAAAACGCGTTTCCCGGAGGCTTTTTTTTACTTCAGGAAAAGATGGAAGCGAATCAGACACCCCGTAGGAGGTGCCGGGTTCAGTTTTCCTGGGCGCGGCGGGCGAGGTCGGTGTTGTAGGAGAGCACGATCTTGCCGATATCGTCGGTGAAACCTTTGTCGATGTTGCTGATCTGTTCCTCGGAGAGTGGAATCCCTTTGTCGATCTGAAGGACATAAGACATCCCGGCCAGAAGGTCCATCAGGAGCTTCGTCGGCTCCTTTATGGCCGGAGCCAGAATCTGCCTCACCTCCCTCTGCCACTTGGCAACCGGAGTCTCGCCGATCTCCTCGATCCCGCTCCCCGGAATCTTGAGAATCCCCTTCAACAGTTCACCTTGCGGCAGGCTGACTGTTGTCAACAGAAATTCATCGGGAGTGAAGTTTATGCTGTCAAGGAATGAATAAGCTTCCATCGGAGGATCAGGAACTTTCCTTCCAAGTGCCTCTTGAGCATAATCAACGTATGGAATAATCTCCCTCGCGGCAAAAGCAATTTTAAAATCATTCATCATCCATTTTTTTGCTCTTGAGGGTATCCCCATTCCACGGAAATCAAATGGATCACTAACCTTGCATCGATAGATTGATTTCTCAAGATATAGCGGCCATAAAGAATCATTCTCAATTTTTCTCACCTCCTGCCATGAATTTCTATATATGCTGCGATCAGAAACCCAGGCCCTGGGATAATTATAAAGGAAGCCGGCATCGATAATTTCCTGTATAATTTTGAGGTCTATCCCGGTAATCGCCATATAATTATGACTTTCGGGGATCATTAAGCTTCGATCATCCGTATAATAAAATGAGAGGATGGTTGAATCCTGTTGGCTTAACGGAAGCTGAAATCCTCCTGCTGGAGTCCCGTCCCTATCAAATAGTCTGATTCCACCCATCTGTCTTATACATTCCACAGGGACATCACCATAGAAACGATTGCCATCTCTGGTGAGCTCCGTGAGGGCTATCCCGTCTTGATCAGTTGAAAATACTGAGTTTGTTACGCCATACATCTTGTAACCATTAAACACAGTGTCAACAATAGGGGAGTATTCCGAATCCATCGGAAGATTCCTGATCATATTTAATTCCACAACAACTCTTGCAGTGCCGAGTTTCACGGCGTTTGCGGAATCCGGACCTGACCTGTCGGTAGAGGAGGATACGCAGGCAGAAAGAATCGCTGCGATTCCGAAGAACACAATGATAAGTTTTCTCATTTCTATATGATTTTAGGTTAAGAATTGTGATAACTCCAAAAGGGTTACGGTTGCAAAGTTAGCCATTCCCGTCCGGCTGTCAAGGGGTTTTAGGTCAGTTGCGGATTTCTTGCGGAAAATATTCCTGCAAAACTTTGAATATAAACAGGATATATCTGATATTTCCCAACGAATTCCCAACAGGTAAATCTCAGAAAGCTATGCGTCATAAGGGTTGCTACTGAAATGAGACCTTTATAAAAGCTATGGTGACAATGGAGAATGGTGTTGGGAATTCGTTGGGAAGTTGATGTGATAATATGGTGATAACAATTGTTTTACGTGATATTTTTCCGCGTAAAATCCGCAGCTGCCCTAAAATCCCTTGACAGCCGGGTGGGAATGACTAATTTTGCAGTCGGAGATGCTTCGGCATTTCCGGAAAATAAAGTTTTTAACCTTAAACCAAAACATCATGGTTACAAAATTCAATGGAGTGGCAGGACGATGGCTTCGAATCCTGCAGGCAACGCTCATCATGCTCCTATTCGGAGCACCATCGCTCACCGCCTTCGCCGCAACAGCCGACGAAAAAAACGATCAGGAAGATAAGCCTATCTGGTTTGTCATGGTGATGACCCCTGATATCATGGAGACCTCCCGGGAAGTCGGAGGAGACTGGATTGCAATCCAGAATCTTCCTCTGACCGACAAACCGGATTTAGCCTTCGATGGCTTTATCTTTCGTCCCATCAACTGCGCCTCTATCCATAAAAAGGAAATCCTTCATAAGATAGTCAAAGATTCTTATGAAATAGTGGACTACGACACATGGGATAAAATTCCCTATGAGGTTTTCAAGGAAATGCCAACCAATAAAATCCTCAGTATAGCAGTGATGCCAAATCCCAAAGACAAAAAGGTCACCGTACGCTTGATTCTCAATAAAGAGAACTACCAGAAAAACCCCTTTGATGCTTTTGCAACCGATCTTAGCGTGACTACCGGCATCCGCTTATGGAACATCATAAATGAACCCGGGTTCAAATAATCATCAGTATCACCATACCATCCTCGAGTCAGGTCTGCGGGAAATTTCCCTGAGACCTGACTCTTCTTCATTGTGCAGTGCAACTATTTTTTCGTGGTGCAGTGCAGATTTTTGATGTTCAGGATTGAAAAGTGTTGGAAAATATATGCCAACTTGCAATATTGGAGAATTAATGCTATTTTTGCGTCATGAAATGTCATCCGATCATAAACAACCATTATTCTCTATTTGAAGAATACGACTTCATGGATATAAAATTTCCCCAACCCCAATATTTAGGAGCTAAATATATTCATGGAGATTGGATAACGCAATATATTCCCGATGAATCAAAAGTTGTATTGGATGCATTTAGCGGATCCCAGTCGATTGCCTTTCTATGTAAAAAGCTTCGAAAATCAGTTATTTCCAATGATTTTTTAAAGTTCAATAGTCAAATAGGTAAGGCTCTGATTGAGAATAAACATGAAATATTGACTGCCGAAGACATTGAAATCCTTTTTTCATCTAATTCTTCACCAAAGGAATTCAATCTCATGGAGAATTTGTTTACTGATATTTTTTTCAAAAGAGAGGAAACACAAATCTTAGATGCCTTCAGGAGCAATGTCGGTTTTCTCAAAAACAGCTATAAACAAGCCTTGGCTTTCTCAGTTATCAACAGAGCCATGACTCGCAAGGTGACAATGGGACATTTCGCTCATACCCAAGCCCTCATCTATGCTAACAATCCTGAAAGAGTCAAACGTAACCGAAGCTTAATCCGATCCTTGAAAGATATTTTTCTTGATCTCGTAAATGAATATAATGCTGCTGTTTTTGATAATGGAGAGAGTTGTCAGGTCTACAACCAGAATATATTAGATCTTCTTCCTACCCTTTCTGATATTGACGTAGTTTATTTTGATCCTCCCTATTGCGACAGCCATGCTGACTATCAAAGTTTTTATCATTTATTAGAAACCTTTACTATTTATTGGAAGGATAAAGAATTTATAAACGGAACCAGAAGATATAGTCCTAAGAAACCGAGCGGATTCGACACCAAGAAAGAGATAATTGGTAGTTTTAAGGAATTATTTTCTCGGTCGAAATATATTCCTTATTGGTTGATCAGCTACAACGATAGAAGTTTCCCAAGCATCGACACTATACTGGAGATGATACGTCCTTATCGAAGAGCAACCATTGAACGAAAAAAATATGTTTCTGGTCGAGGTGGGAAGGGAAGTGTTGCAGGAAGCAGCGAGGTATTGATTATTTGCAAACCATAATTTTATAATTAATCGATGGAAGATTTTGAAAAGTGGGACCTGGCTTTCAGGAATCAAAACCTATATGCATTTAACGAAAGCCCTACTGGCATCTTATGGTTGAAAATCAGAGCCATAACCAGAGGAAAGCAACTCCAGAAGTTTGCCTACGAAAACCATCTGCCACTTTCCTCAAAAAAAATATCCCAACAGCAGATTGAATTGTTCAATATTCTAAAGGGCACAAAAGATGCTGCACAAATGTTGGATGATTATCTAAATTGTATGAATCATGAATGGTATTTTCAAATGGGAGTTGACATTGACTCTCTGAAAGAGGATCTCTATAAGGTGCAATACTACTTATGGGGTGGGGATCAAAATAATTCACTGGATAAATATTTAATCAGCCGATATGTAAAGACAATAAGTCGCTTTTCTGAATTGCAGTCAAAACAGATTGAAATCGCGGGAAATGCATGGAATTATGTACAGAACAGTTGGTATAATAATTGGACATCTTTCATTATTGAGTCTCTTTTCAAACGGAATCCTAAGGTGATATCCGCTGTCGGAGAAATAAAAAGTGTAGATTTCTTTATTGAAGGTTTCCCTTTGGATCTAAAAGTCACTTTCTTCCCTCATCAGTTCATGGAAGAAAAATTCAAACGCTCTTATGGCACAACCATGCTTTCATGGCTGAAGAGGAAATGTAAAGAAGTGGGTGTAACAGTCCCTGTCGCTTCTGCTAATCAGCAGCTTTACATCTTGACTGAAAAATTAACTGACTATAATCATCCGGAGATTCTGGATGAATTCCGTAAATTGCAACGGGACATAATCCAGGAAGCACAAACAAATCCGTCAGAGTTAATTACATGGTTATATGAAAATCAAGGAGAAATGCGCTTTGGGGCAGAAAACAGAATTTATCTTATTCTGGCTGATTCCAAAAATCTCGAGCACTCATGGAAATTGAAACGGGCTTTTCCCTTGATAGAGCCCATTGTCAAAGAATATTTACAGAATTTTTCATCATCATCTTTGCGAAAAGTTAAGTTTCAATATAAGAAAAAAGACTATACCGCTTTTGCAGATACGCTGTTCGTGGTAAGTTGATCACCTGATGTTTATTTAAGGCGGAGGCGGTCGCCACTCTTTTCAACGATGATCCGGTAGAAATCCTCCGGATAGCCCGTGAAATCAGGGGAAAGAGGTTTTCCATCCTTATTGCGGGCAAACTGACCATTCTCGTCGATCTTCTTCCGGTTGCCGTCAAGATAACGGATCAGCAGGAAATGGGCAAGATCGCGATAGGCATCGGTGGCCTCTTTTGCCACGGCCGCGCCCTGCTCATTGACAAGTTTCTCCAATGCCTCATGGTTGCCGGAATCATAAAGCGAAAGCATCTCTTTTTCAATTTCCGGCCGGTTGCTGATAAACTTCTTCTCCAGACTACCCTGAACCTTGCGGATGTCGTCGATCATAAGGTCATATTTCCCGTAGGCCTGATTCGCCACCCAGTTTGTCATCCAGAAATTAGCTGTCGGAGAGAAGGTGTAGAGGTCGCCGTTGCCGGGTCTCACCTCCAGAGGCACCTCAGTCATGCAGCAATAGAAAGGCATATAGACGGAAGTGTTGGTGTCGTCGGTGCCAAACCAGAGCAATCCTCCTATTGGATCCGGGAGATCGGCACGGCTCTGACTGACGAAATGCCAGGCAGTCTGTTGAGTGGCAATCGCTCTCTCGTGGGTATAGGTTTTGCCGTCAACCTCATAGCGCATCGGACGGTTGCGATAGGGCGACCGGTTGGGCCCCGCTCCCGGATCGGAAACCATGTCGTAAGGGGTGTTTTCGAAATGATCCCGCATCCCCTCCTGCATGTCCCGGAGGGATACCTTGCGGTCGGGCACAATAAAGAGCGGCATCGGCTCGTCGGAATCAGAGTTGACCCATCCAAACCATTTCTCGCCATTCTGCGGAGATGCGAAACGGCGGAAGAAACTCCACACTCTCGCATCGCAGGAGCGGCGTGTGGCCGCCGGGTGATTATCGAAAGCATCCGCGAAGGAGAAATCCTCATCCTTTCCGTCGAAATATCCCCGTTTGCGGGCAAATTTGAAGAGATCCTTGGAATGGACCACGTTATCTTTCTCCTTATAATCCACCTTGCGGATGCGCGGTTCGTTGGCATGGGCACAGATGGCATCGTCAGGAATCCTCACTGCGATCCAGACAGCCCCCTTCTCGGCCCCTTTCCCGATCATCTCCATTATCCAGGCCTCATTCTTGTCGGCTATCGAGAACGACTCGCCCGAGCTGGCATATCCATATTTATCGACAAGGTCGGTCATCAACTTGATGGCCTCGCGTGCCGTCTTGCAGCGTTCGAGGGCGATATAGATAAGCGAGCCATAGTCAAGGAGGGAATTTCCCGTGGTGTCTTCCAGTTCTTTATGTCCCCCCCAGGTGGTTTCTCCGATCACGAGCTGATGCTCATTCATATTGCCGACCACGTTATACGTTTCCGGGGCCTGCGGAATCTCGCCTCGATAGCTGTTGTCGCCCCAGTCGATGACCTTGCGCATGGATCCGGGAGCGTGTTTGCCGCGTGGGGAATGGAAGAGGTCGCCGAAGCGGGTGTGGGAATCGTCGGCGTATGACACCATCACCGATCCGTCGGCCGATGCTTTCCTGCCGACGATGAAATTCGTGCATGCGTCTGCCTCTGGCGTCATGCAGAGGAGAGCCGCCACAACGGCTATCTTCAGTCCGCGTCGCGAAGGATTGCCGAGACCGAGAAGCCATTTCCCTCCCGGGAGCATCGCAAGCATCTTGCAGGCCACGATGCAGGAGAGGAAGGTGGCCACCGCAATGGCGGGGATGGCGATTCCGGTTGGGAGCATCATGTCATTCTTAAAGATGATCACCCAGAAATAGAGCCAGAAGATGTGCATCAGATACATTCCGTAGGTGAGGTTGGAGAGTTCCACCACTTTATTATTTACCCTATGCTCCGGAATGACGGTGAAGAGCAGGAAGGCTCCCGCGGTGAGTGCAACCACGTTTATCGTGCAGAACGACCATCCGACTTCAAGAACAGGCGTGGAGATCTCCTGCCCGGGAACGGCCTGAACATAAAACGACAGGATCGTGGCTACAGCTCCCGCCACGAGGAGGGGAATCCCGACAGCGAGACGTTTCTTCACGCTCCAGTCAAGATGGATCCTGATGTAGTGGGCGAGCACGAGATAGCCGAGATAGCCGGAGAAATACCAGAAAAGATGATATTCATTCCAGAAGCACTGCCCGAACACTTCGCCGCAGAAACGGTTGAGATAGGGAATGCATGTGGAGAAAACGAAGAGCCAGATGAAGAGCCTCTCCTCTTTGGGCGAAACCTTTGAAAGCCAGGGGGAGATGATGGGGATGAAGAGATAAAGGCCCAACAGGGGATACATAAACCAGAAATGACCGGCCAGCGACGGGAAATTCAGCAGCAGGCGGCGAAGGTCGGTTGCCGAAGCCTCTGCATCGAGCTGTCCCCAGAGAAGGGGAAGGGTGGAATAGAGCACCA
This sequence comes from uncultured Sangeribacter sp., assembly GCA_964425935.1. Classification (GTDB taxonomy): domain Bacteria; phylum Bacteroidota; class Bacteroidia; order Bacteroidales; family Muribaculaceae; genus Lepagella. The sequence continues at coordinate 12,418 of CAYROR010000049.1, forward strand.
TGAAGATCACCAGCCCGGGAAGGATCCTGACGGCCCGGCGCTTATAGAATTCGAAAGCCGACTGCCCCTCCCGCATCGGAACCAGGAGGAACGCCGAAACCATCATGAAAAGGGGCACCGACATGCGTGAGAAGCCGTCGTAGAGGGAAACCCAGAAGCGGTCGGACTCATTGGCGAGAAACGACATCGGGCCGGCCATTCCTCCGGAGTCGGAGCCGTAATAGTTTTCGCTCGCATGGACGAGCATCACGAGGAAACATGCAAATATCCGCAGATAGTCAAGAAATGCGATCCGCTTCATGTGGATTTATGGGGATTGAAGGTTTGAATTTAAAAATTTAAACAAGGGTTGACGTCAGGGTGGAGGATCAGAGGCCGTTGCCGGCTTTGATGATGTCGATGAGCAGGGGTTTAACTCCGCCCACGAAACACTCCACGGCAATCACCATCAGGATCAGACCCATCAGGCGCATCATCACGTTGTTGCCCGTGTCGCCGAGAAAACGCACAAGCTTCGTGGAGAAACGCAGGATCCAGTAAGTGATGAAATAGATCACGACAATGCTCGACAGAAGCACGACCGTCATTGTGGTGTCGGAAGCGTTGTCCATCAGCATGATGCCGTTGGCTATGGCTCCGGGGCCGCAGAGCATGGGGATTGCGAGCGGCGTGATGGAGATGTCGTTGGCATAATCCTTCGCCTCCTCTTCGGCCATCTTTGCATTGGAATAGTTGGCCTGGATCATGTCAAAGCCGATCTTCATGATCAGGAAGCCCGCGGCGATGCGGAACCCGTTGGTCGAGATTCCGAAAAGTGTGAAGAGCACCTGGCCTCCGATGGTGAACAACACAAGGATGATAAAGGCTATCAGGCAGGCGCGCTTGGCAATCCTCGCACGTTCTGAATTGTCGAGACCCTTGGTCATCGACAGAAACACCGGCATCGTGCCGAGAGGATTCGCGAGCGTAAACATCGAGGTGAGGCAGAGGAAAGCGAAAGGAAGAATGGTTTCCATGAGTCTGGTTATCTAAATTTCAGGGTTATTTCATATCACGGGATGATGACCTCCACATCCCCTATCGCAGCCTTGAGCTCCTCGGGAGAGACGCGGCGGTAGGAAATAGTGTTGGCGGGATCATAGTCATATTCGTTCTTGACAAACATCCGGAGGAGATCATATTTGGCATCGCCTTCCAGGCCGTTAAGCTCCGGATCGGCAACCCAGCAGAGGTCCATCCCATCTTCATCCACGTTCATCATGCGGAAAATCTGAAGGACTCCCTCCGAGTTCTCCCTGGCCATCAGGCGGGAATGAGGTTCATAGAAATAGACTTCCGGGCGTTGCAGCCAGAATTCATATTTCTCGGTCTTCAGATATTCATATTCATACATGTGGTCGGGATCCACGAACTCGAGATAATGGCCGTCGCCGTCGCTGAATATGCCGAGCACATCAACGGCGGAACGCTCCTCGGGAAAATCCTCGGAGCAGGACGGAGAGAGCATTATCAGAAACACCGCCGGGAGGAGGGCGGCAAGAATTTTTAATCGTTTCATGTCAAAAAAACAGTTAGTTCATCTGATTTGGTGTTTGCAAAATTAATCAAATTCCCTTAATTTTGCATACTCTCACACAATATTTAACATGAAAAAGACTATTCCGCTCATTTTGGCCCTCCTGGCGGCCCTTCAGGCATATCCGAAAAAAGACCCCGTCTATTTCTGGGGGAAACAGAACGCTTATATTAACGGACAGACCCTCCGGGCTCTCTCTTTGGCCGACGAGATCCTCGCCGAAGATCCTCCTGTGGCAGGCGGGCAGCCTTCCCACGGCCGGCAGGCGGCACTGATGCTCGTTGACGCGGCTCTTCATGATGCCAGGATGGACAGTTCGGAAGTTGTGGCCCGATTCATGGACATGAGGATGGACAGGGTGGTCAGTGATCTCGCGAAACCTCTGACGGCGGGGAAGAAGGTGTATCGTCTCTACAACAGCGGCACGATAGTGAGGACTCCTGAGGTCACCATCGCCTGGGACATCTATCGCGGACCCCGGAAATTCAACGGCGGGGAAAGAAGACTGATCACCGACTCCGTGGCGAGAATCCTGGTGGATAACTGCGACATCATGTTTCTCTCCCACAATCATCCGGATCATGTTGATCCGGAGGTGATCAGGATGTTTCTCGAGGCGGGTAAACCTGTCGTGGCTCCCGACGAGATATTGCCTGAGGAGAAACGCATCATCCATGTGAGGCCGGAGCAGATCGCTTCTCAGACCTTCACTGCAGCCAACGGAGTCAAGCTCGACTGCACCATTATTCCCGGATATCAGGATCATCTGCAGAACAATATCGTCATCGCCCGCACTCCATCCGGATTCAGCACCTGCATGACGGGCGACCTATGGCACGACACTGACAGGGAGTGGATTTTCGATCTCAAGGGGAAGCTCCCCCCGGTTGATCTTCTCATCACCCACTGCTGGGCCTATAAGCTCCCGGAATTCGTAGGTGTTTTCTCACCCCGTGCTGCCGTGACCTCCCATGAAAATGAGCTGGGCCATTCTGCCGACCATCGCGAAGCCCTCTGGCTCTCCCTGCAGAAGGCGGAAGCCACTCAGCCACAGTGCGTGGTCATGACCTGGGGTGAGATCCTTGAGCTTTAACCCCCGGAAACAATGTTATTCCGCATTTTTTCATTAATTTTGCAATCCGAAACATCAAGAAACATGAAACTGAAAAACATACTCAGCGGGGCTGCCCTGACCGGCGCCCTCCTAATGCCGGCGCTCGCTCCGGCACAGACTAAATTCGATGAGAATTTCAACGACAGCACGTTGCGCGTGGACTATATGTTTGGCGGCGGTCCGGCAGAAGTGACCGTCCTTCTCCATTCCCAGTCGAAGTCGGCCGGATGGGCCGGACGGCGGGCAAACCTCGAGAAGGCCTTCTATCCGGGCAACGGTTCAATAAGGGTGGTAGACCCGGAAACCGACAAGGTGCTTTATGAAAACACCTTTTCCTCCCTGTTTCAGGAATGGCTCAACACTCCGGAAGCGCTGACAACCCCCCGCTCTTTCGAAAACACCCTTCTCGTGCCCCTCCCCAAGAAGGAGGCTGAGATTGTGGTGACCCTCTACGACAACCGTCATGAGGTGATCGCATCCACAACCCACACTTATCTCCCCGGCGACGAGCTCGTGGCGAAAAGGCCATCTTCCCCATACGAGAAATATTACATTCACCGCGGAGGCGACCCGAAGGAGACCATCGACGTGGCCATGCTCGCCGAAGGATATACGGAAAACGAGAAACAGGAGTTTCTCAAAAACGCGCGGACGCTCTGTGATGAAATCCTCCGCTACGAACCTTTCGCCTCCAACAAGGAGAAGTTTAACTTCGTGGCTGTGATGGTGCCCTCCGTCGACAGCGGAGTGAGCGTTCCTCTCGAGGGGAAATGGATCAACACTCCGTTTGGCTCGCATTACAGCACCTTCCATTCGGCACGCTATCTCACTGCCCCCCGCGTTATGGCCATGCACGACGCCCTCACGGGTATCCCTTATGAACACGTGATCGTGCTGACCAATACCGACCGCTACGGAGGCGGAGGAATCTATAACAATTATACTATCGCCGCCGCACGCAACGAGCTCTCCCTACCCGTCACCGTGCATGAATTCGGACATGGATTCGGAGGACTGGCCGACGAGTATTTCTATATCGGCGAGGAGGATTCCACATTCCCGCTCGACATTGAACCCTGGGAGCCCAACATCACCACTCTCGTGAATTTCGAATCCAAATGGAAAGACATGGTGAAGCCGGGAACCAAGATCCCGACCCCCGCTCCGGCCGACAACCGTTCGCGTGCCGAGAAGATGAAGAAGCAGAATGTCTCCAAGAAAGCTCAGGAAGAGAAGGAGCAGACCGTGGGAGTCTACGAGGGGGGAGGCTATAAGGCGAAAGGAGTCTACCGTCCGGTGGAGACCTGCCGCATGCGCGACAATTTCCATCCCACATTCTGCCCTGTCTGCGAAAGGGCGATCTACAGGCTGATTGAATATTACACCGCCAAGGAATGATTCTGGAGAAAATTCAGGGATATGCAGCCACGGCGGTGGCTTCCGCCGCCACGCTGCTGAAGGTGGCCCTTCTCTCGCGCCGGCCCTCTCCGGCCACACCGCGCCATGACCGTGCGCTTGTGGTGATGGGCAACGGGCCGTCGTTGCGCCAGACCATCGACCTCCATCCGGAATGGCTGGCGGCCCACGATCTGCTGGCCGTGAATTTCGCTGCCAACACCCCTGATTTCCTGAACCTTCGTCCCTGTCTCTACGTCATGGCCGACCCTCACTTCTTCGAGGGTCTTGAATCAGATCCCAACGTGGCCCGGCTTTGGGAAACCCTCCGGGCTACTGACTGGAAGATGCATCTCTGGGTGCCGGGACGCTATCGCCGCAGAGCCGAGGCCCTGCTCAAGGGAAACACCGACATAGAGGTGAGGCACTTCAATCTCACTCCCCTGGAGGGATACAGATGGCTCACGCGTGGCCTCGCCGACGCCGGGATGGGGATGCCCCGGCCGAGAAATGTGCTTATCCCGGCGATCATGACAGGGATCAGGGAGGGCTACTCCCGAATCTATCTGGCGGGTGCCGACCACACCTGGACACAGACCCTGAGTGTGGACCACGAAAACTTCGTTGTCAGCATCCAGCCCCATTTCTATGAGGACACCGAAAGCGAGCATTCCCGCGTCAGGGCCGCTTACGCCGGCCTTCACCTCCATAACGTGCTCGGAAGCATGGCTACCGCCTTCGAAAGCTACTGGAAGCTTGCGGACTACTCCGCCTCGCGAGGCGTGGAGATCCTCAATGCCACCCCGGGATCGATGATCGATGCCTTCCCAAGGTTTATGCCTGATTCCGGAAACGGGAAATAAACAATTTCCCACCCTCCGCGTCTTATAACTGAGAGACGCTTATTAGAACGACAGATGAAATATATGCTCATAGCCGGAGAGGCATCCGGCGACCTACATGCCTCGAATCTCATATCCTCTATCCGTCAGCTCGATCCGGATGCAAGCTTCCGTTTCTTCGGAGGAGATCTGATGGAGAAAGCCGCACGGCGGCGTCCCGACGTGCACTATTCCACCATGAACGTGATGGGCTTTTCAGAGGTGATCAGGCGGCTTCCGCGCCTGCTTAAGAATCTCTCCACCGCGAAAAGCATCATCCGCGAGTTTCGCCCCGATGTGCTGATCCTTGTCGATTTCCCAAGCTTCAATCTTAAGCTTGCGAAATTCGCCCATAGCCTCGGCGTCAGGGTTGACTATTTCATTTCCCCTAAAGTGTGGGCATGGAAGGAATATCGTGTCAGGAAGATCAAGAAATGGGTTGATAATCTCTATTCCATACTCCCTTTTGAAGTGGCTTTCTATCAGAAACATGGATATAAGGTGCAGTATGTCGGAAATCCGTCGGTGCAGGAGATCGACTATGCCCTCGGCCATCTCCCTCCTCGCAAGCACTTTGTTGAGCGCCAGGGCATAAAAGACCCTGCGAAGCCCATCATAGCCCTTCTTCCCGGCTCGCGTCGCGGAGAGATCCGCAATAACCTTCCCATGATGATCGCCGCCGCCCGCCAGTTTCCTGATTTTCAGTATGTCGTGGCCGCCGCTCCATCGGTTCCTGAGAAGTTCTATCGTGAGGTGGCGCAGGATCAGGGTCTGCAACTCGTTTTCGGCGCCACTCCGACCTTGCTGAAATATTCCACGGCCGCTGTGGTGACCTCCGGCACCGCCACTCTCGAGACCGCACTCATCGGGACTCCCCAGGTGGTATGCTACCGAGGCAACGGCCACAAGCTCACCTATAAGCTGATGGAGAAACTCCTCAAGGTGAAATACGTCTCCCTTCCCAACCTGATAGTGGGCAATAGTGTTGTGCCCGAGCTCCTTCTCCACAATTGCACTCCCTCCGCCATTGCCCGTGAACTCTCCCCGCTGCTTCAGAATTCCCCAAGAAGGGAATGGCAGACGGCAGGCTACAAGAATATGCGGCGCCGACTTGGAAACAGCGTGGCCAGCGACTATGCCGCCGAACTGATCACCGCTGATTTCCATCTTCCTGCTCCCCAGCCGGAGAATGAGAAAGGGAGCGGCGGGGGACAACAACTGGAAAAGCCACGCAAACCGGCTCCTAAACGACGGAAAAAACGTCCTGCTGAAGAAAACAACAAACCTGAATGAACCATCAACCGGATAAAAGTGTTTTCTTTTAGGCACACTATGTGAAAACGCCGTCATCATGAGAATACAGACACTTTACAAGAAATATACCGACTCTTTCTACACCGGAGGCCGCTCTTTTCTGCTATGCAGCGTGTTGCTGTTTCTGGCAGCTGTGGCCACTCTGATCTGGCTATCCTCCCACGTCGGGGATCAACGGATGCTGAAATATATGCTCTATGCCTCCTCGGTGGTGCTCGTGACGTTGGGAATGGTGATTTACAGCATCTTTGCCTTCCGCATTCCTGAAAAGGCCTCCAAATTCCTGTGGATACCGCTGGTGGCAGCCGTGGCCACTTTCATAGCCGCCCTTTTTATCAAGGATCCGACCCCGTCAAGCGTGAATTTCTACGACGGCACACCCGGAGTGACGCGACAGGTGCCTGCCTCCCATCTTTGACCCCCGTTTTATCCATAAAAAAGGCGGAGAAAATTCAAATAAAGAAAAAATTCTCTAATTAATGACGGAATCTGAAAATAATTAGTTAATTTTGCATCAGAAAAGCGGAATAGGGCCGTTATATAAGCAGGCGACCTCTGATTCCCTGAGTTCTAAAAAGAAAATAACCAAAAATACTAATATATATTCCAAGAAGCTATGGCAAAAATCGATTTGGCCCAGTATGGCATTAAGGATGTGAAAGAGGTGATCTACAATCCCTCCTACGAAGAGCTTTACAAAGCTGAGACCGACCCTTCTCTCGAGGGCTTCGAGAAAGGCACCGTGACTGAGCTCGGCGCAGTCAACGTGATGACCGGCGTCTACACCGGCCGTTCCCCCAAAGATAAATTCATCGTTCTCGATGACAATTCCAAGGATAAAGTGTGGTGGACAACCGAGGAGTATCCCAACGACAACAAGCCCGTCACCGAGAAGACCTGGGATGCTGTCAAGGAGATCGCCATCAATGAGCTCTCCGGCAAGAAGCTCTATGTGGTTGACCGTTTCTGCGGTGCCAACAAAGACACCCGCATGGCTGTCCGCTTCATCATGGAGGTGGCTTGGCAGGCACACTTCGTGACCAACATGTTCATCGCCCCCACAGCTGAGGAGCTCGAGGACTTCAAGCCTGATTTCATTGTCTACAATGCTTCCAAGGCTAAAGTTGAAAACTACAAGGAGCTCGGCCTCAACTCCGAGACTGCAGTTGTATTCAACACAACTTCCAAAGAGCAGGTGATCATCAACACATGGTATGGCGGCGAGATGAAGAAGGGTATGTTCTCCATGATGAACTACTTCCTTCCCCAGAACGGCATCGCTTCCATGCACTGCTCCGCAAACACCGACAAAGAGGGCAAGAACACAGCCATCTTCTTCGGTCTCTCCGGCACAGGCAAGACCACTCTTTCCACCGATCCGAAGCGTCTCCTCATCGGCGACGACGAGCACGGCTGGGACGACAACGGCGTCTTCAACTTCGAGGGCGGCTGCTATGCAAAGGTTATCAACCTCGACAAGGAGAGCGAGCCTGATATCTACAATGCCATCGTTCGCGACGCTCTTCTCGAGAACGTAACCGTCGACGAGAACGGCAAGATCGACTTCAAGGATAAGAGCGTGACTGAGAATACCCGCGTTTCCTATCCCATCAACCACATCAAGAGCATCGTAGAGCCCGTTTCCGCTGGCCCGGCTGCCAAGAATGTGATCTTCCTTTCTGCCGACGCTTTCGGTGTGCTTCCTCCCGTTTCGATCCTCGATCCGGAGCAGACTCAGTATTACTTCCTCAGCGGCTTCACCAGCAAGCTCGCCGGAACAGAGCGCGGCATCACCGAGCCCACCCCGACCTTCTCCGCTTGCTTCGGCCAGGCATTCCTTGAGCTCCACCCCACAAAATATG
>CAYROR010000050.1:0-20080 GCA_964425935.1 uncultured Sangeribacter sp.
CCGTTTGCGGTTGCAAAATTACAACCGTTTTTCCCGCTGTGCAAATATTTTTATGTTGTAGAACATAGTTTTTGAAAATTTCCCTCCCAATTAACTATCAATCACCGCAATCAATAAATGTTAAAATATATTTCATAATGTTAATCACGCCTCCAAAAAGGTCAGGAAATGATGAAATCCGACAGCTACCGACATAAACAATTGAGGCGTGCCTCCGCAAAAAGACAGGAGGACAACCAGAAAAAACCTCTCCCCCTATTTCCCCACACCTTAATAAATAAGAGCTGGATTTGCAGGATTCGGAGGGAATCATTAAATTTGCAATTAAGTAATCTTCAAGAGATAGACTTGAGCGATTTCTTTCATCTTAAATCAGCAATAAAAAACTATCCGGAATAATGAAACGAACAAACCAGACCCTCCTCCTCAGCGCGGCGGCCGTGATAATCGCCGCAAACCTGCCGAGCTGCAAGAAAGCGAAAGCTGAAGCAGAAATGCCGAAGGCGCCCAACATCGTCTATATAATGACCGACGACCACACAGCCCAGATGATGAGCTGCTATGATTCGACCCACATCTCCACTCCCAACCTCGACCGCATAGCCAAGCACGGAGTGAGATTCACCAACAGTTTTGTGGCCAACTCGCTGAGCGGCCCCTCGCGTGCCTGCATGCTGACGGGGAAACACAGCCATGCCAATGGTTTCCGCTCCAACGAAACAGACGTGTTTGACGCCAGCCAGCCCACCTTCCCGAAATATCTTCAGGAAGCAGGCTACGAGACAGCCCTCTTCGGGAAATGGCACCTCCACACCCTCCCCACGGGATTCGACACATGGTCGATCGTTCCCGGCCAGGGCGACTACTACAATCCCGACTTCATCGAGATGAGCGGCGACACAATCCAGGCAAAAGGCTATCTCACCAATATAGTGACCGACAGGTCGCTCGACTGGCTTGAGAACAAGCGCGATAAGTCGAAACCCTTCTGTCTGCTCATCCATCACAAGGCAATCCACCGCAACTGGCTTCCCGACACCGAAGACCTGGCTCTCTATGAGGATAAGGAATTCGCTTATCCCGACAATTTCAATGACACGTATGAGGGACGCCCGGCGGCCGCAGCCCAGGAGATGTCGATCGGCAGCGACCACGACATGGACATCGTCTACGACACGAAGATGCTCCGCGACGGAGTCCACACGCGCCTGACCCATACGCACGTGGCCATGCTCAACCGCATGGACTCCGCACAACGCGCGGCCTACGACGCCCACTACAACCCAATCATCGAGAAATTCTATGAGAACCCTCCCACGGGCGAGGAGCTTAAGAAATATAAATATCAGCGCTACATGCGCGACTATTCAAAGGTGGTGGCATCGCTCGACAGAAACGTTGGCCGAGTGCTCGACTATCTGGAAGAGAACGATCTGCTCGACAATACAATTGTGGTCTACACCTCCGACCAGGGCTTCTACATGGGAGAACACGGATGGTTTGACAAGCGATTCATGTATGAGGAATCGATGCACACCCCGCTCGTGATGATGCTGCCGAAGGGTCTTGACAAACGCGGCGACATCCCCCAGATGGTGCAGAATATCGACTATGCCCCCACCTTCCTCGATCTCGCCGGAGTTCCCATCCCCGCCGACATGCAGGGAGTGTCGCTTCTCCCTCTGCTGAAGGGAGAGAATCCCGCCGACTGGAGAGACTGCCTCTACTACCACTATCATGAGTATCCCGCCGAGCACGCAGTGAAACGCCACTACGGAGTGAGAGACAGCCGCTACAAGCTCATGCATTTCTATAATGATATCGACGAATGGGAGCTCTATGACCTTCAGGAGGATCCCAAGGAGATGCACAACATCTATGGAAAACCGGGCACTGAGGAGATCACCCGCGAGATGATGAAAAAGCTGAAGAAGGCCACGGAAATATACGACGACCCGATCAGACACCAGTTTCCCATCAACGTTGACTGAGCAGGCGCGAAGTGATGACCACGCAACTCTCAGCCATGCGGCCATGCTATATCCTGGCTAAGCCGGGGGGCTCGGCATGCAACCTCGCATGTTCCTATTGCTATTATCTCGAAAAGGGCGACGGAAAACGGCGCATGATGGACGACTCCACGCTGGAGGAGTTCATCCGCCAATATATCGACGCGCAGCCCAACGACGAGGTGTGGTTCACCTGGCATGGCGGAGAGCCTATGGCCCTCCCCATCCAGTTCTATGAGAAAGCCCTCGCCTTCCAGAAGAAACATGCCAAAGGGAAGAGGATCGACAACTGCATACAGACCAACGGCACGCTGATCAACGACAAATGGTGTCGCTTTCTCAAAAGCAACGGATGGCTGGTCGGAGTCTCGATCGACGGCCCGGAAGACCTTAACGACGCCCACCGCACCAACCTTCAGGGGCGCGGCTCCTTCAGCCGCGTGATGCTCGGAATAAGGATGCTCGAACGCTATGGCGTAGAATGGAACGGAATGGCCACTGTCAACAGCCTGAACGCGGAGTATCCGGAGGAATTCTATAATTTTTTCAAGAGCATCGGATGCCGCTATCTCCAGTTTACCCCGATCGTGGAGCGGTTGCAGCCGGACGGCCATCTCGCCCATGCAGCCACGGGGGGCACCGTGACCCCGGAGAGCGTGACCCCCGGACAATGGGGAGAGTTCCTATGCCGGGTCTACGATCTATGGATCAGGGAAGACGTCGGGAACGTTTTCGTTCAGCTCTTCGACTCCACTCTGGCCAGATGGGTGGGGGAAACTCCGGGAGTATGCACACTGGCCCCCGAATGTGGCCACGCCGGAGCCATCGAACATGACGGCGACCTCTATTCCTGCGACCATTTCGTGTTTGACGATTATAAACTCGGCAACATCCGCGAGGCCACGATCGCCGGAATGATGAATTCTCCGCGCCAGCGGGAATTTGGCGCCATGAAGCGCGCCAGCCTTCCCCCGGAATGTCTGCAATGCCGGTTTTCGTGGATCTGCAACGGAGAATGTCCGAAAAACCGATTCGTCCTGTCATCCACGGGAAGGGCCGACCTCAACTATCTCTGCGAGGGCTACCGACGCTTCTTCTCCCACGTGGCCGCCGACATGGACTTCATGGCCGCACGGCTCCGCGCCGGATTCCCGCCGGCAGATATTATGAAACTAAAGAAAAATCCCTAAACATAACAACCGTATGTTTGAATTTGAAATTGTGGACAGACGCGAGTTGTCTCCCAACATTGTGGAGATGAAAGTGCTGGCCCCGCGTGTGGCGAAATCGGCCCACCCCGGACAATTTATCATTGTCCGCACCGACACCCACGGCGAGCGGATTCCGCTCACAATATGCGACTACGACCGCGAAGAGGGCACCGTCACGATAGTGACCCAGGCCGTCGGGGCATCGTCGCGCAAGATCATTGACATGCAGGTCGGCGACCGGTTCGCGGATTTCGCCGGGCCTCTCGGCCAGCCCTCGGACCTCCTGGAGCTCCCCGACGAGGAACTGCGAAGGGAGAAAATCCTGTTTGTGGCAGGCGGCGTCGGAACGGCACCCGTCTATCCGCAGGTGAAATGGCTCCATGAGAGGGGCGTGGAGGCCGACGTCATCATCGGAGCGAAGACAAAGGAGCTATTCACATACGTCGACGAGATGAAAAAAGTCGGCAACGTGATGCTCTGCACCGACGATGGCTCAGAAGGCTTCCACGGAATGGTGACCGGCTTGCTGAAGGACCTTGTGGAAAACCAAGGAAAAAAATATGACCGCTGCATCGTCATAGGCCCCATGATCATGATGAAATTCGTGGCCCTCGCCACGAAAGACTACGCCATCCCCACCGTGGCATCGCTCAATGCCCTGATGGTCGACGGCACTGGGATGTGTGGCGCCTGCCGCGTGACCGTGGACGGACATACACGCTTCACATGCGTGGAAGGGCCCGAATTCGACGCTCATAAGGTAGACTTCGATGAGGCCATGAGGCGCCAGAACATGTATAGAGACAATCCGAAAAAGAAACCTGAAGAAAACTGCAAGTGTAATGGCTGAAAGAATACCGCGAGTTCCCGTCAGGGAACAAGACCCTCAGGAGAGGGCCACTAACTTCGAGGAAGTATGTTTCGGCTATAACGCCGAAGAGGCAGCCCGCGAAGCCTCGCGCTGCCTCAACTGCCGGAATCCCCGTTGCGTGGGAAGCTGTCCGGTTCATATCGACATCCCGGGATTCATCAGCCGCATCAAGGATGGTGATCTCGCCGGAGCGGCTGGCGTGATTTCAGCCGACAGTTCACTGCCGAGTGTCTGCGGACGCGTATGTCCACAGGAAAACCAGTGTGAGGGATCCTGCGTGCTGGGAATCAAGTGGGAACCTGTGGCCATCGGCAAGCTCGAACGCTTCGTTGGCGATTGGGCTATTGAACATGCCGGAGAGCTTGACACTCCTGCAGCCCCACGCAACGGAAAACGCGTTGCTATTGTAGGCTCCGGTCCTGCCGGACTTGCATGTGCCTCCGATCTCGCTCGCCTCGGCTATGAGGTGAAGATTTTCGAAGCTCTCCATGAGGTTGGAGGAGTGCTCGTTTATGGAATTCCTGAGTTCCGTCTTCCGAAAGAGAGGATCGTGGCAAAAGAGGTGGAGGCTGTGAAACGCCTCGGAGTCGAAATCGAAACCGACGTGATCATCGGGCGGACAATAACCGTTGACCAGCTGCTCGATGAGGAGGGCTATGATGCGGTCTTCGTGGGTTCAGGAGCCGGACTTCCCCGGTTCATGGGTATCGAAGGGGAGAATCTCAACGGAGTCTTCTCGGCCAATGAATTCCTCACCCGCGCCAATCTCATGCATGCCTACGACGACAGCTATGACACTCCTATATATAAGGGACGGAAGGCAGTAGTGGTCGGAGGCGGAAATGTGGCGATGGATGCTGTCAGGACTGCCAAACGGCTCGGCTATGAGGCCGTGATCGTCTACCGTCGCGGAGAGGCAGAACTTCCGGCGCGCGCCGAGGAGGTGCACCATGCCAAGGAGGAGGGGATCGAGTTCCGCATGCTCACTAATCCGGTGAGAATCCTGGGCGACGACAAAGGTTGCGTTAGCGCAATCGAATGTGTGGCAATGGAGCTTGGAGAACCCGATGCAAGCGGACGCCGCAGTCCTGTGGCTAAAGAGGGGAGCGAATTCCAGATTGACTGCGACGTGGTCATAATGGCTCTTGGCACGAGTCCGAATCCTCTGATCAAGTCGACAACCAAAGGACTCGACACTAACAAACGGGGCTGCATAGTGGCTGATGAGGAGGGGCGCACATCGCGTAAAGGAGTGTTTGCCGGAGGTGATGCCGTCACTGGCGCCGCCACCGTGATCCTCGCAATGGGAGCAGGGCGGAAAGCTGCGAAAGCAATTCACGAATATCTGCAGTAGAGTTTTTTAGAGTTTTGAAAGTTGTTAGCTCTTAAAACTCTCAAAACTCCAACAACATGGAAAAAGCCGCGCCCTCACGAGCACGGCTTTCTCTAATTAAACCAAATTATTTTACAAAATTGAAGATATCTTATTTAAGATTCATCTTTTTGGCGATATTGGCGGGAACGGCATTCTTATTGACGCCGATCGAAAGGGTCTTAGCCTGGAAATAGGGCATAGAAACATAGAAATAGCCGTCGTAGATGTGGCCGTCGGCTCCCCATGAATTCTTTACCTTATAATAGGGATTACCCTTCTGGTCAACTGCCTTGCCCACGATCACCATGCCATGGTCGTCGGTGGTTTCCATGCGGTCGAACATCTCCTGACGAGACTCCTGGGTCACCTTGATCTCAGGAACGGGACCATTGAAGTTGTAGCGGTCGCGAGCGCGCTCAGCGGGTGTCAGCGCAACCCAGCGGGAAAGCTCGGAACCCTCGAGTGTTGCCTCGCTCTTTTCAGCGGGAATCACTGCCAGACCATTGCGCCATTTGAATCCGGGCTCGGAAACGTCGGCTGCCCACTCCACAGTGTAACCTTTGTCGATGGCGTTATCAACGATAGCCTGGAATTCATCCAGAGGCACATTGTTATATTTCTCCCACATCCAGTTGTCGGCTACCTCAAGCGGGAAAGCAGTGTAGAAAGGATGATGATTGAACGATGTGAAAGGCACGATCTCAGTGGCGTCGATACCAAGGCTCTTGGCGTAGGTCTCAGGAGTATAGGTCTTGCCGTCAACCACGAATGTCTCAGGCACTTTGCCAAGATATGCGTCGAGGATACCGGCCAAACCATCTTTCCAAGCGGTTGAGAGACGGCCTCCGTTGCGGCGCGCCTTGATGACGTCGAGATAAGCCTTCATGGCTCCCTCGAGCTCGCCATGCTTATGGGATTCCTCTCCATAGTTGAGACCCGGATATGCAGATTCGGGAATTGCGCCGTATGTAACGAATACGTAGGGCACATCCGTGATCGCACCACCCTGACTGAAATTGCCGGCGCCGCCCACGCGGATATATTTATCGGCCTTGTCCTCATATACCTTACGGACGGTGAACATCTCGGAGAGGTCAACGGATTTACCGGTCTTCTTGAGGATCTCGTCCTCAAGCTGGGATGTGCCGGAGAAGCACCAGCATGTGCCGCTGGAAGCCTGGTTCTTTACTGAGTTTGTTGGATTGATCTTAACGTCGGTGAATTTGAAACCGAGCGAATCAACCTTTGCGGCGCCCGGAGCCTGAGCCATTGCAAAGCCCGGAACGAGGGCGATAGCCGCCGCGATAAACAGATTTTTCATGATGCTGTCGGATATGATTGTTTTATTAAGTTAGAATCCCTGGTGGCCTTAAGCCATCGCGTTGGACATAATCCACTGCAAAAGTAAGCAAATAATCCCAACCCTGCAATTTTTCCACCTCAAACTTGCAAAATATCCCCCCCAGTCTCTTCCTCTGAAGATTCCGATCATCAGCCATGACATTTTTTCATCGAGGCGTTGGAAGCGGAAAAAAGATGAAACGACCCAAAAATTTCCATCTCGGAGATTTCAGTGCCATTCCGTCAGTTCATTTGACAAGCTTTTTATAGTTGGTTTTCACGCCAGAGGTAAAGGCGGTCGGAGGGTCGCACTTTCGAAGGGACAGGCATGGAGAAACGGTCGCCTTTAACGACGGTATCAACCGGTTTGAGATCCACCCTCAACTCCTCCACATTAAACATCAGCGCCCCGGTTGTCGGTCCGATTACCACAACCTCATCGCCAGCCCGGAGTTCACCGGCCTCCATGAGAAACTCCCCTACGCCGACTTTCGGAAAATGTCGCACCGCCTTCGCCGAATACACCTTCGTGCGAGTGGCGGAAGAGCCATATTTCGCGCTCCACTCCCCGAGCCGCTGACCGAGATAGTAGCCATTCCAGAATCCGCGGTTGAATATCTTCACAAGCCTATTGTCCCAGCCGCCTACAAGATCTTCTGAATATGTGCCGTCGCAGATGGCCTGCAGTGCTTCCGAATAACACTCCACCGCTGTCTTCACGTATTCCGGACCGCGCGCCCTCCCCTCGATCTTGAACACCGACACTCCGGCGTCAACCATCTTGTCGAGGAAGTGAATTGTCTTCAGATCTTTAGGCGACATTATGAATTTATTGTCGACCACAAGTTCCTCCCCGGTCTCCCGATCGCGCACTGTGTAGGCCCGCCGGCAGATCTGGTTGCAGGCTCCCCGGTTGGCGCTTGAGTTCATCTCATGGAGACTCATGTAACACTTCCCGCTGACAGCCATGCAGAGGGCTCCGTGGCAGAACATCTCAAGCCTGATGAGTTCTCCGCGCGGACCCACTATCCCCTCGCTGACGATGGCCCGGTGAATCTCCTTCACCTGACTGAGGTTCAGCTCACGGGCAAGCACCATCACATCGGCAAACGCCGCATAAAACCTCACAGCCTCAATGTTGGTTACGTTGACCTGTGTGGAGATGTGCACCTCCTGGCCCACCTCGCGGGCATAGAGGATGGCAGCCATGTCGGAAGCGATCACTGCTGAAACCCCGGCCTCCTTGGCGGCATCGATGATGGAACGCATCAGCGCGAGATCGGAATCATAGACAATGGTGTTGACCGTCAGATAGGTTTTCACTCCGGCCTCACCACATATCTCCACAATCCGGCGCATGTCGTCGGCAGTGAAATTCGCGCTCGAACGGGAACGCATATTGAGCCCCTCGATTCCGAAATAGACAGCATCAGTGCCCGCGGAAATAGCCGCGGAAAGCGACTCCCAGCTGCCCACGGGAGCCATTATCTCGAAGTCTTTTCTATTCATCTGGCAAGATAATAAGTGACGGTGCCGAACGTCAGCGATTTCCACCTCACATCCCTGAAGCCAGCTTCCCGCATCAAAGCGGCGAGATCATCGCGCTGCGGCGCGGCCGCTATGCTTTCCGGAAGATAAGTGTAGGCCCGGGAGTCGCCGCTGACAAGGCGTCCCACGGCTGGAATCAGTGTGCGCGTATAGAATTTATATCCGAGGCCGGTCAGTTTTCCCTCCGGCACTGAGAGCTCCACCACGCAGAGCACTCCCCCGGGAGCCAACACCCGCTTCATCTCGCGGAGACCCTGCATAAGGTTCTCGAAATTTCTGACTCCGTAGGCCACGGTGATAAGGTTGAAACTTCCGTCCTGATATGGAAGCGCGAGACAATCAGCCTTTCCGAAGGCCACCATCTTCGCTGCATTGCCGGGCATCTCCGCAAGCTTCTTCCTGGCAATCTCGAGCATCCCTGCCGAGAGGTCGATCCCTGTGATTCTCGCCCAGGGAAACCACTCATGGAGCCGGAAAGCCACGTCGCCTGTGCCGGTGGCCACATCGAGGGCAGTGAATTTCCCCTTAGCGGGAAGCTCACTGAGAGCCGCCTTCAGGGCGATGTCGCGCCAACGGTGGTGAAGCCCCAGCGTCATGGCCGTGTTCATGAAGTCGTAGGCAGGGGCGATAGAATCAAACATCTTCTCCACCTGTTCCCCCTTTTTCCCGGCGCCCCCGTAAGGATTGATTCTCTCGGCCCCGTTTTTATCTTGCTTCTCCTCTGGCATCATCATATCTTTTTCACGTATGACCGGCGACGGCGGTGCTGACGGAACTCAAAATACTCCCACTGGCTCTGAACCTTGGAATTAGTTTCAAGCTCCGGATTAGACTCGGCATATTTGTAGCCATATTTATTATAATATGGAATCAGATCCTGAAACAGCAAGGCATTCACCCCTTTGCTCTGATATTCAGGCTTCACCGCCACCAGAAGGAGATCCACCCTGTCATTTTTACCTTTCAGGCCCTTAAGGAGATGCCACCATCCGAAGGGAAACATCTTCCCCTTGCTCTTCTGGAGCGCCCGGCTCATTGAAGGCATCGAGATGCCTACTCCCACAAGCCTGTCTTCCTTGTCGACAACGAGCGTCACCAGATCAAGATTGAGAAGTCCCAGATAGATGTCGATATAATACTCGATCTGGCGTTCCGACAAGCGGGAATACTGATAAAGGCCATCGTAGGCATCGTTTATCAGATGAAAGAGAGCCCGTCCGTATTCATCTTTCAGACGCTTACGGTTGGTGTATTTCAACACTCTCAGGTCAAAACGTCGCTTGACGATGTCGGCCACCTTGTTATATCTCTCCGGGATTTCCTTCGGAACATTCATGACAAATTCCACCCAATCGGAATCCTTCTTATATCCGCGTCGCTCAAGATGTTCGGCATAATAGGGATAATTATAGATAGTGGCCATCGTCGAGAGTTCGCCGAAGCCATTCACGAGGAGCCCCTCATGGTCGAGGTCGGTGAATCCCAGCGGACCGATCACGCGCTTCATCCCTTTCTCACGGGCCCATTCCTCAACGGCCTTGAGCAACCCTCCCGACACCTCGCGGTCATCAATGAAATCGATAAAACCGAAGCGCATGTCGGAATGTCCGTGGTCTTCATTGACGCGGTGGTTGAGAATCGCGGCTATGCGCCCCACGATCTTGCCGTTCTTATAGGCCAAGAAATAGCGCGTTTCGCAAAATTCGAAAGCAGGATTCTTCCGCGGATCGAGAGTGTCGACGTCGTCGCGGATCAGCGGCGGCACGAAGAACGGATTTCCTTTATAGAGGTCGATCTGAAACTGGGTGAAAGCCTTCAGGTTGGCTCGTGTGGGTTCTATCGGTCGGATTTCTAACATCTTGATAAGTCAGAGAAGGGGATAAGAGGGTTTAGCGGATTCAGTTGAAGAGGGAGAGGATGATGAGAAGAGCGGTCATCAGCACGATGAAGACGCAGAGGAAAACGTAGAGCTGGCTGGAATTGCGCTTCTCCATTGCGAGCTGCACCTCCGACACCGAACGGTAAGGATGCTCCTTGTCAAGACATTTGTCGGCAATCTTCTTGAGACGCGGAAGCGACGTAGGGAGTTTCTCGAGCACTTCGTTGACCACGCGCCCGTAGCTCGCAATGTCTTCGCCGGTGTCCTGAGGTGTGAGGCTTGCAGCCTGATCAAAACCTACGTTGGTCAGCTTCAGGTTTTCATTATATTCAGTGAAGATGATCGTGTCGGCCGTTATGGGATAATGGCGCACGTGGTTCTCCTGAATATATTCCATGGCATCGAGGAGCTGGGTCTGCAGCCGGGATACGATTTTCGGCGTCAGGCGTTTCTCGTCGATCAGCCGGCGGAGGGAATAGCCATAGACGTCGTCGGTGATGATGGCCATGCCGACTCCGGGCACCTCCTCGAAATCATTGACCATGACTATATTGGGATGACACAGGTTATAACGCACGTCAAACTCCCTCTCAAGCATCTCCCGATATTCCGGGATATCGGCAAATTCCTTTTTGAGAGCCTTGAGCATCACCCACTTCCCATGCTTCTTCACGGTGTAGACGTCGCAGTATTTCTCCTCCCATTCAGGGAGGATATAAAGCTCAGACCATTTTCCGGTGGGGTCTGATATCGGGATTTCCCTCTCTTCCTTGCTGATGTATTTCACTGTTGGAATTCTATTTGATAAATAAAGACGGGAAGCCTGCCATCCCCGCGCCCGGGCGCGGGGGTGCCGCTTCAGTCAATGATGTCGAATCCTGTGTATTTCCTGAGACATTCCGGCACCACGATCCCCTCCGGAGTCTGATTGTTCTCCAGCAGGGCGGCCACGATGCGCGGAAGAGCGAGCGCCGACCCGTTGAGGGTGTGGCAGAGTTTGATCTTCTTGTCGGCATCGCGATAGCGGCATTTCAGGCGGTTGGCCTGATAGGTCTCGAAATTGGAAACCGAAGAAACCTCCAGCCAGCGCTCCTGAGCGGCGCTCCACACCTCGAAATCAAACGTGATCGCGGAAGTGAACGACATGTCGCCGCCGCATAGACGCAGGATATGCCAGGGAAGGCCGAGCTTCTCCAGAAGTCCCTGCACATGGTCTTTCATCTCTTCCAGAGCCGCATAGCTGTTTTCCGGCTTCTCGATGCGCACGATCTCCACCTTGTCAAACTGATGCAGGCGGTTGAGACCGCGCACGTCCTTGCCATAGCTGCCGGCTTCACGGCGCCAGCAGGGGGAGTAGGCGCAGTTTCTCTTCGGAAGCTCATCGCCAGGGATGATGACGTCGCGGTAGATATTGGTCACGGGCACCTCTGCCGTAGGGATGAGATAGAGATCGTCGACCGTGACGTGATACATCTGCCCCTCCTTGTCGGGGAGCTGCCCGGTGCCATAGCCGGAGGCCGCGTTGACCACAAACGGCGGCTCCACCTCCACATATCCGGCTTTCCACGCCTCGTCGAGGAAGAACTGTATCAGAGCTCTCTGCAGGCGTGCCCCCTTACCGATGTAGAAGGGGAAGCCGGCGCCGGTCACCTTCACGCCAAGCTCGAAATCGATCAGATTATATTTCTTTGCGAGATCCCAGTGAGGAAGGGCATCGGGGCCGAGTTCCGGCATCTTCCCGCCGGTCTTCTCGACAACGTTGTCGGCGGCCGTGAGGCCCTCCGGCACTTTGTCACATGGAAGGTTGGGGACTGTCAGCAGGAGCTGGGTCATCTTCTCCTCACATTCCTGCAGACGGTCTTGCAGACCCTTCGATTCCCCTTTCAGGGATGCCACCTTTGCCTTGGCCTCCTCGGCGAGATCCTTTTCTCCGGCTTTCAGATGGATGGCGATGGACGACGCGAGCTTCTTGAGCTCAGAGGCGTCGCTGTCGCATTTCTGCTGCAGGCGGCGGCGTTCGGAATCGATCTCAAGGATCTCGGTAATCACTGCCTTGCCGTCGAATCCTTTCACGGCGAGACGCTTCACCACAAATTCGGGATCAGCCTTTATGGTCTGTAGAGTAAGCATTTTTCTATATCGTTCAGAGGGTTCAGGAATTAAGGATTTCTTTCACTTTCGCAGAGATGAGGCGTCCTTCGGCGCGCCCGGCAAGTCTCTTTGAGGCCACGCCCATCACCTTCCCCATATCCTTGGGGCCCTCGGCGCCGGTCTCAGCCATGATGGCGCGGATCTCAGCCTCCAGTTCCTCAGCCGAAAGCTGACGGGGGAGATACTCCTCAATATATGACGCCTCCTCGAGCTCATTGGCTGCCAGCTCGGGGCGATTGTTGTCCTCATAAATCTTCGCGCTCTCCTTGCGCTGCTTCACCATCTTGACCATGATCTTTATGGCCGTGTCGTCAGTGAGCTCGCCATTGGCACCCTTGGCTGTCTTGGCCTCCAGAAATTCCTTCTTCACGCCACGCAGAGCCTCAAGCTTCACTTTCTCCCGGGCGAGCATCGCCTTCTTTATGTCTTCGCTTATCCTGTCAAAGAGATTCATAACTTTACTGATGTTTTAGTCTTATCCCCGGCGTTGTCCCGGGCTGCTGAGACGGCCACGGTGCACAATTCGGGGAATATTATGCAAAAGTACTTTAAAATTGCGGTTTAGACAATTTTAAAGTACTTTTTTTCTCACTTTCTCCCCAATTCCCCGTAAATAGCAGCAAATATGGATTAGAAATAATCTCTGTTAAAGAGTTTTTCCGGATTTCAGGCTCCACTGTTCTGCCGTTGTGGTTTTACCACACCATTTGGCACCTTCGATGAGTACAGCACCTTTACCTTTAAGTTTACGTTCCAGGATTCTATCTGCGATTCGTGGCCGATATTTATATTCTGTTGTCATGCTTTGTAGTAGTTTTAGACTGCAAAGATAATACTTTAATTTTATATATCGGTGGTTTGGCCGTGTTTCATTCGGTGGTTTGGCCGTGTTGGATTTATTCTTTTATATCACTCCGCATCAACTCAGAACAGCCGTAACGAACCTCCTCAATGATTTCCCGGCATCTACCTTCCGAAAGCTTTATCTTCTTGCCGACAGCAATGAAATCAGACATCCTGGGATATCCTGTGCCATTGACGGAAGTTGCATGTTCTCCATTATAACCCTCTGCACAATGGGTAAGGTCGTAGGCCGGAGCAAGTCGCCATCTCCATATATTCAGATCATCGTCTCTGACCACATAGAAACTGAAATTCTTGCAATGGTCATCTTTGTTTTCCGTGAGGTAATTGAACACCATTCTCCGATACATCTGCTCGACATCCTCTATACATTGCGTTATATACCCTGTCAGGGCAAGAAGATTTGAGTAATCCATAAATGGTTCCCGAAGAGAAATACACATTAACCCTCCGGCTGTTGACGTGTGGATCCGGTTTCCATTGTTGTCAATATCAAACCTTCGCGATGCGAAATATCGGCCATTGACAAGCCGGAAGTCAGGCACGACTATCCCACTCCTCCGTGCCACTTCATTATAATGTAGTTCTTGAATTCCGCTATCTTTCGGATCGTAAGTGTGACGAAATTTTACGATCCAGTGGCCTTCAGCATCTGAGAACACCGCTTTGGGTCTGGCGCCTCCGCTGTTGCCGCTATTATACAAGAGCAACTCTGCATCATTGTCCTGCTGCTCTTTAAGCACTTCAAGCGCAATCTCCTGCAGGCGATCAAAATCCGTCACCTTTTCTTCTCGTTGAAGATTCACCGAAGGGGAATATGTTAAGGCTCCCATGCCATTCTCACCGACCAACGCAAGTCTATCCAACGATGACAGGCTTGAATCGTTTATCCCCAGACGTAGCAACGCTTTATGAAGAAGATAACGGCCGTATCCATCGGGGAGGCTATCTTCAAAGATGCCGAAGTTGCCGTAAAATGGTTGTGGTTTGGCAATGAACACGCCGGGATTCAATGGCAGTTCAAGCGGTGAGATACTGAATCCGTCGGAAAGCCACGACCTGTCATACTCAAAGACATTGAGGCGATTGTCGGGGGTGAGAGACAACAAGCCAACCGGTCGCCCATGAAACATAACCTTAAGTTTATCGGTCTTTTTCATATCTTCTTACTTTTGACATACGCTCTTTTATCTTTGCTTTTCTGGCGGATCAGATCAAGTTCTTCCATCGTAGCAAACTTTGGGGCGCCAAACAGATCCTTTATTTCCGACGTATAACCCAGAGCCATAGCAAGCTTTATCAACGACTCTAATGCAATCAGTCCTTTCTGTTCAAAACGCGCCACGGTGGACAGCGGCACTCCTGAACGTTCCGCCATACGACGCCTGGTAATGTTTTTCTCAACCCTACGTTTGCGAAAATTCTCAGCCACCTCTTTCGCTATATCTTCAGGATTATCAAGTGTGAACCCATCCAA
The DNA here is from genome assembly GCA_964425935.1 of uncultured Sangeribacter sp. Lineage (GTDB taxonomy): Bacteria > Bacteroidota > Bacteroidia > Bacteroidales > Muribaculaceae > Lepagella. The sequence continues at coordinate 14,727 of CAYROR010000050.1, forward strand.
TACAGCCAATAGATTATTACTATTACCAACAAAATCCATAATACTGCTAATATCTTGGTGCAAAGATAGCAATTAATCCCGAAATACCAAAAAGAAATAGCTTCTCCCGGAGCCGGGCTTAACGGTCAGAGGGCACCTTGCTCCACGAGGGTGGCGATGCGGTCGATCATCGCATCCTCTTTGTTTTTCTCAGGATTGAATCCCGACTTCATGTTCATCCCGAACAATTTCCCGATGGCCTGATAGAAACTTGCCCGCAGGGAGCCGAGAAAGGCCTTCACAATATGATAGGAATTCTGATCTGTCTCCCTGTTGATGAGCTTGAGCAGGATTTTCCCTTGCGAACGCGTCATCCGCTTCACCACCGGCTTATACTGCTCCACGATATCCTTCTCCAGTTGCTTGAGATGCTTCTCACGGGTTTTCTTGTCGGGGATGGTCTGGATATATTCATACGTCTCCGTCAGCGCCTCGAAAGCGAGTTTGGCGTATGGGAGCGTCTTCTTGACATCGCGCACGGTGCGCCAGTAGAATTCCTCCTGCTTCTTATTCTTGAACTTCAGGGGAGGATAGACATAGAAATCATTGAATATGGTCATCCTGACGGTGTCGCCATATTCGTCAACAAATCTGTAGAAACCCTTGAAGGGCTTGATCTTCAACTCCGGAGCCTCCGGAATGTCGGGAAGCGGAGTGGCGAGCATATCAGATGTTCCCGCCGCTGCGAAAGAGAGGAGCAGGAGAAAGAGAAGTGGGATATGACACTTGACAGCTCTCATAATCATTAATCCTTTTTTATGACACAAGCTTATAAAGCTCATTTTAAGTTTAAGAGCCCCAGAAGAGTCTCGGGGCCGAAACGCATCAGCGCGTCGATCACGCTCAAACGCGGGAAGATCAGCTCAGCCACCTCCTCTCCCCTTTCAACGGCGGCACGGGGAAGGGGGTGAGGCAACTCCCCGGGATGGGGAAGCCCCTGAAGCAGGAAACCGGCTATCGCGGAATGAACCATTCCGTTCAAATCTGCCAGTGCCTCCGGAGGATCGGAAATGATTCCGCGAAGAAGGGGCTCCAGATGCGGATAGAACGGGGTGCGGCCGTAGGCGGCCTCAAGCGCCCCGAGATGAAGGCGGGGCCAGCCGCCATGTGCCGACACTCGCGCCGACACCAGAAACCGGCGACGCGAGAGGGAATGTGCGCCCCCCTCCACCGGCACACTGAGGAGCAATTCTCCGGAGGGGGAGGCTATGCGGCCACGGGCAAAATCGCGGCCGCTGATCCCGAGACATGCGTTGGCCCGGAGTTCCGGATCAGGCGATCCCTCAAGATAGCTCCGGAGCCAGATGGCATACCAGCCGGCGGAGGCGGCGTATGGAGGAAACGAAACAGGATCCTGCCCCTCCCTCACCATTTTTTATCGGAATTGGCACCCTTGAAGAATCTGTCCCAACGGATCTTTCCGTTGAAGAGGCCGCGCTCCTCGTCGAGCGACGCGATGACAAACACCGGAGAGCCGACAATATGATCCTCCGGAACGAATCCCCAGTAACGGGAGTCGGCCGAGCGGTCGCGGTTGTCGCCCATCATCCAGTAATAATCCATCTTGAAGGTGTAGTAGTCGGTCTGTTCGCCGTTAATGTATATCTTTCCGTTCTTCACCTTCAGGTCGTTGCCCTCATAGACGGAGATTGCCCTCTGATAGATGGGAAGATTGTCGAGTGTGAGATGAAGAGTGGATCCACGCTTCGGAATCCAGAGTTCCCCCATATTGGGACGGGTCCAGCCATAACCGGCTCCAATCGGGAAAACACCCCACATGTCGAAGAGCCCGGATTCCCCTTCCCTGAGAAGGGGACCGCTCACTTCGGGCCAGCTCTCAACCACCTTCTTCATTTCAGCAGTAAGAGGCACGTCGTAGAATTTATAGCCGGTGAGCTCCGGTCCGTTGGGCTCGAATCCGCTGTCGTCTTCGCGCACCCCTATCGATAGCCATTTCTCCCGCGAGATCTTTCCATTCACGGGAATGATATAGTTATACTGCACATTGTCGGGGTCAGCGATGGGTTTACCGTTGATGAAGACGGTGTCGCCCTTTATGGCCAGACGCTCGCCGGGCAATCCGAGACAACGCTTCACGTAGTTCTCGCGGCGGTCGACGGGACGCCATTGGATCTTACCGAAAAACTCCGGATGATCCTCCATATATTTCGCAGGGTCGAGCACCCCATGACGGCGCAGTTCATCCTTCAGCTGATAATAGTCCACCTTGTCGGGCTCGTAAACCGGCGATATCGAATCTCCCTGCGGATAGTTGAAGACCACGATGTCGCCTCTGCTGATCTCGCGGAGACCGGGCAGACGGTGATATTCAAGCTGAGGATTGTCGACATAGCTCTTAATGTTGAGGAAAGGCACCGTGTGTTGCGCGAGCGGGAAATGCAGGGGAGTCTGGGGCACCCTCGGCCCATATACCATCTTGTTGACCCACAGATAGTCGCCCACCAGGAGAGATTTCTCCAGGCTCGACGAGGGGATCATATAGTTCTGTCCGAGGAATGTGAAGATGAAATAGACGAGCACCAGGGCATAGACCATGGCGTCGACCCATGCCATCAGGGAGTTCACCGGCTCCCCCCTCTTTTTCCACCATGTCCAGGGGATAAAGCCTGTGATGTAGATGTCGAGAAGGAGCAGCCAGAAAAGGGCCAGCCAGGGAGTTCCCATCCATATCACCCACAGGAAAAAGATCACCGTGACCACCCCGAAGCGGATCCAGCGTGTGGTCTTGATCTGGCGGATCCTCTCCTTTAGAGATTTCCTTCCTTTCTCAGCGGGTTCTGCCGCGGGTTCGCCGGCATTGTTTTGCAGATTCTCAGAATTGATAGGACTGCTGTCGTTTTCAGGTGTCATCGGATATTATTCAAAAAGTCCTTGTGTTCCAGTGATTGAAGAGAGCATATCGCCCACGGTGAAGAATCCCTCGCGCCCTTTGATCCATTCGGCGGCCATGACGGCTCCGAGGGCGAAACCAGCGCGGCTCTTGGCCTCATGGCTGATGGTGATCTTGTCGGCCTCCGATTCCCATTCCACGATATGAGTGCCTGGCACCTCTCCCTGACGCAGATGAGCCACGGGGAGAATCCCGGCCTTGAGCTTCTTCCCCTCCTCGGGTTCCTCCCATCCTTCAATTCTCGGATTGTTTTCCACGAGGTCGCCGGCGAGGGTGATGGCTGTGCCCGAGGGATGGTCGAGCTTATGGATATGGTGGATCTCCAGCATGGAGGGTGAATATTCCCCGAAGTCTGACATGATGCGCGAAAGATAGCGGTTCACGGCCATGAAGATGTTGACTCCTACAGAGAAGTTGGAGCCATAGAGAAGCGTGCCCCTCCCCTTTTCGCATATATCCTTGATTTCCGGAAGGGCATCGAGCCATCCTGTGGTGCCGCACACCACGGGCACCCCCGCGGCAAAAGAGGCAAGGATGTTGTCGACGGCTGTGCCCGGAGTGGTGAACTCTATGGCCGCGTCGGCCTCCCGGAAAGCGCGGGAGCTGAAGTCGGCGGTGTTGTCGGCGTCGATCACGGCCACGATCTTATGTCCGCGGCTCTCGGCGATCTCCTTGATCAGATGGCCCATGCGGCCATATCCTATGATTGCGATTTTCATTGACTGATGTTTTTTGGGAATCGGGGAGCTGATCTCTTTCCCGGCCAGCTTCCCGTCTATATGGTTAACGTAAAGAAACGTCATTAAGTATGAAACGCCGCGTCAGAAACCGAAGGCGATGTTATCGATGTCGATCGTCAGCCCCTCCGTGCCGACAAACGGCTCCCCGCATGAGGAGGAGGCCATCACGAGCACATGGGTGGGAACCGCGTCAGCGGGCGCCCACCCCACTTCCTCCACCGGCACCAGCTTCCCTTTGGAATTGCGCGCATGATAGGCGCGTTCTCCGGAAAGAAGGCCCATCCAGGGTTTGAAGAAGGGTTCGCGGGTGATGTCGCCATAATGGATCGGGAGCCGGTGGCCTTTAGTCCAGGGGATCGTCTGAGAATAGCGTTCTCGTCCGGTGCCTACCCGCTGGGCATAGAGTTTTCCGTCTGATCCCTCCCAGCGCTTCTGAAGAAGGACATAGACTTCGGCGTTGTCGCGCCCCTGAAGCGTTTTCTTCGATGAGAATCCCGTTGACCGGGTGCGTGTGTCGGTGTCGGGCATCGTCACCGCGAAATCATAGACCAGAGCCTTCGGCCTTTTCGAATATGGGATTCCCATCTCCATCTTCGAAAACGGCGAACGCGTGGAGGAGATTGGCTCAAACACTTCCCCGAGGAAAATGGTGCCCGCCACCATGACGTCCATATTGATGAGACCGAGCACCTTCACCTGCTCCATTTTCGCCTGCATGCGCGCGCATCTGTCGCCTCCGCCGCGGTCGTGGGGGGAAACAGTGTTTGACGCCTTCACCACCCCCGACACTTTCGCATAAACATTGCTTGAGGCCCAGGGAGAGCCTCCCGTGTTGGAATAGGCCACATTCCCTTCGATATGATTCTCCGGCCCGATGGCATAGATCCTCTTTCTGTTTCCTCCGAGAAGCTTGGATTCGGTGATGTCGCGTGACACCCATCCGGAGAAATCGCCGAAGGGAATTGGCTCCAGAGTGAGGGGCTCCTGCGCGAGAGCCGGAAAAGGCGCCGCTCCAAGCCACAGAAGCAACGCGCCAACCGTTTTCTTCATAATCTGATATGCGGATATAAACGGGTTATTACTGAAAATCCCGGCCGGATTCAGAATTCCGGCCGGGAAATCAGTTCTTTCAACGTTTTTCTCTTATTTGAGTTTAGCCTTGATGGCCTCGGTCTCCTTCTCATAGCCGGGCTTCTCAAGCAGGGCAAACATGTTCTTCTTGTAAGCCTCTACGCCGGGCTGGTTGAAGGGGTTCACTCCAAGCATGTAGCCGCTGATGCCGCAGGCCTTCTCGAAGAAATAGATGAGCTGCCCGAGAGTGTGCTCGTCGAGCTTATTGAGCTCGATGCGGATATTGGGCACTCCTCCGTCGACATGAGCGATCTTCGTTCCGAGCTCCGCCATCTTGTTGACCTCGTCGATCCTCTTTCCGGAGAGATAATTGATGCCGTCGAGATTGGCAGCATCCTCGGGAATCCGGCGCGTGATGGCCGGCTCCTTCACGGAGAGCACAGTCTCGAAGATCGTGCGCTCACCCTCCTGAATCCATTGTCCCATGGAGTGGAGGTCGGTGGTGAAGTCTACGGCTGCCGGGAAGATGCCCTTGCCGTCCTTGCCCTCGCTCTCGCCATAGAGCTGCTTCCACCACTCTGAGAAGTAGTGGA
>CAYROR010000051.1:0-19397 GCA_964425935.1 uncultured Sangeribacter sp.
ATGATGTTGGGTGAAGATAATATCAAAGTCGCTCAATACCTCACAGAGTTGCCAGAAAAGAAGTGGTTCGCAGATAAGCTTACCCGTTCAATAGAGATAGCTCGAAGTCACCAAAATAGTTTGGATTTTGCATAATGAGTAATTAATTGCAAAGCTTTTTTATGCGATGACCACCTTGTTTCTTTGTCCCAAATCCAGACCAGGACATATTCAAGACAGCAAGAATCTCCATGAAAACCTACGCCACTCAAATGGTTAGGAACTCATACCACTTGTTTCATCTTATTGTCGGGAACTATTGAACCATTAATAATATTTTAAACGTGTTCAAAACGGGAGGCGGAAGAGGCGTTGGATGTGGCCCTGACGGGTCATCTCTTCGGTGGAAAGATTGTGGAGAGTGCCATTGTCAACAAGAGCGATATAGTCACACATCTTCATGGCGATGTCAAGCTCGTGGGTGGAGAAGATTATGCACTTTCCTTGCTCATGAGCCAGCTTCCCTAATAGTGCCACCAACTCGTAGCGGTTTGGCATGTCGAGGAAAGAGGTTGGCTCATCAAGAAGAATCGCCGGAGTGTCCTGGGCCAGAGCTCTTGCTATCATTATGCGTTGACATTCACCATCGCTCATGGTGTCCATAGTTCTTGAAGCATAGTTTTCCATGCCAACGGAACGTATTGCCTTCATGACTATCTCCTTATCCTCTTTTTGCATCCTGCCGATCCAGTTGGTGTATGGCGCTCTCCCGATTGCCACCACATCCTCACACCTCATGTTAGGAATCCGACTTCTTCCCGTGGCTACAAACGCCAGTTTTCTGGCGATTTCCCCGGGAGTCATTTCCCGGAGATTTCTGCCATCGAGAAGGATATTGCCAGAATAATGACTGTTTAGGCCGGCAAGGGCTCTGAGCAGAGTTGATTTGCCAGATCCGTTGCGTCCGATGAGGGCTGTCAGCCGGTTCGACCTGAATGTTGTGTCGACGTGATCAAGAAGCATCCGGGAGCCGAACCCGATGGAAAAGTCTTTCAGAACTATCATGCCGTGATTGATTTGTTGCGCACCACAACCCACACCACAACCGGGATTCCGAGAAGAGCTGTGATTGCATTGACGGGAAGGGTGAATAATTTTGAGATAAGGTCACAGAGAAGGAGAATGGATGCCCCGGAAAGAATGGTGGCCGGAAGAAGCACGCGATGGTCGCTGTTGTCGAAAAGCATGCGGGTGACGTGTGGCATTGCCAGGCCGATGAAGCCGATAGGACCGCAGAAAGCTGTGACTGTCCCTGCAAGAAGGGTGGTGGATAAGAAAAGCATGCTTCTTGATTTCCTGACGTTCAATCCCATGGTGATTGCATATTCCTCTCCGAAGAGAAGAAGGTTGAGGGGTTTGATTGTCAACACTGCCAGAAGGAGTCCTGCCACCACCGCCGGGATAATGATCAGAAGCTGGGAATTTGTCACATCGCCGAGCGATCCCATTGTCCAGATCACGAAAGCCTTCAGGGAGTCTTCCTTGCTGAGATACTGTAGAATCTGGACGATGGCTCCGACGCCGGAAGAAAACATCATTCCAAGAATCAGGATCACCATTATGTCTTTTATCCTATGGCCGACAGCGGCTATTATTATCAGCACTGCCGCGGCTCCTATCCACGCCGCCCCGGCAATTCCGAGAGACGACATTTCCGACGACATCCCGAGAAGCGGTGCTCCCAGAATGAATATTGCCACTCCGAGACTTGCGCCCGAACTGATTCCAAGCACGTAGGGACCTGCAAGGGGATTGCGGAATAGAGTCTGCATCTGGAGGCCGCTGACAGAGAGGGCAGCTCCTGCCAAAAGAGCAACAAGAGCCTTTGTCAACCGGATATTGAGGATGATTCTTGCGGTGTTAGGATCGCATTCTCCCCCTGTCAGAGCCCCCCAGATTGAATGCAAGGGGATTGCTACAGCTCCAACTGAGAGATCAAGGGCGAAAAGCAACAATGTCAGAAGCGACAGAGAGAGGAACAGAATGGAACATCGGGTTTTCATTTATTTCAGTTGTCGATAGTAAACAAAATCCTCTTCCACCAGCTCAGGATGAAAAATCTTTACAAGATCGCGCAAGACAAGGTCGGGATTGACGACGGCCGATTCAAAATAGTCGTTTCCCCCTGCCGGTGTGGCGCGGAGAGTATTGTTGAATACGCAACCGTTTCTGAAGCATCTGGTGTCGGTGAATTTAGGGCATGCTGCTTTCAGTTCGCTCAGGGTGTTGGCGGTGCCGGTATTGATCCACATATCAGCTGCCGAAGTGAGTTGATAGGCTTCTTCCAGATCTATTGGCATGGAAACGTTTCCGGTGTTTTTCTTATAGATGTAGTCTCCTCCCGCATCGGCCACCAATTGAGCCACATAACTTTCCGTTGAAGGCATGAACCATGCATCCCCGAAAGGAGTGTTGAGCATGACTGATGGTGCATCAATAGCATTTTCAGCCACTTTCTTTTTCAGCGCTTCATATCTAACGGGAATATCCGCAAACTTTTTTTCACCCTCTTCCCGACGGCCCAGCGTCTCAGCGAGAGCCACCATCCATTCAGCTTTGCCGAGAGGCGACTCCTCCACGTAGTCTCCAACATACATATAGGGTATTCCAAGCTCCGAGAGTTTTCCTTCCATCGCGCTCGCACCATTCACTCCATAAAGGAGAACGAGATCAGGATCGAGCGACACGAGAAGTTCGTAGTTCACGTTGCCGCTGAAACCAACGTCTCCGATGTCGTTGCGGCGTGCCTGAATCTTTGGATTGGTCACATAGTCGATCCCTGACACTCCGACAATGGTGTTTTCAGCTCCGATCGCGTCGAGCATGGCGATGTTAGTCGATGACATTGCCACAATCCTTAGGGCATCCCCTTTTAGAATCTGGCCTTTGAATCCTTCGGGAGCAGATTCTCCGTTGCGAGAGATGAAAAGTTGCATGGCAACACTGTCTGCGCCCTGCCAGGGGTCGGTTATGGTGATAAGCGAACTCTCATATCCGTCGGCACCATTGATCTGAAATCCGGAGGCATATTCCGGAGAATAAAGGGTTTTGCTGAATTGGCCCACATCCGCTGTCTTCCCTTTTCCACATGAAAAGGAAATGAGAAGGATCATGCCCACACATAGAATCTCAATACTCTTCTTTGAAAAGCTATCCATATAATCAAAATCTAATCCACGAGATTATTGAACAAAAAAACTGCGTCCGGCAGGTCTCCTGACTTATCCTCTCACCGGCGCCTTCCCATCAGGATTTCCCCGACAGTGGCTGAATGCCGATGGCCTTTGAGGGAATTACAGTAGCGGGTCTGTTCCGGATTCACACCGGATTCCCTATTAATCGCGTTTCCGCGAACCGAAACGTTCCGCAAAGATAAACTATTTTATTTATTCCCCCAAGTAAAACCTGATTAATCTTTCCAGCGATCTCAATCACATCGCCTATAATCACGAATATTCACCCTTTTTATGTAAATCTCCATTTTATTTTAGGAAAAGTGGAATTTTTCCATTAACTTTACCTTTCAATCAGCAAAACATTACTCTACATCCAATAAGAAGGGCATGACACGACATAACAGAATATTAGGCGAGATAAGGAGTTTATCACAACGGTTGTTTGCTAATCTTCCTGTCACGGCATATCTTTACGGGTCACGAGCACGTGGAGAAGCTGGTGTTAATTCTGATTGGGATATACTCATTGTGATGGATGATGGCATATCTTCTAAAGATGATTTTGAGAGATTCGCTTATCCGTTTACAGAAATCGGATGGCAGTTAGGAGAACAGATTACCCCGCTTATCTACACCCGTAGCGAGTGGGATGCTGAACGAGAGACTTCATTTTACCTCAATGTTCAACAAGACTCTATTCTGCTATGACGTTAGATAAAACCCAAAGGATAATTGCTACCGGTTTATTATTAGAAAAATCTAATAATAATATGGAACAGGCAAGACGAACAGCAGATCTCGGATATTGGGATCTGGTTGCTAACCGATTATACTATGCTGTTTTTCATGCAGTAAATGCAATGTTGCTTATAGATGGAATTCAGACAGGAACTCATAAAGGGACATCAATACAATTTGGTAAGTCTTATGTCTTGACGGGTATATTTAGAAGGCAAGATGGAGTTCTTTATGGACAGCTACAAGCAATGCGAGAGAAAGCCGACTATCAAAACGTGTTCACTCTCGAAGAAGAGGAAGGTAGGGAATTGATTGAAACTGCAGAAGAACTGAGAAAAAGGATTTGTGAATACGTTGCTAATAAAATATCGGGGGAGTAGTTGGGTCTCGTGTATTCGTATCTAAAAAAATATGACTTTTTTATACTAAAAAATAAGATTTCTCCCTTCGAAAACATTAGCAAGAGGTTTAGACTGTGGAGCCTAACGTTAAAAAGGGTTACACCTTTGAAAAGTGTAACCCTGAGATGTGACCGGAATAATAGGGATTTGTGTGGGAGGGGGTTATTTGCCAAACATGCCGCCCAACATACTGCCGGCTTTATTTTTGAGTCCGTCGATCACGTTGTCTTTCACGCTGTCAAGCCCCACGTTGCCGAGAAGTCCGTCGGCGGTGAGTTTAGAGATAATATCGGTGAGAGAAAGGTTCTTAAGATCTAAGAGCTTAAGAGCGGCGGTGACTTTGGAAATGTCGAATGAGTCTCCGAATTTTCCCTTTAGCTGAGAGATGATTTCCTGAATGTCCATAGTCCTGGGGGATTTAAGGTTGAATAAATGTTATTTAACGTCATAACGCTGATTCGTATGCCAAAGTTTATGATGAAAGATCATTTTTGTCAAAAGTTTAGAAAATGAAATGGTGCCGGGCTTCATTACGGGAATCCCCGTCGGTGAAGCTTCCGGCACCATAATAGAAAACGATGGCTTTGTTTTTTAAAAGTTGAGTTTAAACCCTCCCATTACGTTAAACCCCGGCATTTCATAGCCCCGGTTTATCACATAGCGGGCGTCTGTTATATTGTCGAGATTCACAAATATCTGCAGTTGCCGGATTATCTGATAGGAGAATCTTGTGTTGACGGTGGCATAGTTCTGGTGGTGGATATTGTCCGACACATAAAGTCCGCCTATTCCTTTAAGCTCAAAATCTGCATGGAACTTGGGAAAAGCATCCCAACCTATTCCCAGATAATATTGATTCTTGGGAGCGCAGGTGAGGTCCTTGAGGGAGGTGTGGAGATAACTGTAGGTTGCCCATAGCTGCAGATTTTCCAACGGGTGGCTTCGCGCGGAGATTTCAATTCCCTTGTTTTTGAAACTTCCCGTGTTGACATTCTTCATATCCACCGTCTGGATCATGTCTGAGCCTTTGCTATAGTAGCCGGTGAGATCAATATTAAACCATTGGTTGAAGTGCTTGCCTATAGTCACCTCATAGTTGACCATATTCTCCGGTTCAAGATCAGGATTCGCCATCTTATAGAGATATAGCTCCTTAAAAGAGGGATTGCGGTAGCCCTTAGCCACTGATCCCTTCAGCATCCAGCCCTCGTAGGGGTGGATTACGAATCCCGCCTGAGGAATCCATTGAGTGGAAAACATATCGCTGTTGGCCATCCTGAGTCCGGCATTGATGACGATATGGTCGTCACAAAAATTCTGTGACATCGTGATGTAGGGGGAATACTCCGAGAGGCTTTTGCGTTCGATGGTGGATAGTGATCCTTCCTTATGAGCATTGCCACCCGAAACGGGAATCTTGCCTGTGTAGCGGTCGAAATCGAATCCGACTGTCAGATTGTTTCCTTCCCAGGGTTTTAAATTCTGATAGGCTACAATCCCGAAGCGGTCGTCCAGACTATGGAAATGTTTCGGGTCGTCGATGAAGTGATTGCCGTAGCTGTAATAAACGCGGAGTGCTCCATTGGTGTTGCCATAGATGTTGTTGAGGGTGATTGAGCTTTCTCCTCTAATAATATCCTGGTGATAAATGTCTGTTGATTCCGGATTTGACAACGTGGGATAGATTGGGTCGTTTCCGATGAACTGCATGAGCGAATAGTCTGCCCTTAGGTTCCAGTTATCGCTGAAATCATAGCCAACTTTGGCATAAAGATTACTTTGCTTGAAATCGAAATTTTTCTTTAAGCCGTCGGTCCGGTTGTAGCTCAGCGACACGAGGGAGGAGAATTTTCCGAAGCGTGTTGTGTTGGTCAGTGAGGAAAGCCATGTGTTGTAGGAACCGAATTGGGAACTCAACATCGTGTTGACACCATCCTTATGGGCATTTTTCGTAATTACGTTAATGACACCTCCCATTGCATTGGAGCCGTAGAGCACCGATGCCGGTCCTCTCAGGACTTCGACGTGATCCACATTTTCAACTCCGTAGAAATCCGCCACATGATGGGAATATATTCCGGCAAACTGAGGCTGCCCGTCAACCATCATGAGCACAGCGTTTGTCGGTGACCCTCCTACGCCGCGGATCTTGATGCCTCCTGATCCGCCGCTACTCACTCCAAATCCGAAGATGTTGCGTTCCGCAACAAAAAGACTTGGCACAAGACCTGAAACTGCACTCAGCAATTGGGAACTACCGGTTGCCTCAAGCTGTTTTGCGCCTACAGTGGTCACGGTGTAGGGCAAAAGGTTGCGGCCAATTGCATGGTTGCTGCCGGTCACGACAACTTCATGGAGATGGTTCATTCCGATGGTGTCGGTCTCTGTCTCTGCATTGGCGTGCATGAGTGGAAGAAGTGACAGGACAAACATCGATGTCCTGACAAAAGATAGAGTACGTGTCTGCATCTCTTTATCGGGTTTAGGTGATGAAAAGTGGCGCAAAGTTAACAAAATTATTTCAATATTAAGTATTGTTTAGTTAATTTTCTCTTTAATTTAGTGAAATGATTACTAAAAACATTGCCTGTTAAAAAAGAATAGAGCCGCCGACGTTATGCCAGCGGCTCTAACCAACTAATTTACTAATGACTAAATAATATTTCAGGGTGTCAATGTTTTGTTGGAAACATTGATGGTTTATCGGTTATTTCTCATCCTTCTTTGGATGGAACCGGCTGCTTCCGTCAAAACAATGCGTACAGAGCTTGCACTTGGGAAGACCGATGCTTGAAACCAGAGTCTCGATAGGGTTGAATTTGAGCGATGTCAGGCCGAAACGCTGACGGATACGTTCCACAAGTTCATTGTATTCCGGAGAATTTGTTGTGGCATACTTATCAAGATTCTTGTTCGGATCCCCCTCGATGTCGCCGATGATCCTTCTGGTGAGAAGTTCCATGTCGCTCTTGGAAGAGGTGAATCCAATGAATGGACAGCTATAGATCAGCGGGGGACAAGCGATGCGGATGTGAACCTCTTTGGCTCCGAGGTCATAAAGATCCTGCACATTATCAGTGAGCTGAGTGCCCCTCACGATTGAGTCATCACAGAGAAGAGCCCTTTGCCCCTCAAGCATCGCGCGGTTTGGCACAAGTTTCATTTTCGCAACGAGATTCCGTCTTGATTGTTCGGAAGGAGTGAAACTCCGCGGCCATGTGGGAGTGTACTTCGCGATACATCTGCGGTAAGGCACCCCTTTTCCTGCAGCATAACCGAGAGCCATGCCAACTCCCGAATCGGGGATGCCGGCAGCGCAGTCAACAGTGTTCTCATCGGTTTTTCCCATCTCGTAGCCCGATTTGAAACGCATGTCTTCCACGTTGGTTCCTTCGTAGGTAGAGGTCGGGAAACCATAATAAACCCAAAGGAAAGAGCATATCTGCATGTCATCGCCGGGTTGAGTGAGCACATTTACCCCTTCTGCCGTGATCTCCACAACCTCTCCCGGTCCAAGATCGCGATAGTGTGAATAGCCGAGATTCGGGAAAGCTGTGGATTCGGAAGAGACTGCAAAACCGGAATCATCCTCTTTTTTCCCGATAATCACAGGGGTTCTTCCAAGCTGATCGCGGGCCGCGATGATGGAGTCTTCTGTCAGGATGAGCAGTGAGCATGAACCCTCGATCCTTTTGAACATGTGGGCTATGCCTTCCTGAAAATTCTTCCCTTTATTGATTAGGAGAGCCACCAGCTCGGTCTGGTTTGTACGTCCCGAACTGAGTTCTCCGAAATGGGCTCCATCTTCAAGGAGTTCCCTCTCCAGCTGATCCATGTTGCAGATTTTAGCAACCGTCACGATGGCGAATTTGCCGAGATGGGAGCTGAAGATGATCGGCTGAGGATCGCTGTCGCTGATGACTCCGATGCCGATATTGCCTTTGAACTTCCCGAGTTCATCTTCAAATTTTGTTCGGAAATAGGTGTTTTCGATGCTGTGGATGCTGCGGCAGAAACGACGGTCTTCTTTGTCGTAGGTGGCCATTCCTGCCCGGCGGGTGCCGAGATGTGAGTTGTAGTCGACTCCGTAAAAGAGTTCGTTGCGGCATTCCTTCTTTGATGCTGCTCCGAAGAATCCTCCCATAGATGTAATGTTCTGATTTTGTTTGTTGTCGCGTTCCGGAGGAATGGCTGCGACGCCTGTTTCGTTCCGAAACACGATGCAAAATTACAAAAAAGAAGTCAGCCGAAAAATAGTCGCTCCCAAAAAAACTACATTAAAAAAACTATACGGGGTAGCGCGGCAGGTCATAATCCGGCGTTCCCGCGTTCTGCCGATGATTCGTCCGGGAGGATTTCCGGTTTTTTGCTTTTGGATAAAGGAATGGTATAGATCACAGAAAAAGAGGCAGATATGGGTGAGCTGGCTCCGTAGCCCGGAATAAACCAGGGGGTGGAATTTGAGCCATTGGTGCTTTTGAATTTAAAACGGTAGCGGAAGTCCCAGCCCATTGAAAAATTATTCCAGATCTTGACTTTCAATCCGGCGAGCACCTCTCCATACAACGCATGTGCTTTCTGTCCGCTAATTGAGAATTTGTTTGTCTGATGCCAGTAGTCGGAATTGATGGTGATGTCGGTGATGTCATATTTGAAAGCTGACCATCCGCCGCGGAGTCCTAAATGAAACTGATATGCCGGGTCGCTCTTATAAAGGAAATTATAGTTCACGCCGATCTTTGTGTAGAAAGATGGTTTCCCTTTATAATGATAGTTGCCGTCTTCGGGATTTGAATCGGCAAAGCCAATGCCTGCCTCGATGACCGGCTGCACCCAATTGTGGAGTGATAGTTCCGCCCATAAATCTATGCTGGCATGCTTCTGGCCAGCCATGAGCATTACTGCGTCAAAGAAATTCGCTCCGATGCTCACCGATTGCAGAAGGGGATACACGGGCTGAGGCCCGGCTTTCTTGACAGTGTCAAGATCGGCGAGGAAAAGCACCGGCTCTTCAAGGGGATTTCCGTGCTTATCGTAATAATGGAGCACAGGCTGACGCGGTTTCTTCGGGTCGTTGTCGACAGGAGTGATCTTTTTCTGTGCCGCAAGGGGGAGCGAGAGGACCATTAAAGCCGTTGCGATGGCCGTGATTATTGAAAGAACTCTTTTCATGCGGTCAGTTGTTTTTTTCAGTAGTCACCCGGAAATATATCCTGATGTTTTCTGCATTCTTATTGTCGATGACTCCCATGGGACACGTGACGGAATCAATTATGTGGTGGGTGGTGCGGATAGAGGAGATCTCATAGTCGTAGATAGCGCCACAAGCCGAAGACACAAACCAAGGTTTAATCTCATAGAAGAAAGAGATGGTGTCGGCGAGATGAAGTTTGCCCGGGATTCCGGCGAGGTATCTGATCACGTAGGATGTCTGGCCGGTGTCGATCCTGAAGGGGAGATAGGATTCATTGAGCCGGGCCACTGAGTCATGAAGAATACTATCGCCCGGTGCGCCGATGCCGAAAATGGAGATCGAATCAAGAGCCACGGCCTTCGGCACAGAGTCTGAACTATAGAATCCTGCCAGAGGGAGGGAGTTTTTGTTTTCGAAGCATTCATCATTTGAACATCCGGCCGCTGCGATCAGCGTTCCCATGACGAGGGCTCCGGAGATGTGGCGGCATATCTCCGGCAACCGTTTAAGGGCGTTAATCATTATCTCGCTTTTATGCATCAGATCTCTTCAGCGATTAAATAGTTGTTTCTTTCAGGGGAATTCCGGGCCACGAGTTCGCCGATGAAGCCTGTGAGAAAGAATTGAAGCCCCATGATCATGGCTGCCAGCGAAAGATAGAAATATACGGATTTCGTGACGTAGAAATGATAGGAGTCGCTGTTCAGACTGACGATCTTGAGAGTGAGCACAACCACCACGGCCAGAAATCCGATAAGAAACATCAGCGAGCCGAGGAGGCCGAAGATATGCATTGGTTTCACTCCGAATTTTGACTGAAACCAAAGGGTGCCGAGATCAAGATACCCGTTGACAAACCTGTCGAGTCCAAATTTTGTGTGGCCATATTTCCGGGCCTGATGATGCACCTCTTTCTCTCCGATTTTGCGGTAGCCGGCGTTCTTGGCGAGATAGGGGATATAGCGGTGCATGTCGCCATAGACCTCGATATGTTTCACCACAGCCTTGCGGTAGGCCTTAAGGCCGCAGTTGAAATCATGGAGATTATGGATTCCGCTGACCATTCTTGCCGTAGCATTGAAGAGTTTCGTGGGGATGGTCTTGGAAAGCGGATCATAACGTTTCTTTTTCCATCCCGACACGAGGTCGTAGCCATCTTCGGTAATCATCCTGTATAATTCCGGAATCTCATCCGGGCTATCCTGAAGGTCGGCATCCATGGTTATGACCACGTCGCCCTTCGCTCTCTGGAAACCTGTGTTGAGCGCGGGCGATTTTCCGTAGTTGCGTGAGAAGGAAACCGCGTGGATATGGTTGTCGGATTCAGCAAGACGCTTGATGACTTCAAGAGAGCGGTCGGTCGAGCCGTCGTCGATAAACAGGATCTCGTATGAGAAACCATTTGCTTCCATTACGCGTTTGATCCATTCCGCCAGCTCTGGAAGGGATTCCTCTTCATTGTATAATGGGATGACTACTGAAATGTCCATAAATCTTATAATTCAATAGAGGTGTATTTATTTCTCATCTGCCTTTTTCATCGCCACGCGCCAATGGAATCAGTGCGTTGCCGGGCCAGGAAAAGGGAGAGTATCATTGAGAGTATCGACCCGAAGAAACAGGAGCTCCAGCCTGTGGCTGCCACGAATTCCATTCCGCTGGGCAGCAGATGGTCGGCGATGGCGCGTTTCATCACTTCAACGGAGGCTTCGTAAGGGGTGGGGTCGGGAAGCGACTCGATGGATGCGATTGCCTGACTGACGTATTCGTTGATAAACCCGGGATTGATGAAAGTGAGATATATCCCGGAGAAAAATGAACTTATCAAAGTTCCGAAGATGATGACGTAGATTCCAAAGAGCCATAGAGTTGAAAATTTCCGGTAGGCCGGTTGGTTCCTAATCATCTTTTTCATGAGTCTCCATAGAAAGAAGGGAAACATCAGGAATAACACCGGAAGCAGAAGCGGCAGTGTAGGGAAGGAGTTGCTCAATAGGAAGCAAGACGACATGACTGTCATATAGATTCCGGCAGGAATCCCTGCCTCTGCCGCATATTTATAAACTGACTTAATCATAAAGAGGAGATTGTTGGTTTAGTTTCTTAAAATTCCATTTGTGCCTCCCTGAAGAGCTTGCGGTCTTCTGAAAGGTCGTTGCCTAAGGATGTGAGCATGTCGCCTACGAGGGCACCGTTCATTCCGCCTTTGAGAATGCGGAGCATGGAGTCATGACTGAGTCGCCTTCTCCCTCCTGCAAATCTCAGGGATTTCGTGGGCAGGATAAAACGGAACAATGCCACCGTGCGGATAACGTCTTCCTCTGAAATAAGAGGTGTGTTCTCCAGGGGAGTGCCTTTTATCGGATTGAGAATATTTATAGGCACGGAGTCCACATCGAGATCCTTCAGTTCAAAGGCGAAATCGATCCGGTCGTCCATCGTTTCACCCATCCCGATGATTCCTCCTGAGCAGACTTCCATTCCGCAACGTCGTGCGGCTGAGATAGTCTCCTTTTTGTCGGCTGGTGTGTGGGTGGTGCAGAGGTGCTTGAAAAAACCGGAGGAGGTCTCCATATTGCAGTGATATCTTCTGACTCCTGCCTTCTTGAGCATATTCATCCCCTCTTCATCCAGCAGCCCCATTGAGGCACAGAGATAGAGTCCTGTTTTTTCACTGATTTCTCGATAGAGGGTGCAAAACCGTTCAAGATCCTTTTTGCTGACGGAGCGTCCGCTCGTGACGAGAGAGAATCTTCTGACTCCGTTTTTTTCATTGTGGATTGCCGCTTCTACCGCTTCCTTGGAATCGATGAAATTATACGTTTCGCAACCCGTGTGATGGCGGGTGGCCTGCGCACACCATTTGCAATCTTCTCCACACATTCCGCTTCTTGCGTTGACTATGGAGCAGGAATCAACCATGTTGCCCTTCCATTTGCGAGAAATCTCATCTGCGGCGTCGCAAAGGGAGTCGAGATCGGGATAATTGGCGAGCCAAGAGGCTTCCTCCCGGGAGATACTTTCACCTGCAAGGCCTTTTTTCTTAAGTTCTTCTAATTCCATTTTATCGTGTAGGTCGAAGTTTGCATCACAAAATTACAACTATTTTGCCAAACGGCAAAATCATCCTCCTAAAACAACCGATATTTCCACTTTCTGATTCAGGATTAGAGAATTTATCCTGTCTGGCCTTGTTTATTCGCTTGGGAAAGTGTAATTTTGCGACAATAAATCATGAAATTGCTTATTCTGACACCATGAAAGCTATTAGGAGATTATTTATTGTTGTGGTTGCTTTGGCAGCCGTTGGTATTTCTGCGTCCGCACAGGGTCTGCAGGACACGATCAGGATTCCTCTTGAAAAACTTGACATCCCGGGCAAATATTGCATATCAAATTGGATGAGCGGCAAGATGGAACTAATAAGGGATTCATCTGATCCTGACCGTGTGGTGAGGGTCAATACAAGGCTCAGGAAGGATCTCCCTTTGTCAATTGATTTCAGCGATGAAAAGAAAGTTACATATAGTTTCGGAAATGGTTATTCTGAAATAACGGTTCCTGTCGATTCCATGCAAATCTACCGAAAAAGGAAACGTGGGGAAGCTGAAGGTGTGGCTCCGGAATGGAATATAGGAAATTATAGCAAGGGAGACATTGATTTCAGCATTTGGGTGATGCCTGACGTGAATGTGATGCTTACGGCGGATTCCATCAAGTTCCTGAATGATTTCCTTGTAAATGCCCTTATCACAAATGTCTATAAAGGAGAAATCGACACTCCTGAGGGTCCCTTTAGTCTTAAGGTTTATCATACCATTGATAAAGACATGTATCCTTCTCCAACTATTCTTCCGGAAGGGAAATATGAGGATTATTCAGATTATGTGCCGGAGGTTGCTTATGGAATTGAAAGGGTGCAGGAACGTGGCCGGGGTTCTCTCGTCAGGCTTGGAGAACATGATTATTATCTGCTTGACAGTATTACTCCGGATTTCAAGGAAGTAATCTTGTCAAGATATGATAAACAGCCTGCCAAAGTTAAAACAAGTGATAAAGCTTTGGCCGAGCTCAAGCCTTATCTTGAAGAGGCAACCGCTCAAGGAAAGCTTCTGCTTGTTGATTTCTGGGGCACATGGTGTCGTCCGTGTATAGCGGCAATGCCGCAACTCAAGGAGCTTGAGGAAAAATATGGGGATAGGTTGATGGTGCTTTCTGTCATCGACGATATGCCTGACAATTTTGAGAGAGGGAAGGAGATTCTTGATAAGCAAGGTCTTTCCGGAAAGCGATTGTTTAGAGAAAAAGAGCCTCTTGTGAGAGATCTTAAGGTGGACGCTTTCCCCACCTATATTCTTCTGGATAAAGATGGTTCGATCATCATTAAAGGTTCCTCCGCAAAAGCTCTTGGCTGGGTTGAGAACTACCTAACCAATCAGAAATGAAAGTCCCCCGGTAAGGAGAAGATGTTTGAATTGGGTTTTTAAGGTTTTTAAGAGGTTTATTTCCTTGTTACGTCTTTATTGAGCCTTTTAGTATGCTAAACACGCTTTTAATCCTTTTATGCTATGCAACCATTTGGTAGTTTGGGATTTTATAGTTATCTTTGCGGTTGAAAAATTCAGAGATTTGTATAAAATGTCTGAAATTATTGCTAATGATAAGCGTAGAAGATAAAATATACAACACTATTAAATATAGGAAAAGAGGATCAATCTTCTTTTCCACAGACTTTGTGTCTAAAGGCTCTCTCCCGTCGGTAAACAAAGCATTGAGTCAACTGACTAAACGGGGAGAAATAGTGAGGCTTGCGCCCGGAATTTATTGTCGTCCGGAAATAGATGAAGTTTTTGGTTTGGGCGTGATATACCCTGGTCTTGATGAAATCGCCGAAGCTATAGCCGCAAGGGATGGCGCACGAATAGTCCCCACCGGAATATACGCGCAAAATCGCCTTGGGCTGTCAACTCAGATACCGATGAATGCTGTTTTCCTCACCGACGGCTCGCCTCGCCGCATAAAAGTCTATAATGGTAAAGGAATCCTTTTCAAAAGAGTCGCACCAAGAATTTTTAAATTCAAAAGTCCATTTGCAATGATGCTGACACTTGCGTTAAAGGACTTTGGAGAAAACTCGTTGACATCCGATCAAACAGACACGGTAAAACGGCTAATTCTGAAGGAATCTAAGAATACTTTTTCACAGGATTATCCACTTATGCCGGAGTGGATTCGGTCATTAATAGAAAAAACGTATGAAGAGAATAATATCACAATCAGCTGAAAACCGTAAGCGACTCTATACTCAGATTGGTAATCAGCTCGGTCTGCATCCAATTTCTGTCGAAAAGGATTTATGGGTGACTACCGTCTTACAAGTATTGTTTTCGCTTCCTTATGCGGAATCTATGGTCTTCAAGGGTGGCAGTTCTCTGAGCAAAGTATGGAACTTGATAAAACGTTTTTCAGAAGATATTGACATAGCGGTAGATCGTAAACTTTTCGGAATTGAGGGTGATGTTACAAAGAAACAGATGAAAAAATTGCGCAAGCAATCTTCTCTGTTTGTAAAAGATACATTGACGCCAGATCTTAGAAATAAATTAGAGGAATTTGGAATAGGAGAATTTTGTAATGTGGAGCCACAAGCCGACGGAGAAGGGGACGGAACCTATCCTGAACCCCGAAAAATCTTCATTCATTATGAGACTGCGTTTCAGGATACTGTCCAATCGTATGTTCAATCAAGTGTCATGCTTGAAGTTGGAGCCAGATCATTGATTGAACCAACTTCCAGAGAAAAGGTAAAGTCCCTAATTGAAAGCAATTCTCCAATTTCGACTTCACTAATCGATAGTGATGTGATCACAGCGATGCCGCAAAAGACATTTCTTGAGAAAGTATTCCTTTTACATGAGCTTTTTACCACTGAAGGATCAGCTTCGGCAAATCGTAAATCGAGACATCTTTACGACTTGGAGTCAATGATGGATGAGCCGTTTGCATTAGCTGCTATCAGAGATAAGGAATTATGGGAGAATATTCGTCACCACAGATCTGTGTTTACACCGATAAGAGGAATAGATTATGATGGTCCCATAAGAGAGAATCTTCGACTCACACCCCCATCACAGTATATGATCGTTTGGAAAGGTGATTACTCTGCCATGCAGGAACAGATGGTACATGCTCGTTCCATATCTTTTGAAGACTTGCTATCAAGGATGGAGGAACTTCAGAGTAGGTTCAAATGATCAAATTCAATAATTACGATTTTACAGCAAGATGGTTTTTAAGAGGTTTATTTCCTGGTTACGTCTTTATTGATTAACTTTGCATGAACTCTCCGGCTCCTTGATTCGTATTTAATAAAAAAACTCCATGCATTCCCATCAGCATAATCACATAAACACTTCTTCATTACATGGCGAGAGCGGCATCGAGGAACCGCGCCTTATCAGAAAAGTTGTCACTATCGGCTGTTGTGTCAACATATTGTTGATGGCGTTGAAGCTTGTTTTCGGATATTGCGGCCACAGCGATGCCCTTGTGGCTGATGGCTACCATTCCCTTGTTGATGTGGCCACTGACTTGATTATGCTGACATTCGTTAGCATTTCCTTTAGAAAGCCCTCCCGGAATTACAGTTATGGATTCGGGAAGTTTGAAACTTTTGCCTCGATGATGGTTTCAGGACTGTTGCTTGGAGTTTCGGTGATGATCTCGATAGAGGCGATGGAGTCAATAAAGGAGTATATGGATGGTGAGGTGCTTCCTCGCCCTGACATCTGGGCTCTGCTTGCGATCATTACGGCAATCGTAGGGAAGGAGTTTCTCTTTCACTATTATCACAAAACGGGAAAGCGAACAAGATCGAATGCTCTCATTTCAAGCGCATGGCATCATCGCAGCGATGCCCTTGCCTCCCTGGCGGCTCTTATCGGAGTTTCGGCCGCACACTTTCTTGGAGATAGCTGGAGGGTTTGTGATCCGTTGGCTTCTCTGGTGATAGTGGTTTTTATCCTTGTGCCTGCATTCCGTCTTTTTGTGCCTGCCTTGAAGGAACTCATGGAGGGCTCTCTTTCACGTGGGATGGTTGAGAGGGCGGAAGGTGCGATCAGCAACAATGATGGTTTCTATTCCCTTGTTGACTTGAAAACGAGAAAGAGCGGACCATTCCTTATTTTTGATGCTACTGTTTCAGTTGACGGTGACGTGACTGTGAAGGAAGCAGAGGAGACCGTAAAAGATGTCAAAGAGAAATTGAGAAAGGAGTTTGGCCCTAACATACATGTGTCAGTGCGTGTTGTTCCGGCGCAAGGAGATGTTTAATCTTTAATTTGATAATGCTATGGGAACTAAGAAAAATCAGTTGTGGGGATATATAGGAAGGGATGGAAAATATATCGTAGAACCACGTTTCGATTCTGCCAGAAATTTTCATGATGGCCTTGCGGCTGTCAAGGTTGACTGGCAATGGGGCTTCATAGGAAGGGATGGCTCATTCGTGATCAAGCCCCAGTTTGATTCCGCAGATTCTTTTGTTGATGGAATGTCGCGTGTGATGATAGATAATAAGTGGGGTTTCATCGATATGGAAGGAAACTTCGTGATCAAACCGATTTTTGATAAGGCTTCTGAATTCTGCGAGAATCTTTCAATGATTTCTATTGATGGAAAAAGTGGAATCATTAATAGGGCCGGAGAATATGTTGCGGAGCCGGTTTTTGAATATGTAGGTGAATTTCATGAGGATCTCGCATGGGTTTGCAAGGATGGGAAATATGGTTTTATTGACCGCTCAGGAAATTTGACGATACCCCTTGACTATCAGAATGCCAATGATTTCCATGATGGTCTTGCCCCTGTCATGACGGGAGAGAAATATGGATTCATCAATAAGAAAGGGGATTTCGTAATTGCCCCTATATATGATTTTGCGGAAATTTTCAAGTCCGGAATCGCCCGAGTGAAAGAAAATGGGAAATGGATGTATATTGATGCGCAGGGGG
The DNA here is from genome assembly GCA_964425935.1 of uncultured Sangeribacter sp. GTDB lineage: Bacteria > Bacteroidota > Bacteroidia > Bacteroidales > Muribaculaceae > Lepagella. The sequence continues at coordinate 17,561 of CAYROR010000051.1, forward strand.
TGGATGTGGAGTGTCCAGAAAATAATGTCGAAGTAAAATTAGATTTCCATGATGGTCTTGCCCCGGTCAGGGAAGGAGACAAGATGGGCTACATATCTGAAAATGGAGAATTGGCTATCCCTGCTAAATTCTTTGAGGCCCTGCCTTTCTGCGATGGCCTTGCGCGCGTCAGGTCAACTCAGAAAGGGAAGTGGAGTTTCATTGACTTAAAAGGGAAGGTTGCCTTTAAAGAGAAATTCATTCAGTCAGACGATTTCTTCGAAGGGTTAGCGAGAGTTCTTGTAGAGCAACCGGAATGATATGATCTGCCGCCATTTATGAAAAAAAGGAGGGAGCAAGATACATACTGATGTATTTTTTGACTCCCTCCTTAATGGATAATGGATTGATCTGTTTTATTTCTTGACGAAACGGTTGGTCTGTTCCTCGATAAGCGCGGCGTCGTCGAAATAGTCAATCTTCATGGCCTTGCGCACATCAGCAAGGGTTGAGGCTGCCACCTTGCGGGCCGCTTCCGAACCTTTTTTCAAAATCTCATACACTTCGGGGATGTTATTCTCATAGTGGGCGCGGCGTTCACGGATCGGAGCGAGTTCTTCCTCAAGAACGTTGATAAGAATCTTCTTGACAGTTCCATCGCCTACTCCACCCTTAACATATCGGTCTTTAAGATCCTGCAGTGAAGCGAAATCGGGGTTGAACCGGTTGATCTGCTCATCTGTGGCAAATGCGTCGAGATAGATAAACGGGCAATTACCTTCCAGATGGCCTGGATCATCTATGTTGAGATGCAACGGATCGGTATACATGCTCTTGACTTTCTTCGCTACCTCTTTCGGCGTGTCGCTGAGATAAATGCAGTTGCCGAGAGATTTGCTCATTTTTGCTTTTCCGTCGGTTCCCGGCAGACGCATACAAGCGGCATTCGAAGGGAGAACAATCTGAGGCTCAACAAGTGTTGGGCCATAGATGTTATTGAAGCGCTGAACAATCTCGCGCGTGAGCTCTATCATGGGAGCCTGATCTTCTCCAACGGGCACCGTGGTTGCTTTGAAAGCAGTTATATCAGAAGCCTGGCTCACGGGATAGCAGAAGAAACCGAGAGGAATAGATTGCTCGAAATTCCTCATCTTGATTTCTGTCTTGACCGTGGGATTGCGTTGAACCCTTGCTACAGAGACAAGATTCATATAATACGTCGTGAGTTCGCAAAGTTCGGGCACCTGACTCTGGATGAAGATCGTGGTCTTCTCCGGATCAATCCCCACGGAAAGGTAATCAAGAGCTACCTCCACAATATTCTGTCTCACTTTCTCAGGATTATCCGCGTTGTCGGTGAGAGCCTGCGCATCAGCGATCATTACAAAAATCTTGTCAAATTCGCCTGACTCCTGTAGTTCAACCCTACGTTTCAGTGAGCCGACATAGTGTCCGAGATGCAGTTTTCCAGTCGGACGGTCACCGGTTAGTATAATTTTATCCATAAAATCAAATTTCTTTACTGGGGAATTCCGATTCGGAGATTCCGGACTGCAAAATTAGTAAATATTGTCGGATTGTCACCACCAAAAGATTCTATTTTAAGATTCTGCCGTAATGGTTATGTTTTTTTCTGTTTCTACCCAATCTTCGTTCTTATTTACTGTAATTCTAATCTCATCAGAAGGATAATTAGTGGGTTGTAAGAATTTTCCAGTCACCTTATACCTTATATTGGCTTTAAGCTCTGTTTTGCTATTATTGATGGTTCCGGAAGGAATTGAAACTGATTTAAATTCCCATCCCTCTTGTCCTGAAATCTTGAAAGCGATATTTCCAATACTGTTTCCATGACTCC
>CAYROR010000052.1:0-19182 GCA_964425935.1 uncultured Sangeribacter sp.
GAATTATGCAACAATTCGTTAAATTATTTTTTCGGAGGATTCTGTCAAACTCCAGGAAGAAAGCCATTACGCGAATGATGAAAGGGAAACGGCAATATATAAACGGATTTATCAACCGTATGTCGATCCTGGCAGTCGGCATGACTCCCACAGCCGTCAGAATGGCCGTGAAACACCGGCTTCTCGACAAAGGGATTCACGTCTGAACAAAATTTGCATTTTAATGTAATTTTTATCAGATTTTTTTGGTATTTTAAATTTTCTTAATTAATTTTGCATCATAAACCGAAGAAGGGTTAGAAGATAGAACCGACGGTTGCCGAGTTTTTTTCTCCCCTTCAAAAGTAGGTGTTCTTAATTAGTCAATAGTTCAAATGATTTGATTTATAAAGTAATGAGTGTGAAGGGGAGGAAGAGTCGTGGAGACTGTTCCTCCCCGAATTTTTTATCTCGGTCCATGCGCTTTTAAAAGAGTCACCGGAAGGTGACCTGCGATTTTTTTTGTAACTTTGCCATGTGAATATTAACCGATTCCTCAGCATCAGCTCCCGCAGTCTTTGCAACATCTCGTCAGGACTGGCTTTTATCTGCGCGCTGCTCACATATTGGGCAACGGCCGATCCCGATGTCTCTTATTGGGACTGTCCGGAATACGTGGTGACCGCATCCATGCTGGAAGTGGGACATCCTCCGGGAAACCCGGTGTGGACCCTCGCCATGCGCTTCATCACAATCCCCTTCCCTGCCGGACTTCATGCATGGGTGATCAATCTCGCTTCCGGCCTATTCATGGCTCTGGCTGTGCTCTTCCTCGCAAGGATCATATTCGCCGCCACTTCATGGTGTCTCTCAGCTATGCCCAAGAAGAGCTGCCGCTGTTCTTCCGCATGGATCAATCTTATAGCGTTTACGGCCTCCACTGCGGGAGCCAGCTGTTTCGCATTCTGCGACTCCGCATGGTTTTCCGCCGTCGAAGCGGAAGTCTATGCGATGTCGGCGTTCATGACATCCCTTTCCATCTGGCTGATGATCCTCCGGGAGAAGAGCCATGATCCGGGGAAACGATTCCGGATCCTGATCCTCATCTCCTATATCATGGGGCTCTCACTCGGGGTGCACCAGCTCAATCTGCTCTGCATCCCCGTGTTGACCCTAATAGGCGTCTTCGGATCGCACTCCGTGGGGAAAATAGCCATGCGTGCCATTGCGGCGGTTGCCATCTCCTTTGCTATCGTGGCCCTCATCCTTTCCGGACTCATGCAGGGCACTCTCGAATGGCTCGGCATCTTTGAAATCTTTGCGGCAAACACCCTTCACCTCCCGATGTTCTCCGGAGCCATCGCCTTCTGCATCCTGACAACGCTTTGCTTCATTCTCACGATCTCCCTTATTAACGGCGGGAGCCGGGGAGGAGTGATCACTGCCTTCCTATTCATTTGGCTCAGCGGATTCTTCTGTGTCGGGGGAAGGATTCTTGTGGGCGGAGCTCTCTCTCTGGCAGCGGCCTGCCTTCTGATTCTCAATCCGCGGCTTAAACGGACGGTTGCTCCGGCAGGGATCTGGAGCATCGCCTTCCTCCTTCTGGGCTATTCCTCTTTTGCCTTGATAATCATACGCTCCTCGGCAATCCCTCCCATGAACGAGGCCGCTCCGGCCGACGTTTTTGCGCTCCACCGCTACATTTCCCGCTCCCAATATGGATCGAAACCACTCCTTTATGGAGCCACCCCCTTCAGCCGGCCGCTGATGCTTGAGGAGATGGCCTCTGATGGCACTCCGAGTTATCGGAGATACTTACTGGAAAAGAGGGAACCGCTCTACGTCCCTGCTGTCGGAACGCCAAGGCTCAACCATAGGAGCGGATTCATCTCTCATGATGATTCGATTAAGAATGAAGCTGTAGCCTCCGCGGGGAGAGGCTATATCAAGGCCGACTATCTTTTTTCGAGGAGGATGACGCCGGAGCTGGATATGTGGTTTCCGCGAATCACCTCAGGCACCCCGGGGAATATGGAATCCTACGAAAACTGGGCCGGAATGTCGACCGACAACATGACTCGCGTGATGGTGTCGGAAACGATCGGCCCCGACGGCAAACCGGATGGGAAGATCGGTGCGGATGGAGTCCGCGAAAAGAAAGAGGGTCTTCGGCCCACCTATCTCCAGAACCTTCGCATGTTTCTTACCTATCAGGCCGGATATATGTATTTCCGCTATCTGCTATGGAATTTCATGGGACGCCAGAACGACATCAACTCAACAGGAGAGATCGACCACGGAAATTTCATCACCGGAATCCGGCCAATCGACGATCTGATGCTCGGCCCGCAAGACCTTCTTCCCCCGGAAGCGGGACCATCCAATCCCGGACATAACGTGTATTTCGGAATCCCGTTCCTGATGGGCATTATCGGCATCGTGTGGCTTGCACGCAACGGCATGCGCGGACGCAGAACACTTGCAGCCGTAGCTCTCTTTTTCCTTATGACGGGTCTGGCAATCGTGGTCTATCTCAATCAGGATCCCGGAGAACCCAGGGAGCGCGACTATTCCTTCCTCGGCTCCTTCATGGCCTTCGCCATCTGGATAGCGTTCGGATTCACGGCCTTTGGCGTTCTGGCCTCCCGGATCGGCAACAAGGCCGCACGGTTGGCCGCCACTCTCCTTTTCCCAATCCTCACAACCTCGATTCTGTGGAGCCGGAATTTTGACGACCACGACAGGAGCGGAAGAGGCGAAACCTCCCGCTTTGCGGCAAATATGCTCGCATCTGTGCCCGATGCCCTGATTTTCACGAAAGGCGACAACTTCACTTTCCCGCTCTGGTATGCGCAGGAAGTCGGGAAGGAGGGTCTGAACCATACCATCATCGACATCTCTTATCTCTCCACTCCGGAATATGTTGTCAATCTCATGAAGCTCGGCAAGCGGGGAGCCCCATTTTTGGCAACTCCTGCCGACGTGGCTTTCGGAGCCTACGCCTTCAGCCGTATCGCTCCGGATGCCGACACCGCTCCTGTGCCCCTTTCCCAGGCACTGAACGAACTCTATGCCCAACGTTCCGGCTATCCTCAGTTCCGACACAGCAACGTTTATCTCGCAAGAGAGGGATGCGACACCATTTTCATCAACCTCCGGGAAATGGCCAACGGGGGAAACATACCGTTCAGAAAGCTGATGCTTCTCGACATTGCAGCCGCCAACCATTCCCTGCCGAATCCGAGGGCGCTCCTTTTTCTCTCCTCCACCGACAGGGATTTCAGCCGTGTCTTTGCCCCCCACACCTATCATTCCCCCTTTGGAGATGTTTTCGCTCCGTGGACAGACTCTCTCAGTCGCGAGGCAACCGATGAATCCCTGCTCCGTTTCATGACGGAAAGGGAACGACTGGCAGCCCGGGATTCCTATCTTGATCCGGTGATTCTGGATCAGTGTCGCCGGCAAAGAGGAGCCGTGATCCGGATTGCACGCAATCGCCTTGAACATGGCGATGTCTCAGGAGCGAAGGACGCCCTCAGCCGTATCGATTCCATATTCCCCTACGACAGGATTCCTGCCGGATCGTTCACGGTGGCCGACTCAACTTTCGCCGAAGGATTGGAATATGCCCGGATACTTCTGCAAATCGGAAAATCAACAGACGATGATAAAACGGTTGAAAAGGCTGAGGGATTGCTTAAAGAAATGAGATCCCGAGGCAAAGGATGGCTTCGCTACCGCCAGTCGCTTCCAGCATGGCGCAGGGATGCGATCTCCAATGAATCCAGGCGCCAGATCTCCTGGCTTCCCATCATCGACAGCCTCTCTGCTCTTGTCCCCCGGCCCCCTAAAGAGGGAAATGCAGAGCGGGAATAAATGATGTCCGACCATCGTCCGACCCCAGTCCGACCATCGTCCGACCCCAGTCCAACCACTCTAAAAACTTTAAAAACTCTAAAAACTTTAAAAACTCTAAATATGAAACCTCTTTTCATCATCGGCTACATGGGCTGCGGAAAAACCACTTTCGGACGCGCCCTCTCTGCGGCAACAGGCCTCCGCTTTATCGACCTCGACTTCTACATCGAGCAACGCTACCGTTCAACTGTCAAGGAAATCTTTGCAGCCGTCGGCGAAGAGGGTTTCCGTAAACGGGAACGCGAGATGCTTCTGGAAGTTGCAGAGTTCAACGACTGCATAATCTCTTGCGGAGGAGGCACTCCCTGTTTCTTTGACAATATCGACCAGATGAATATGAAGGGCACCACCCTATGGCTCCAGGCATCGGAAGACACACTCTTCTCCCGCCTTATCAGGAAAAGGGAAAAGCGCCCCCTCCTCGCCGGGAAATCTGACGATGAGATCCGAAGCGTCATCTCCTCACAGCTTGAAGCCAGAAAACCCTTTTATCAGAAAGCCCAACACAAATGGAAAGGTGATTCCCTCGAAGACCGCCGGCAGATCGATTCCACCGTCCGCGCCTTCCTCGAGGAAATGCCCATATTCAATCCCTGAGTCCTCTTTAGGGAATACCTGGATAAACGATTGAACCGACACAGCAACCCAACTTGCCGTGTCGGTTTTTCCATATCTGTTATTCTGTATCAGTTTTTAGAGCGTTTCACCTCGGCTGGCTTCGGCACGCTTAACTTCCTCTTTTTATCAAGATAGACTGTTCCGAGAGACTTTACTCCATTATCGACATCCGTCTCCGTTATCTCAAACTCTATCCATTGAGGGTCATACTCTTTAGATTCAGTGATTCTCGGAGACCCCAACTTAACTCCAGGGGCAATCTCTTTAAAATTTTCTTTTTTTATCTTAGCCTTATATACTTTTGCAATATACTTTCCAGGGGGTAGAGTATAGCCAATCTCCACAGCCTCATTTCCTTTATACCCCGCTCCAGAACGAATTTCAGCTTTACCAATGTTAACTTGAACCGTATCAGGCAAACTATATATCTCCAACCTGGCGTCGCCAATTGATTTTTTTTGGGCCTTATCCAAGATCTAGTATTTAACTATTACCGGAGGATACTTTGTGATATTCTCTTTCTCCTCCGCCGGCATTGTCTGGCATCCTATCGCCACCAGGAACAAAATCAAAATTAAATTTCTCAGTTTCATACCTTATATATCAATCATTTATCCCAATGTATATAAACTCCTAAGTATTAGGTTGTTTATCATGCTCAAGATTTCGAGCGTTTCACCTCGGCTGGCTTCGGCACACTGAACTTCCTCTTTTTCTCAAGATAGACAGGCTCCAGTTTCTTAACACCTGCGTCAGCATCAGCCTCCGTTATCTCCACTTCAATCCACTGCGGCTCATATTCATCCGATTCGGTCACCTTCACATCTCCGGTTTTCACTCCAGACTCCTCTTTCACGTCTGAAATGAATTCAACATTTACCGTGAAGATCTTAGCGAGATATTTGCCAATCTTCAAAGACTTTTTGTCACTGTAACCCTCACCGGCATGAAAGGATGCGCTACTACCACCAACTTTTACACTATCCGGCAGACTATAGACTTGCAACGTCCCATGATCCAACAGTTTCTTTGTCGCCTTATCCCTGATCTCACACTTAAGCTCAATCGTATGATACTTTACTTTCTCCTCCGCCGGCATAGTCTGACACCCTATAACCAACAGGAATAAAATCAAAATAAAATCTCTCAGTTTCATGAATAATATTTTTTGCAAAGATACTTCTTTTTTCAAAAAGATAGCTATATTTTTGAAAAAAAAAGATTTAAGGTTCAATTTATTTATTAAAAAAAATACTACCTTTGCAAAAAAAATACCATGACTCCCCCTTCCTCACACATCGGATACCCAAAACTAAAATTCACCATATACAGATTCAAATATGTTTCCAAAGCTTGTCTAAGCCTCCTCGCCTCATTATCGTTTATAATCCTATCAATTTTCTTGACCGGAATATGCGAGGCTGATGCCAAGCCGAAGGCTGTCAGGCTGAGCATCCGCATCTGCGACAAGCTCAACAGACGGTTGATTCCGAACGGTGCCATCGAACTTTACAGCCTCCCGGATTCGATTAAAGTAAAGACCATCCCTTCAGGACGCACCAGTCAGAATCCGGAGTACTCCTGCTCGGCGATGATCACGCCGGGAAAGTATCTTGTCGGAGCTTACGTGCGTTCGGATGCCGAAGACAGGCAGTTCGAGCCGGAATGGAGGGTGGTGGAGATCTCCGCAAAGCAGATCGATGATTTCGAGATCAGGCTACCGGAGATGTTTCTCGGCAGACGGCGCGAGAAGGTGCTACAGGAGGTGACGGTCACTCCATCCAAAATCAAGTTCTATCACAACGGCGACACACTCATCTATAATGCCGACGCCTTCGTGCTCGCCGAGGGATCGATGCTCGACGCACTCATCGAGCAGCTCCCGGGGGTGGAGCTGCTCCGGAATGGTGTCATCAAATGCAACGGGAGAGTTGTCAGGGAGCTGCTGCTCAACGGGAAGAACCTCTTCGACGGAGACAACAACCTCATGCTCGAGAACCTCCCGGCATACACCGTAAAGAACATCAAGGTCTATGACGCGATGAGCGACCGCGAGAAGCTCGCCGGCATGAAGCTCAACGAGTCGAAATATACGATGGACGTCAGGCTCAAGCGGCAGTATGCCATGGGATGGCTCCTGAACGCAGATGGGGGATACGGCTCTCACAACAGGTTCCTCGGAAAGCTCTTCGCACTCTGGTTCTCCGACAACGTGTCGGCAACCGCTTACGCCGGAGCAAACAACCTCAGCGACAGCAAGCGCCCGGGAAAGAATGACGGCGCCTGGAGCCGCGGCAACATGGGAGACGGAGTGAGGAGCAATGTCTACGGCGGGATTAGATATACAGCCGATGGCTTCGCCGAGAAGTGGAGTCTCCGGGGAAACGTGGATGTGGTCCGCGACAAGGAGGATGCTCAGACCCGGACCTGGCAGCAGCTGTATCTCGACGGCGGCGACAGATTCCTCCGCAGATGGAGCGGTAGGACCGACAGGAACCTGAAGATTTCGGCTGACCAGATGATGACGCTCCGGTTCGGACAGAGGGCGGTCCTGAAAGGGAACCTTATCCTGAGCCATACCCGCCGTAAGACGGAATCGAGCACACTGGAGGCGACACTCGACGATGACATCCCAGGCCTGACCTCGGGGATGCTGGAGAGCCTGTATAACAGCGGGGAGGCACTGAGGCAACATCTGGTGAACCGACGGCAGGAGGCAGGGAAAAACGACCGGGAATCGACATACGGGAAGATGAGCGTATGGTCGGATATAAAACTGAAAGACACTGGCTTCAAGCGTATGATGTACGCGCATCTCTACGGAACCTTCACGGAGAGCAAGGGAAATAGCTTCAACAGAATGGGAATAGACTGGTTCGGAATGCCGCAACAGGAGAATCAGCGGTATGACCGCTTTATAAATCTCAGGCCGGATCGGGATATTAATTATAATGCCGCAGTAAGGTTTGATCAACTCCTTTCGAAAAAGTTTGGAGACAACGTGAATCTATGGTATGAATTTGACCATAAGGAGGAGACCAGGACATCAGAGCTTTACAATCTTGACAGGATGGAGGGGTACAACCCGGAGAACCCGGGATTCGGACATCTCCCATCCACAGAGGAATACAGGATGACCTTCGATCCCCTTCAGAGCTACAGAAGCAGGCTGTCTACTGACAGGCATGTCATAAGACCGGAATATGTAAAGGTTGGCTCAAGTTCAAGGAAATTTCATCTTCTTCCCGTATTTATAAATATTCCCCTGACAGTCCTAAACAGGCATCTGGATTACAATGGACGTGGGGTGAGCCGTACAATAAGAAGGAGAGACGTTATGGCTGGGTTCCACTCCACCGCTCATATCACCTTCCCGGAGGTGTGGACCAGAATTGAGCTTATCTTCAGCTCAACACCGATGGAAGCCCCGATGATGAGCCTGCTCGATGTGGTGGACGACACTGACCCCCTCAATATCCACCTCGGCAACCCTTCACTGAAGAATTCCAGAAACAATAATCTAAGCGTTAACATGTTATACCGCATGAAGAAACGCAGGCTCCTGAACAGGTTCTTCTACTCCTTCAACGACACACACAACGCTATCGGACAGGGATACTTCTACAATCAGCAGACCGGTGTCAGGTTCTACAGGCCATACAACGTGAACGGGAACCGCAACATGTCGGGAGGCTATGAAGCGAGCCTGAATCTGGGGAAGAACCGCCAGATCTCACTATCTTCCACTACAGAGGCTTACCATACCCGCAGTATGGACCTTTCGGGTACGTTCACGGGGAATGAGATCGACCTCGATATTCCACCGCCCCTCAGGAAGGTGGTGACCAGCGGTCTGTCAGAAAACATCAAGGGGAGCATCGACCTCAAGACATACCGCTTCACCGCGAATGCCGAGCTAAAGGCTCTCCGCTATTCAAGCCCGGATCCCGGGTTCTCGGGATTCACGTCATGGACCGGGAAATACGGAGGCTCCGCACTGCTGAACCTCCCACGCAACTGGAGCCTCTCGACCGACATAAACCTCTACACCCGCCGGGGGTTCGGCGATAAACGGCTCAACACTACTGACCTCGTCTGGAACGCGAGGGTGTCGAAGTCAATCCTGAAAGGACGCGTGGTGCTCGTCGCCGACGGCTACGACCTCCTCCATCAGCTCAGCAACATCGCCTACACCATCAACGCGCAGGCAAGGACCGAGATCGTCAGCAACGTCATCCCGGCATACATCCTCTTCCACATCCAGTGGCGCTGGAACAAACAGCCCAAGCGCTGAGCATATTGAAGTAAGGAAGGGCGATTCTGCCGGATTCGCGAAATGGATTCATGCGGCAACGATGATGGCATTGGTTATTTTTGCTCTCATTCTGGCGGCTACCTGTAAGGCGCAGAATTCCAAGCCGAAATTCGTAAGGCTTAGCTTAAATTAAACCGCAGACCCAGAGAAAAATTAATTTTTGAGTCTCCAAAAGTGGTTTTCTTCCGACAAATCGCTAATTTTGCACTTGCCAGTTGAAAGATAAGGGAACATGGATTGCATCTAACAAGACATCGATGTAGACTCCTGCCCGATAACAATATGAGACTCTTCCCCGTTATAAAATAAAGACAACCTGATATGGATAAACATGAATTAAAGAATAGAATAGAATATATAGTTGTATGTGTCAGCGAATTCGCCAAGCGATTCAAGCTGACCAACCAACAGGCATACGCATATCTGCGGCGTTTTACGGGTATTGAGTTTCTTAACGAGTACTATGAGGTTGAGCACACCCAATCAATTGAGAGTGCAGTAGATGACCTGCAAGTGATATGCTACAATAAAGGAGGGCGAATCTCATGACAAGACTATTGTCATAGGGCCGATAGCCGATGATAATGTCGGACGTCAGATTCAACTCTATATGCAGGGGTATTGGTCTATCTCTCAACTTATCGAGAAAATTAGATATACTGCAAAGAAATCCACTCAATATTTCTTCGGCAGTGAAAAAGCAATAACGTTGTTAACAAAAATATGATGACCAAGGACATAAGCCTGGAAGTGGAATTCCTCGCCACAGATTTAACCCAAATGCTTATGGAGCATTATGGATGGGATATGATGAAGGCTCTCGATGTTTTGTATGGCTCAGAAACATTTGCTCGCCTAAATGACCCCGAATGTGGATTGTATTTTCAAGGAGCCGTATATGTTTTCTCATTTTTGAAAAATGAAATAGAGACCGGCAAAGTGGGATGAGCTATAAGGGCTGAGTGGCGCTGGAACAAGCAGCCAAAGCGCTGAGCATATTGAAAATGAATCGGGGTGCTAAATCCGGATCAGGAAGCTGGTGGATGGTTTGGTCTTGAATGAGAGGGTGCCACCGAGGTGGGTGACTATCCGGCGCGAAAGACTGAGGCCGATTCCGCTGCCTGATGTGCGAGTAGTGAAAAACGGAGTGAACATCTGGGCGGCAACTTCTTCAGGAATCAATTCACCATCGTTGGAGATGGCTATTTCGACTGACTCATCGGCCCTCATATTGGCTTCTATCTCTATTTTTTCAGGATTGGCCTCTATGGCATTCTTTATGATGTTGAGCAACACCCTGGTCAGGAGACCATCGTCGCTATAGACCATCATCTCCGGAGGGAAGCAGAGAAGACTGATCTCCACATCCCTGTCATCAAGATAGCCACGGGCCATCCTAACGCAAGACTCCAGAAACGGCTTGAGATAGAACGGCCGCATCTTGGGCTCCGGGAGGAAACTGAACTCCCGGAAATTCCTCACAAAACGCATCAACGACCGCGAACTTGACGAGATTGTCTCCAATCCATCTTTAATGTCTCCGGGAATGGACTGCTCACTCATTGTCTCTGCAATCGAACGGATCGGAGTCATGGAATTCATGATTTCATGAGTCAGCACACGCGTAAGTTTCTCCCACGATTCCACTTCCACCCTCTGCATCCGATGGCCGAAATCGTTAATGGTGAAGATGATGAAACTCCTTTCGTTGACCACCACGTCGCGGCGCCTGATGTCAAGGCTATCAGCTTCCCCCTCCGGGATCTGACACACGTTGGTGAGGGCGTCGCGGTCAAGCAGCCGCAAGGCGGCCTGATTATGAATGGTTACATTTCCCAATGAATCAGCAACCACAAAGCCGATATCCACAAGATTGAGGACATGAACCAGAAACGTTTCATTCCTCCGGGATTCCGCAGTGATATCCTCAAGATGCACCACAATCCGGTTGAGCATCTCATTGACATCACGGGATTCCGCACTGACATTCTTCACCGGGAATTTATAGGAGAAATCTCCATTCAAGGTGGCATCAATCACGAAACGCAACCTTGCACCCACCCGATTTATTTTTCTGATGATAAGAACAATGATCAACAGACTGCAGACAACCGGCACAATCCACCATGCCCCCGGTTTTCCATAAAGCCATCCCGCACAGAAAGACAATACCATCGCAGCCACCGAAAGGGCCCAGACAATGAAATTTCCTCGTCGCTCAAATGCCATATTTGCGCAATTTATTATAGAGGGTCTGGCGTGTGATTCCGAGATGGCGTGCCACTTCCGACATATTTCCATCCAGGAGCTTCACGGCTTCCGCAATAGCATTCCTCTCCAACGACTCCAAGGTGGCCGAGGCGATTGCTGCCACGCCGGCAGCTTCATGGAGGTCGAAATCTCTTGAATGAAGGATCCCGGAATCCGACATAATCAATGCCTTCTCCACCGTGTGTTCAAGCTGCCTGATATTTCCGGGCCAGGAATATGCGCAAAGCCGCTTCATCGCATCATCCGACACCGCCGGCGTCGGCCGATGGTAGACACCGGCATATTTACCGAGAAACAGCTCTACAAGCCCCGGGATATCCTCCGCCCTCCGCCTGAGGGGTGGCATCTCGATCGTGATGGTGTTGATGCGATAGAACAGATCCTCCCGGAATTCACCCTCCGCCACCATCCGGGGGAGGTTTCTGTTAGTGGCGCAAATAAGGCGGATATCGATATCGCGGGGTGTATTTGTGCCGACGCGGATGATTTTCCTCTGCTGAATGGAAGTGAGAAGTTTAGCCTGAAGATGGTAGGGCAGATTCCCGATTTCATCAAGAAAGAGAGTGCCTCCGTTTGCTGTCTCGAATTTTCCTGCCCTGTCGGTCTTGGCATCGGTAAACGCCCCCTTTGCATGGCCATAAAGTTCGCTTTCAAACAGAGTCTCGATGACAGCTCCCATGTCGACGGTTTCCATCGGGCCGGCCGCCCGGCCCGACATCCGGTGGATCGCTCTCGCAAGAAGATCCTTTCCGGTGCCGTTTTCGCCTGAAATCAGGATATTCGCATCTGTGGGTGCCACCCGTTCCACCATCATCCTCACCCGTTGCATCTCGGGCGAATTCCCCCACATCATCTCGGGAGGGGCCGATTGCCCCACAACTTTTTTCCCTTTCCCGAAAGCCTTCAGGAGGGTGGAGACGAGGGCATCATTGTCAAATGGCTTCACGACAAAATCTGCCGCTCCATTTTTCATTCCCTCAACAGCCAGCGCAACATCAGCGTAGGCCGTGAAGAGGACTACGGAAATCTCCGGAGCGATCCTTTTTATCTCACTCAGCCAGAAAAGTCCCTCATTCCCGTTATTGACCGCCGAGCGGAAATTCATGTCGAGAAGGACCACCTCCGGGCGGTGCTTCCTGATCAGAGTCGGGATGGATTCAGGCCCGGATGCGGTTATCACCTCGTCGACCTTCGTCTTCATCAGCAATTTCACCGCCGACAGAACGTCTTTGTTATCATCGACCACAAGCAGTTTTCTCATCTTTGAAACGGGATTTATTGTCTTGCAAAATTAATGAAAATATCATGCAGACAGGAAGGAATCTCAAGAAAATCTCCCGTCTGCATGAATTGGAAAAACATCAATGTAGCTATCTTTCTTCTCAGAGCGTGGTTTTTTCCACAATCTTTCCGTCGAAAAGATTTATCACCCGGTGAGTATAAGCGGCGTCATGCTGCGAATGGGTCACCATCACGATCGTGGATCCCTCGCGGTTTAATTCCGTGAGAAGATTCATCACGTCTTTTCCGTTGACGGAGTCCAGATTGCCGGTGGGCTCGTCGGCAAGGATCAGATCCGGACGCGACACGACAGCACGCGCTATGGCCGCACGTTGCTGCTGTCCGCCCGACAGCTGCTGGGGAAAATGCTTGGCCCGATGGGATATGTTCATCCTTTCAAGAGCCTCCTTGACCCTCTCCCGACGTTCAGCCGCCCCAATCTTGAGATAACGGAGCGGGAGCCCGACGTTCTCCTCGATGTTGAGCTCATCAATGAGGTTGAAATTCTGAAAAACGAATCCGATCTTCCCCTTTCTGAAGGCTGTGCGCTCCTTCTCCCTTAGCCCTGCCACCTCCGTGCCGTTGAGGAGATAGCTTCCTTCGGAAGGATTGTCGAGAAGCCCGAGGATATTGAGGAGTGTTGACTTGCCGCATCCGGAAGGTCCCATGATCCCGACAAATTCCCCCTCCCTGATCTCGAGGGAGATTCCACGGAGAGCCAGTGTCTCCACATCATCGGTGCGGAAAGTCTTTGTGAGGTTTTCTATCTTTATCATAATCGTTTAAATCTTTTATTTCAGTGAATCTATAGGATTGGTATTGGCAGCTTTGTAGCATTGGTTCACTACCGACACGAAGCATATCACGATTGCGAAAAGCGCGGTCGCGGCGTAGATCCACCAATAGACGCTTATCCGGTAGCTGAACTGGGAAAGCCAGTCGTTCATCACATAGTATATCAGAGGAACCGATATGACGGCGGCTATCACGACGTAAAGCATGAACGGACACACAAGCTTGGCCATCACCTGCAGGGAAGTGCCTCCCATCACTTTGCGGACCGCGATGTCGAGAGACCGCTGGCGCACATAATATGTGCTCATCGCCATCAGTCCAAGCATTGCTATGATGATTGCGATCATGGCAAAGACCGTGATGATCACCATCAACCTCCTCTCCTTCTTGAAATCATCTTCGATCTGCTGACTCAGGAAAGGACGCTCAAACATCTTGTCGAACGATTCTTCGGGATACAATTTCTCAAAAACACCCTTGATCTGACGCTGCGCCTCTTTCTCATCGCCCACGGTCTTGATGAGCATATTCCAGGGATAGAATCCAACGCCGACCACGATCCTCACAGGACTCTGGCTGGTCAAGATATTGCCGAGCCGGAAATCCTCCATTATGCCGGATATGGGCTTTCTTTCTTCATAATACTGATAGTCAGGAGAATTTTCATCAATTCCCAATTCTGAAATCGCCTGGTTGTTGAGATAGTTCCTCTCCATTCCCGCCTCGGGAATCTCCTTTTTAAGCTTTAGCCCCAGAATATCCATGAAGGCGGAATCTCCCACAAATGTCTGAAAGGATATCGTGTGGCCGTCAAGCATCATCGTGTTGTTGTTTCCTCTCGTATGAGGCTCTCCCTGACTATAGCTCACCTTCTCCACACAGGAAAGTTTCAGAAGCTCACTGCGGAGGAGCTCACCTTTCCCGGAGTTTTCATCGGCCACTTCATCAATATAAAGATTCATGTTTCCAATATAGAGATTCATGATTCCCTTCGTCTCATAACCCAGAGGAGCGTTTATCAGATGCCTCACCTGGAGATACATCGTCAGGGCACTCGCCACCATCAGGATCGTGGCAACATTCTGCACCACGATAAAGATTTTTCCAAACACCATTTTGGATTCCCTCCTGAAGGAGCCCTTCACGGCCTCGACGGGTTTCACCGAGGAGAGCATGAAGGCCGGAATTATACCAGCCACTACGCTCATGATGACCAGCACTGCAAGAAGGAAGCTGGTTGTCGTGAAATTCATGCACGACAGGATATCAAGCCGTATATCTGTCAGCACCGACGCGAAAGGCTCCATCAGGAAAGCTAATGCAATCCCTAAAATCATGGAAACGGAACAAAGGATCGAGCTCTCACCTATAAGTCGCCACATAATGCTCCCCCGCCCCTCCCCGAGCAGACGGCGGGTAGCCATCTCCTTGGCGCGTTTTCCGGCGAGCGCCACGGTCAGGTTTATATAATTCATTATGGCGAACAGAAGGATCACCAGCCCTACGCAGAAGAGAAGTCTCATCATATTGCCGTCTCCTGAATTGCTGTTGCCGGAATTTGAGAGATTGGCGAAATAACTCCCTCTGAAAGGAAAAATGTCAAGCCGGATCTCGTCTTCAGGAAGGTTGAGGATCCAATAGTGTTTCTTCAGCTCAGCCTCATATTCTTTCTTTTTTGTCGTGAGGTCATGTCCCTCCTTAGCCAGCAGGACAACCTCTACTCCAACAGCATTACTCATCTGGGGCTCATATAATCCAACGTTGACGTATTTCATCATCGAGAAGTTAAGGAGCATGTCGACAGGATGCCTGTCCCAGGTCATGAACGACGTATTCTCCATTGGCTCCATAACTCCGGCAACCACAAAAGGAGGCTCTTCGACGTTGAAAACAATGCTCTGTCCGATCGGGTCGACATCTCCCCAAACCCTTCGGGCATACTCCTGGGTGACAACAATGTTGGAAGGATTATCGAGAACGGTTTCCGGATCTCCCTGGATAAGCTTGAAATCAAAGATATCATAGAATGTGGAATCGACAAAGAAGCAATTTGTCTCGATCTCCTGATTGTCATACCGGAGCCAGCGCCGGTTTCTGAACATGGCGGTCGACGACTCAATCTCAGGAAACTTATCCTTCAGGATCGGCTGGAGTCTCCAATGAGCGCCATTCATCTTGTTGTTGCCGATGTCGAGGCCGAGAAAATACATTCTGTCGGCCTTTGAATGTTGGGTGTCGACATGACTCTCCTGCCAGGTGTAGCAGCCTATGAGCACCACAAACATCATGCTGATGGCCAGTCCGAAGACATCGATGGCTGCGTATGCCTTGTTTCTGCCGAGGAATTTAAAATATGATTTCATGTTATGTCGGTTTGGTTTGTCTATTCAATGATTGTCAATGTCGTGGCATCGCTATATGATTCATAACCATTGACGATGACCCGTTCTCCCGGTTCAAGCCCCTCAAGCACCTCGTAGGATTCCGGATTCTGGCGTCCGAGACGGATATTCCTCCTGTAGGCTTTTGTGCCTGTCTTGTCGACCACAAAGATCCAGCGGCCTCCGGTGGCGGAATAGAATGTGCCCTTGGGAATAACCAGAGCGTCGGCCGGCTGCCCCAGCTGAAGGTTGAGATAGCATGTCTGGCCGCTCCTTATATTGTCGGGACATTTGTCAGGAAAGAGGAATTCCACCTTGAATCTCCCATCCCTCACCTCTGGAAAGACCTTGCGCAGACGGAGATCCATATTTCTGTCTCCCCTCGCCGAAACAGCCGACAGCCCGGGATGAACCCGCTCGATGTGATGCTCGTCGATCTGCCCGGTCACCTTATAGCTGCTGAGATCGTTGATCTGGCCCACTCTCTGACCGGCCGAGATGTTCTGCCCGAGTTCCACGTCAAGGAGACCGAGCTCGCCATCGATGGGACTGACTACGTTCAGATGCTCTCTCCGCTTGCGGATGAGCTCGATATTCTTCTGCATATTGGCGAGATTATCCTCCATCTGGTCGACCTGCGCGAGGCGATAGATGCTGTCTTGAGTCAGGCGCTGGTTGATGAGCGACTGCCGTTTCAATGCAAGTTCATAATCCTCCTTCGCCTGCAAATATTCTTCGCGGGCAATGAGCTTGTCGCCATAGAGGCGCTGCCTCTGCTGATAGGCCCGTCGTTTCCGATCAACCTCCAGCTCAAGCTGAGCCTGCTCCGTGCGGTTGTTGAGACGGTCCTGCTCCATCGAGATCCGGGTGTTGCGCAGGATATTCTGCTTTTCCGCCAGTTCAGCTTCCGCATTGAGGATCTGAAGATCGAGATTGCTGTTGCTGAGCCTCAGGATCACATCTCCTTTCCTGACCTGCGCACCCTCTTCCACAACTTTCTCCATCACTATCCCACCCTCTTCGGCGCTCAGCTGCACGGTGCTTATCGGCTCTATCCTTCCATCCACCCTCACGTAGTCCTCAAATTTCTGAGACTTCACCTCCGCGATGTTGAGGCCGCTCTTTTCCACCTTATAGGTAGAGGCGATATCGGTGGTTGCCAGCCATATCACCAGAGCCACAGCCACCACTCCGGCCCCGATGCAGAGCCAGTGTTTCAGTCTCAGGCCTCGTATTCCTTTTGGTTTCTCTATCTTCACATCCATAGTCTGTTACCTTTATAATATTCCACCAGTTTAACCTTCAGCATATAAAGCATCTGCTTCTGAAGAAGCTCCACTCTCGAAGAGAAATAGGTGTTTGCCGACAGTTGAAGGTCTATAAGCGAAAGAAGTCCCTCTTCATATTTCCGGGTGTTGAGCCTGTAGGCCTCCCCGTCGGCCACCGTCTTCGCCTTGAGAGCAGAGACCTCCGCCGCATATCCGTCGCGGTCTCTCACCGCGCCAACTATCTCATCGTGCAGCCGACGCTCCTGCTCCTTAAGATTCTCTTTAGCCTTCTCGAGCGAATTCTTCGCCCGTTGCTTGGCAGATATTCCTCCGAGTCCCTGAAAGAGAGGAATCGTCAAGGTTGCGGCCACGTATTCACCACGGTTGTTGCGGAACTGTTCCCCGAACCCGGGCACTGCAGCTCCTCCGCTTATTGTTTTATAATAGGAGGTGGAGATGCCGGCATTGAGACTTAGTTTGGGCATCAGATTGCCGACTGCGATCCTATAGCCATATTTCTCGGCCCTCACCTGTCCGACCGCATCTTTCAATTTTGGATTAAACGTCAGTGCCCCCGCAAAGATACTTTCCGGATCATCCTGCTTCATTATCCCATCGGGCACGGCAAGGGTAGTGTCAAGGGGTAGTGGCTCTTCCGCCGGCAGATTCATCGATGATCTGAGGCTTAGCAACGCCTGCTCATAACAATTCTTCTGATGAACAAGGTTATATCTGTCGTTGGCAAGAGTAGCCTCCGCCTGCGCGACGTCTGGGACACCTTTTATCCCGAGTTCCTCCTGTGTGCGCGTCAGGGTGAGCATCCCCTCGCTCTGGCGGATGCGCTCCTCCGCTATTCCAATGGTATTAAGGTAATAAATAGCATCGGCAAAAGCCATCATCGCAGCTATCGCGCTGTCATCCTGCCTCATCTGCACGACATCCAGATATCTCTCCCTTTCGCTCCTGGCCCTGCGGTAGCGGTTGAGGGTCTGTCCTCCGTCAAAGAGCGTCAGCGACGCATAAATCCCATAGCCGTTGTTGAATGTTGTCACGTTGTTATAGGTGTTTGTCTCCGGATCGATGTTGCGGCCCCAATTGAATTGCGTGCCCACCTGTGCCGAGACAGAAGGGAAAAAATCCGCGAATGTCTCGTTGCGTGAAACAGTGGCGGAAGCCACGTCCCATCGTGACTGCACAACGGAAGAGGCATGCTCAGCCGCGTATGCCATACACCGCTCCATGCTCCATGGCTCCTGAGCAAAACCGCTCATCGACGCGGATATTAAAATTACAGTTATCATTTTCTTCATAACGACATTGATACATTCAACTTCCGTGCCAAACTTTTAACTTGTTGTCTAAA
The DNA here is from genome assembly GCA_964425935.1 of uncultured Sangeribacter sp. GTDB lineage: Bacteria > Bacteroidota > Bacteroidia > Bacteroidales > Muribaculaceae > Lepagella. Next base: position 18,190 of record CAYROR010000052.1, read on the forward strand.
TGAACAATACATCAACATCCCCTCCACACACTGTCAAGAAATCATACACATCGCCGTAAAAATACCATACAATTCCAGCTCCCACCGCGGAGACAATATATGCGAAGTCACCAAATCCATCCTCTGCACCTTCTATCCGTTACTCTTGCACCTACCTCAAAAAATTTTTTGAAAAAAATTGGTTGAAAATTTGGTTTATAAAATAAACCGCATTAACTTTGCAACCGAAAAACAGAGCGGAATCGCGCGACCGCTCTTTTTTAAGACAGAAATGGTTTATATAATAAACCGATTTACCAACCCTCAAAACCTCCAGAAAATGGAAGACAAAAAATTATCACCACAAGAAAGCATGGAACTCATCGCTTCCATGATTCAGAGCACCAAGCGCAGAGTTGCGCCACGTGATATGAGAATATCTCTGATGTTGGCAGTACTTTCGATAGTAACCGCTATCGTTGCTTGGGTGCTCATCTATGTGACACGCAACCCCTGGTTCAACTTCGTATGGTTCGCTATCCCTATTATCGGAATTCCGGCCAGGATTCTTCTCCAATCTAAAAGAAAAGAAGAAAGCACAACGAAATCCTATCTTGACAAAGTGAGCGAAGGACTTTGGAAAACAGTTAGTTTCATTGCCATTGGTCTATCAATCGGATGCTTCATTGCTCAACTTTGCGGTTATCCTCAGGCATGGCTTGCAATGTTCTATTATGCCTTCATTATCGTAGGCTTAGGGGCAACCGTAAGCGGACTGTTACTTCGTGAGAACTCCTATATTTTTGGAGGTGTATTCTCTATCTTTTCCGGCTTCGCAATCATCATCTGCAATCTCTGTCAAGCACCTCTTCTCTATTCATGGGTTGTACCTCTGTACATTCTTTGCATCCTGCTGATGTTTCTTGTTCCTGCGTTCATCATTTCAAGGAAAATTAAAACTCAGGAACAATGAAAGAACTTGATCCGCTGTTGCATTCGCAACTTCGACTTGCG
>CAYROR010000053.1:0-17924 GCA_964425935.1 uncultured Sangeribacter sp.
GCTTCCGCATCGCCATCTTCCTTCTTCCTCAGGCTGCGAATGAGCTTGCATGGATCTTCATTATCCTGACAGGTGTCAGCATTGTCTATGGCGCTTTCTCAGCTTGTGTGCAGACCGACCTCAAATATATCAATGCTTATTCATCCGTGTCACACTGCGGCATGGTTCTCTTCGCCATTCTGATGCTTAATACCACGGCTATGACCGGTGCGATCCTTCAGATGCTTTCACACGGTTTGATGACGGCGTTGTTCTTTGCCCTGATCGGTATGATCTACGGGAGGACACACACACGCGATATCCGCCAGATGGGAGGCCTAATGAAGATCATGCCTTATCTCGGAGTCTGCTATATGATCGCAGGTTTCGCATCTCTCGGTCTGCCGGGTCTGTCAGGCTTCGTAGCGGAGATGACTATCTTCTTCGGATCATTCCAGGATGCCGATCTTTTCCACAGGATCTTTGTCATCGCGGCCACCTGCTCGATCGTAATCACGGCTGTCTATATTCTCCGTGTTGTTGGCAAGCTCCTTCTTGGTCCCGTTCAGGATGAGCATCATCTTTCGCTCACTGACGCCACCTGGTTCGAGCGTCTCTCCACAGTGACCCTGATACTCTGCATCGCAGGAATCGGTTGCTTCCCCAACTGGATCAACGAGACCATTCAGCACAGCTTCCGCCCGATCATTGCGGCTATCCAGGGAGCGATGCTTTAAATAAAATGTATTGAATAAATAAACTCAAGCAATCTAACAATGGACTATTCACAATTTGGATCTATGATTCCCGAACTGATCGTGCTCGGGATATTCATGCTGGTCTTTTTATTCGACACATTTTCGAATGAAGGCGGCAAGAAGATCCTCACGCCGTTTACGACGCTTCTGTTCGCCCTCGGAACGATAGCCATCTGGATCATTCCCGCCAGCGGCGAGGAGGTGTTCGGAGGGATGTATATCAACGATTCCGCAACAAATGCCATCAAGGCCATTCTGAATATCGGTGTCTTCATCGTTTTCCTTCAGAGCTCAAAATGGGTTGAGAGTGATGAAGTGGCAATCAGAAAGGGAGAGTTCTATGAGCTCCTGCTCGTGACTCTCTTCGGAATGTATCTGATGGTTTCCGCGCGCCATTTCCTTCTTTTCATCATCGGCCTCGAATCCGCATCGCTTCCTCTTGCGGCGCTTGTTGCCTTCAATAAGAAGCATTATGAAAGCCATGAGGCGGCTATCAAGTATATAATGACGGCCGTTTTCTCCTCCGCGATCCTTCTTGCCGGTCTCTCATTCGTATATGCCCTTTCTGGCGGGTCGCTCTATTTCGGCGACATCGCGATGTTTATTTCGCAGGGAGAGGGTAGCGGTATGCTTCTCGTTGCTCTTGCATTCGTGATCGCCGGCATCGGCTTCAAGCTTTCACTTGTGCCTTTCCATCTCTGGACGGCCGACGTTTACCAGGGTGCGCCTACCGCCATCACGAGCTATCTTTCCGTAGTTTCTAAAGGCTCAGCCGCCTTTGCCTTCTTCGTTATCTTTGTTCAGTGTTTCGGCACTGTCTATAGCGGAGCATGGGAATGGATGATGTATGCCGTTATCATAGCAACAATCACCGTCGGCAACCTTTTCGCCATCCGCCAGAAAAATCTCAAGCGATTCATGGCTTTCTCCTCGATCTCACAGGCTGGATATATCATGCTCGGCGCCATGGCCGCCGATGGTCTCGGTCTCGCTTCGATGATGTTCTATATCTTTGTTTACATCGTCAGCAACCTTGGAGCCTTCGCTGTCATCAACACGATTGAGGAGAACTCTGGAAAGATCAACATGGACGACTACAATGGTCTTCACAAAACCAATCCCTGGCTTTCTTTCGCCATGACGCTCGCCATGTTCTCGCTTGCAGGTATTCCTCCCTTCGCCGGATTCTTCAGCAAGATCCTGATCTTTACGTCGCTCACCGCTTCAAATTCGTGGGCACTGTATATGCTTGTGCTTATAGCTCTGATCAACACCATCATTTCCCTCTACTACTATCTCCTTGTTGTCAAGGCAATGTGGATCAGTCCGGAGGAACCGGTGATCGGAGAATTCAAGACAGCGAGGTGCGAACGTGTCGGCCTTTGGCTGTGTGTGGCAGGAATCGTATTCTTCGGTCTTGTTCCCTATATCTACCAGTACTGCTACGATGCGGTTCGCGATTCTCTCGCAATGTTGAGCTTGTTCAACATCTGATAGACTGACTGACATGAAAAAATCAGGCCGGGACTTCTAAACTTGGATGTCTCGGCCTGATTTTTGATTTATTTTTATCAGAAACTATATCCGATTCCCATCTGAGCAAACACTCCTCCGGTGTCGTTCATGAGGGAATACTTGCCCTGCAATGTCAATTTTAAAGATGGAGTCATGCAAATGTCGAATCCCCCGCCGAAATCAAAGCCTGCACGGGTGACGTGATCTGCCTTGCGGTAGCTCCAGTTGTTGACGGTTACACCAGTCAGAGGATATATGTTAATGCCCCTTGCCATACGGAAAGGGAAATGAACGTCGACACTACACTCAAAACCGGATTTGTCTTCGTTTTTGAAAATGTATCCGATTTCCGGAGCGAGACGGATATGGGAAGCGAGAGGCACGTGGAAGTAGAGGTTCGCATATCCTCCATTGTTGTAGGAAGAATATCCTCCGGCGAAACCGAGGGTCTTGTCGGCTGCGGATGCTTCAGAGGAAAGAGCACTCCCGGAGAGCAGCATGACCACTGCCGCGACAAATGCTTTTTTCTTTGGAGATTTCATATTTCAGTTTGAGTAAAAGATGAAGTGTAGAGGTAACAAAAATGAAATTATATAATAGAAACATTTAAAATATACGGAGAGTTTTGAGTATATTTGTAAAAAATTTGGATAAGAGTTTCTAATAATTATCAAGGGCAATGATAAAACACGGATATGTAAGAGTTTGTGCGGCCGTTCCGGAATTAAAGCCGGCAGACGTCGAATACAACAAATCGCGGATTATAGCCGAGATTCTGAAGGCAGATGAGGAAGGGGCTGAGGTGATGACGTTCCCGGAGCTGTGTGTCACTGGCTATACCTGTGGTGATCTGTTTAATCAGCCGGATCTTGTCGATGCGGCATGCCGCGCAATTCCGGAGATTGCGGAAGCAACCAGAAACTGCCGTATTCTCTGTGCTCTTGGTGCTCCGGCAATGGCCCGTGGGAGGTTATATAATTGTGCGTTTGTGATAAGCGGAGGAGACGTTCTCGGAGCGGTCCCGAAGATTCATATTCCTAATTACGGTGAATTCTATGAGAAAAGGTGGTTTAATTCCGGTGAGGAATTGAGCGGAGCCGAGATAAAGATAGGAGAGACTGTGGTTAAAGTTGACCCGAAAACCATATTCAATTTCGCCGGGGTGAAGATAGGAATTGAAATCTGTGAAGACCTATGGGTACCCGTGCCTCCGAGTTGTGGCCTTTCCCAAAATGGAGCCGACATTATACTGAATCTCTCGGCTTCACCTGCGCAGGTAGGAAAGCATGATTATCTTGTGGCTCTCGTCAGCCAGCAGTCGGCGCGTTGTCGATGTGGCTATGTCTATGCCTCCGCCGGATGGGGTGAATCTTCAACTGATCTTGTCTTTGCGGGGAATGCCATAATCGCCGTCGATGGAAGCGTGATGGATTCCGGGAAAAACTTTTTTGAGAAATCAACTCTGTTTTTGGGGGATATCGATGTTGAGAAACTGCGGAATGACAGATGCAAATTCTCAACATTCTTCGATGGGGTCTCCAAAGAGATGACATATAATCTTGTGGATGTGGCAACAAAACGGAGGGATGAAAATGATTTCCCCATCGATGTAGATCCTTATCCATTTGTGCCTTCCGATCCTTCACATCTTGATGAAAGATGTGAAGAGATTGTCAATATTCAGGCGCGAGGCCTCATGCAGAGGCTAAACGCCATAGGATGCAAGAAAGCAGTCATTGGAATTTCAGGAGGTCTGGATTCAACGTTGGCTCTTCTTGTCACTGTCAGGGCTTTCGATAAGCTTGGGCTCGACCGCAAGGGAATCGTGGGAATCACAATGCCTGGAATGGCCACTACATCAAGAACCAAGAACAATGCCGTCGGACTAATGGAGGAACTTGGAGTGACGTCGCTTGAAATTCCGATCGGGAAGGCTGTTGAGCAGCATTTCAAGGATATAGGCCAAGATCCGGAGAAATATGACGTCACGTTTGAGAATTCCCAGGCAAGGGAGAGGACGCAGATTCTCATGGATTATGCAAATAAGATCAATGCCATTGTGGTCGGAACCGGCGATATGTCGGAACTCGCTCTCGGATGGTGCACATATAACGGGGATCATATTTCGATGTATGGAGTTAACGCCTCCGTTCCCAAAACACTTGTGAGGCATCTTGTCAAATGGTTTGCTTCCGAAACGCGTCGCAGGGAATCGGAGATTCTTCTCGACATCGTCGACACTCCGATCAGCCCTGAGCTCGTGCCTTCCGGGTCGGATAAGATCGGTCAGATAACGGAAGACGTGGTTGGTCCTTACGAGCTTCATGATTTCTTTATGTATCATTTGCTTAGAAATTCATTCGGACCCCGAAAGATTTTCTGGCTTGCAGGAAAAGCGTTCGGCGGGAAATATGACAATGGTGTGATTCTCAAATGGCTTCGGAATTTCTACCGTAGATTCTTCAATCAGCAGTTCAAACGTTCGTGCATGCCCGACGGCCCTAAAGTTGGAAGTGTGTGCCTCTCGCCCCGCGGCGACTGGAGAATGCCTTCCGACGCTTCATCAAGATTATGGCTTTCAGAGATTGATGAAATAGAGGCGGAGAACTGTGGTGAAAAATAAATTAGGATAAAAGCGAATTTTGATATGACATTTGAAGAGGATCTGAAGAAAGCCGTCGAATGCCTCAGGCAAGGAGGAATAATCCTATATCCAACCGACACTGTGTGGGGAATAGGATGTGATGCCACTAATGAGGACGCGGTGAGAAAGATATATGAGCTGAAGGGACGCGATGCTTCGAAATCCATGCTCGTCCTTGTAGACAGCGAGGCAATGCTCGAACGCACTGCCCGCGACATCCCGGAAGTGGCATGGCAACTTATAGAGGTTGCGGTGAAACCTTTGACCATCATCTATGACCATCCGGTAGGGGTTGCTCCCTCGCTTTGCGCTTCTGATGGGTCGCTCGGCATAAGGATAACGGGTGAGAAATTTTCACGTGAGTTATGCCGCAGATTGCGCCGTCCGGTGGTTTCAACTTCTGCCAATAAGAGCGGCGCTTCCTCTCCCCGCACTTTCAGGGAGATCTCCCCGAGCATTATCGAGGGTGTGGACTATGTTGTTTCATGGCGGCGGGACGACATTGATTCTCCTGCGCCAAGCAATATCATAAAAGTGTCTGACGGAGGAGTGATAAAAGTGATAAGATGAGTTTCTCCGGGAAAGATATATCCAGACAAAGATGGAAGTATGTCGCCTTTGATCTTATAAGCGCGGTCATCTCCTCCTTGCTTCTGTACCTCTTGCTTCATACCGATACTCGGCACAAAGCAGAGGCGGATATATGTATGCTACCCGGGGGATGGGTTTCCGGATTCTCCATCTATATCATTTTGGTCGGTTCAGTCTACTGGCTCTCCGGATTTTATAACCGTCCGCTCGTAAAGTCGCGTTTACAGGAATTGATTGTCACGATTGCTTCCTCTTTTACGCTGACAGTCATCATCAGTGTTTTCCCGGCACGTTTCATAGCCTTTCCCAATGAAAGGATCTTATGGGGAGGGATGGCTCTTACGTTTGTAAGCCTTTTTGTTCCCTGCTTCCTGTTTCGTTTCCTGCTGACAAGGAGATCTGCGTCAGTCGCAGGAAAAGAGCATAGGGAAGTAAGATGTGTGGCGATTGGAAATTCGGAGGATATTGAAAAGGGTAGAGGATGGATGCTCGATTCGAGAAACGTGAGGCAAAGATACCGGATTGTTGGGGAAATGAGCGCAGATCCCGTGATAAGTGAAGCTCCGGAGGGTATGGTTAACCGCACGTTAAGAACGTTTATGGAGTCCTATGACGCGGAGTGCCTCATAATTTTTCCGGGACATGAAACCTCTACCTCACTCATGGGGCTTCTCCGGGAATGTTTCAGTGAAGGAATCCCGGTCAGGATAGCTCCCGATTACCTTTCATACGTGACGCGGTCCATCAGATTAAGAGATATTTACGGAGAACCATTCGTTGATCTCACGTCGCCGTCAATGTCAGATTTCGCGTCAAACCTTAAGCGGCTGGCAGATGTAGTGGTCTCGGTAGTGGCGTTGATATCGCTGTCGCCCTTGCTATTGCTCCTGACTGTGTGGGTCAAGATAGATAGTCCCGGAGAAGTGATCTACAGCCAGATGCGCCTCGGTTATCATCTCAGGCCGTTCAGGATCTATAAGTTCAGGAGCATGGTCAGAGGAGCGGAATCCGAAACTCCCATGCTCAGCAGGGAGGGAGATCCGAGGGTTACGCGTGCTGGCAGGTTGATGAGACGATATCGTCTTGACGAGCTTCCACAGTTCTGGAATGTGCTGAAGGGAGACATGTCGCTTGTCGGACCCCGTCCCGAAAGGCCCTATTTTGCGGAGATGCTTATGCGGGAGGCTCCGGGTTATTTCCTGACATCCCAGGTGAAACCGGGCCTGACATCGTGGGGAATGGTCAGATTCGGCTATGCCGGGAATCTGGAGGAGATGAAGGAGCGCCTTAGGTTTGATCTGCTCTATCTCTCCAACATGTCGCTTTTCATCGACATGAAAATTATCATCTATACCGTCAGAATAGTTCTGACGGGAAAAGGAATTTAAAAACAGAATATGCCATGGCATATAAAGAAACACATAACGCATTCACGGAATGGTGGCTGAAAGTGGTCATCTGGCGCGAGAGGCATATAAAAGAACGGAATCTGGTGATCCTTCTGGCCCTTGTGGTCGGGGTGGTATGCGGATTTGCGGCTCAATTACTGAAGTTTCTGATCCACACCATCTCTCATTTCCTGACATCCGGATTGAGCTCTACTACGGCCAATTACCTTTATCTGGTTTATCCGATGGTGGGCATTCTTCTTGTGACTCTGTTTGTTCATTTTGTGGTAAAAGATAATATCTCCCATGGTGTCACGCGGGTGCTCTATGCCATTTCCAGGAGGAAATCCCGATTGAAGAAGCGGAATATGTATGCCTCGCTCATTGCGTCGTCGGTCACTATCGGTTTTGGAGGATCGGTTGGAGCCGAGGGCCCGATCGTCTTCACCGGGGCGGCGATTGGCTCAAATATCGGTCAGGCTTTCCGCCTTTCGCCGCGACTGCTGATGCTGCTCGTGGGGTGTGGTGCGGCTGCCGGAATTGCGGGAATCTTCCGGGCGCCTATCGCCGGAATGCTTTTCACTCTCGAGGTGCTGATGATTGACCTTACCGGGACCACCGTCATGCCGCTGCTCATCTCCTCCATCACGGGGGCTACAGTGGCCTACGTGCTCGAGGGCTATAACGCTGAGTTCTTCTTCTCGCAAAGTGAGCCTTTCCTTGTGAGCAAGATCCCATACGCCACCGTTTTCGGAATCCTGTGTGGTCTTGCTTCCCTCTATTTCACCCGGATGATGATGATGATGGAGAAGATGTTTTCCAAAGTGAAAAGCAGGTTGCTGAAGATCCTGACCGGAGGATTGATTCTTGCCGGCCTGATTTTCGTTTTCCCTCCCCTTTACGGTGAGGGCTATGAATCCATCAATACCCTGCTGCGAGGGGAATATTCAAGCGTGGTCGACGGAACATTTTTCTATCTTGACCGCGACAGCATCTGGTTTATTGCGGTTTTTATCGGCGCGGTAATTCTTACAAAAGTTTTCGCTACGAGCGCCACAAACGGAGCCGGAGGAGTGGGCGGAACTTTTGCCCCGTCGCTTTTTGTCGGGGCGTTGTGCGGCTTCCTCTTCGCTTACGTGCTCAATAACATGTTTGACGGAGGAGTCGGCATCTCAAACAAGAATTTCACTTTGCTTGGTATGGCCGGCGTAATGAGTGGAGTTATGCATGCTCCTCTGATGGCCATCTTCCTCACAGCGGAAATGACAGGCGGCTACGATCTTTTTCTCCCTCTCCTGATTGTCTCCACTCTTTCCTACATGACGATCCGTCTTTTCGAGCCATATAGTATCTACACAATGCGCCTCGCACAACAGGGCGACCTCCTCACTCATGAGAAAGACAAGTCGGTGCTTACGCTGCTTAAGATCGATTCTCTGATAGAGAGAGATTTCAAGGCTGTGAACCCTTCCATGAATCTAAAGGAGGTGGTTGATATTATAGCAACGTCAAACCGCAACCTTTTCCCGGTGACCGATAATGAAGGGATTCTTGTCGGAATCGTATTGCTTGATGACATCCGCAACATCATGTTTCGACCGGATCTCTACAAGAAGATGCACGTGACCCGTTTCATGTCGGCGCCTCCTGCCAAACTTGAAATCGGAATGCCTATGGAGGAGGTCATGAGGATTTTCGACAGGACAAATGCCTGGAATCTCCCTGTTGTTGACAATGGAAGATATGTCGGATTCGTTTCAAAATCAAAGATATTCAATTCATATAGAAGAGTGCTCCGTCATTATTGCGATGATTGAGGCCTCCTCGCCAAAACCACCACACTCCGAAACCTGATTTATGAAAGAAGAAAGGAAACTGAAGATAGTTTTTTTCGGGACCCCCGAGTTTGCTGTGGCGAGTCTCGACCGCTTGGTGAAAGCCGGTCATGACATCGCGGCAGTGGTCACCATGCCTGATAAGATTGCCGGACGCGGACACCACCTGATCGAGAGCGATGTGAAGAAATACGCCGTGGCCAACGGACTGCGGGTTCTGCAGCCTGAGAAGTTGAAAGCTCCTGATTTTGTGGAGGAACTGCAAAAGATAGCTGCGGATCTTTTCATAGTGATAGCCTTCAGGATGCTCCCTGAGGTGGTTTGGTCGATGCCCCCATGCGGCACGTTTAATCTTCATGCTTCGCTTCTTCCCAAATATCGGGGGGCTGCTCCGATCAACTGGGCTGTCATTAATGGCGACACGGTGACCGGAGTAACCACGTTTTTCCTCAAGCATGAAATCGACACGGGCGACATCATCGGTAGGGAGGAGATCGAGATTCTTCCGACCGACAATGTCGGAGATGTTCATGATAAACTGATGGAACTCGGAGCCAGAATGGTTGAGCAAACCGTGGATGAGATCGCCGGCGGCAACGTGAAGGCGGTTCCCCAGCCGGAGGGTGAATTTGTGCCGGCTCCGAAGATTTTTAAAGAAACATGCCGGATTGATTGGTCGCGTTCAGCAGTTGAGATCCATAATCTTGTCAGGGGACTTTCTCCCTATCCTGCGGCATGGTGCGTAATGGTTGAAAACAGAGGAGATGGGAAACTTGTAGATGTGAAGATTTTCGAGACTGCGGTTGAGCCAGGGCAAGAAAATGATAAAAGCTCTCCCGGATCTGTGCGTCTGGAAAAAAACAGGATGTGGGTGTCAACAGGAAATGGTTGGCTTGAAGTCCTCTCTCTTCAGCCTGCCGGAAAAAAGAGGATGGACACCGCCTCTTTCCTTCGCGGCTATCAACCGATAGAATTTAGATGATGGAGAGTTTTTCCGATACCGACAGAAATTTCTGTTCCATCCTGTTTGACGTCATTTCCGCTCATGGGGTCACGGATGTGGTGTGCTCTCCCGGTTCCCGCAATGCTCCTCTTCTCATAGCTGCCGCTTCAAGAGAGAACCTGAGGAAGCATGTGGTGATTGATGAGCGTTCCGCGGCTTTCATGGCTCTCGGCATTGCCTTGTCTTCCCGGCGTCCCGTGGCGCTCGTGTGCACGTCAGGAACCGCTCTTCTCAACTATTCTCCGGCAGTGGCCGAGGCGTTCTATCAGGGGATCCCACTTATAGTGGTGTCGGCCGATCGTCCGGAACAATGGATTGATCAGGATGATTCACAGACCATCCGACAATTTGAGGCGCTATCTAATTTCGTGAAGAAAAGTTGCCAGCTCCCTGCCTGGGGCAACGATGATCCTGAATTGCAATGGTATGCCAACCGGGTTGTCAATGATGCCATGATTGAGGCTCTGACACCCCGGAGGGGGCCTGTCCATATCAACGTCAGACTCGGTGAACCATTGGGAGGGAAGCGGATGCGTGGAAAATTTGATGGCCGGATAATCGAACGCATTCCGTCAGACTATATCGCCAGCCGTGAGGTAGTGAAACAGATGGCTCTTGAACTTTCAGGGCGCAAGGTGATGTTTGTGGCCGGATTCATGTCGCCTGACGCCCGATTTCATAAGGCCGCATCACAATTTTGCTCGCTTCCCAATGTGGTTGCCATGACTGAGACGCTCTCCAATCTTCATCTCGGGAATGACAGCTGTGCCATCGATTCCGTTTTGACTGCATTCCCCAACGAAATTCTCGACAAAATGGCTCCCGACATGGTGATATCGGTGGGAGGATCACTTGTTTCACGAAAGCTTAAGGAGTATCTCAGAAGAAACAGCGGAAAGTGTCGGCATTGGTCATTAGGGTGGAATCACACTACTTCCGATTGCTTTCAGTCGCTGACAAGAAGAATTGAGGCCGACCCTTCCAGGCTGCTTCATCAGTTCTATTGTTGTCTGAAAGAAAGGGGGGCGGCAGGAGAGGATGATGCCGGAGATTACGGAGCGATATGGCGTGAAATGAAGCGGGAGGCTTTACGTTCAAAAGGGAATTTTGTTAGGAGATCCCCCTGGTGTGAACTGAAGGCCCTCGATATTATCCTCAGAACACTCCCGCCTGATGTCACTCTTTTCCTTTCCAACGGTACATCCGTGAGATATGCGCAGATCCTCTCGGAAAAACTCCCGCATGCCTCGTTCTGCAACCGGGGGGTGTCTGGAATCGACGGCTCTGTATCGACTGCCGCAGGATATGCGAAAGCTTCCAAAGGACGCGTCTGGCTGGTTACCGGCGATATGTCGATGGCCTACGATTCCGGAGCACTTGCTCTCAGGGATATTCCCGAAACAATGCGGATCATTGTGATTGATAACGGAGGAGGAGGCATTTTCAGATTTATCCCTTCCACCTCCCCTCTGGAGGAGAGAGAGCAATATTTCTGCGCTCCCCCGCAGCTGCCGCTCAGACAGCTTTCCGAGGGCTACGGATGGGATTATTATGAAGTTTCCGATGAAGAATCCTTATCAAATCAGCTTGGAGCTTTCATGTTCGGATCAAGAAAGGGGATTATGAGGGTGATTTGCAATGGTGAACTGAGCGCCCAGGTTTTACACGACTACATGTCACTCCGCGTTGAAAATAATAACAACTGAATATAAATTGCTATATGTTTGACTGGAAAACAATTAAGGAATACACCGATATTCTTTTTGAAGAATTCGAAGGGATTGCAAAGATAACTATCAACCGTCCACAGGTCTACAATGCTTTCCGGCCGCTCACCAATATGGAGATGCTTGATGCATTTGCCATCTGCAGGGAGCGTCAGGACATCCGTGTGGTTGTCCTGACGGGTGCTGGCGACAAGGCTTTCTGTTCAGGAGGCGATCAGCATGCCAAAGGACGTGGCGGTTATGTTGGTGACGACGGAGTGCCAAGGCTTAATGTCCTGGATCTTCACAATGCTATCCGATCGATTCCAAAACCTGTGATTGCAATGGTTAACGGGTATTCAATCGGTGGCGGAAACGTGTTAAACGTCATCTGCGATCTTTCCATCGCTTCAGAGAATGCGAGGTTTGGCCAGACAGGACCGAAGGTCGGAAGCTTCGATGCCGGATTCGGCTCCTCCTATCTTGCCCGCTGTGTCGGACAGAAGAAAGCCCGTGAGATTTGGTATCTTTGCCGGCAATACACTGCACAGGAGGCTCTGGAGATGGGGATGATCAATAAGGTCGTGCCCTTCGATAAGCTTGAGGAGGAGGTAGTAGACTGGTGTCGTACTATCATGAAGCGGTCTCCACTTGCAATAAGGATGATCAAGCGCGGACTCAATGCCGAACTCGACGGCGAGCGCGGACTGATGGAGTTTGCCGGAGATGCCACCCTCATGTATTATCTCATGGACGAGGCTCAGGAGGGTAAAAACGCCTTTCTTGAGAAAAGAGATCCTGATTTTGAACAGTTCCCGAAATTCCCCTGATCATGCGTCTTGCATTCGCTCCATATCTTCTGCATTTCAAGGAGCCCGGAGGAACTTCCAGGGGAGTCCTGACTGAGAAACCGACATTTCTCATAAAGATTTATGATGAGGCCGAGCCTTCGCGTTTCGGAATCGGAGAGGCGGCGGTTTTCCCGGGATTATCTCCTGAAGCCGACGGAAATTATGTCTGGAAGCTGACAGAACTGATGGCCAATGTTGCCATTGGAAAAGAGACTGATCTGTCGCGCCATTCCTCCATTCAGTTCGGACTTGAGCAGGCATTATTTGATTTCTCCAACGGATGCAGGGGAATCTATTTCCCATCCGATTTCACTGAGGGGAAATCGGAGATAGAGATCAACGGTCTGGTCTGGATGGGGGATGCCGGGATAATGATGGAGAGGCTTGAGAAGAAAATCAAAGAGGGTTTCCGCTGTGTGAAATTGAAAATAGGAGCCATTGACTGGAGAAAGGAACTTGCGATGGTTGAGAGCATCCGCTCAAGGTTTAATGAAGAGGAGCTCATGATCAGGGTCGATGCCAACGGCGGATTCTCGATTGACAACGCTCTTCCTCGCCTTAAGTCTCTGGCCGATCTTGGTGTTCATTCGATTGAGCAGCCGATCCCGGCCGGGAATCCGGAACTCATGGCGTTCCTCTGTAGCGTCTCCCCCCTTCCGATCGCTCTTGATGAGGAACTTATCGGAGTGGCTGATGAGGAGAATAAATTGAGATTGCTGGAAACGGAGAAGCCTGCCTATATCATTCTCAAACCGGCCCTTTGCGGAGGTTTCTCAGGAGCCATGGAATGGATTTCTCTTGCTTCTGAAAGGGGGATAGGATGGTGGGTCACTTCGGCTCTTGAATCCAATGTCGGGCTTAATGCAATCGCTCAATGGACCTCTATGATCGGGGCTACCGGTCCGCAAGGACTCGGCACGGGCGGACTCTTCACTGATAATTTCGTCACTCCCGTAAGTCTTGAAGGAGATCATCTTAGGTTTGACCCGGCTTCTACATTGGACTATAGACAGTTTGACGACTTGAAGTGGCATTCTTGAAGTATGGACTACGAAGAATTTATAGCTGAATGGCAAAGCGGCGACGCTCCAATTGAAGTGACTACATCGGGCTCCACGGGGATTCCCAAGAGAATCCTTCTTGACCGGAAGTTCATGATTGAGAGCGCGCTCCGCACGAATAATTTTTTCGGTATTGATTCAGGAAGTCATCTTCATTCGTGCATCTCCCCTGATTTTATAGGAGGGAAGATGATGGCCGTCAGGGCTCTCCTTGTCGGATGCCGGCTGACCTGGGAGTTGCCGTCAAACCGGCCTCTGCGTGGGGTAGGGAGCGATGACGGAATCTCACTTCTTGCAGTTGTACCTTCCCAGATGGTTGATATTCTCGAGAGGATTGAACACCTTCCTCATCTGGATCATGTCATTATAGGAGGCGGAGCGATTGATGATCGGCTGAGATCCCGAATCGTGGAATCCGGTCTGAATGCCTTCGAAACATACGGAATGACGGAAACCTCCTCCCATATAGCTCTTCGAAAGGTTGATCGGGAGGAGAAATGGTTCTCTACTCTGCCTGGCATAACGGTGGCTGAGGACGAAAGGAATTGCTTGATAATCCGCTTTAAAGATGGACGCGAGGTTATCACTAATGATCTCTGCACAATTCATGATTCCGAAAGATTCAGAATTGTGGGAAGAGCCGACAATGTGATCGTGACAGGAGGAAAGAAAGTGAACCCATTTGACGTGGAACGCAGGATAAGCCCCTTCATCGCTGCTCCTTTCATCGTGACATCCCTTCCTGACGAGAAGTGGGGGAGGAGAGTGGTTCTTAAGATGGAGCGTGGCGAGTGGCATCCGGATATTCCCAGACTCTGGAAGGAGATGTCGGAGATTCTTGCTCCGTGGGAGATTCCGAAGGAAATTTTGGTTGTCGGAGAGCTTGAACGCACTCCAAATGGGAAACTTAGGCGTTAAAAGTGCTCTATTTGTGAAAATAGTTTTTATGTTACAAAAAAATGTTATAAATTTGTGTTTTGAAACATAAAAACGACTCTTTTCAGTGCCTCGTTTCCTCTCCTAAAGTCAGAGAAGAGACTTTAGGGATGAAATCGGCACCCTTTTAGACAAGACGTAATGTTAAAGAAAAGCACGCTTGAGCAGATCATAAGCGAAGACCTGTCGGAAATCTGGACGGTCCTGACGCCCGAGGAGAAAAGGATAGTGACAGACAACTTCACTATCATGAACTATAAGAAGGGGCAGATCATCTATGCCGAACAAGAGGAGCCCGAGAATCTATGGTGTCTTCTTAAAGGGAAGGTGAAGATGTATAAAAGCGGTATTGGCGAAAGGGTTCAGATCCTGCGCCTGTATCGCCCTGTGCAATATTTCGGTTATCGTGCCTATTTCGCTCATGAGAACTATGTGTCGTCGTGTGCCGCATTCGAGGCCTCGATGTTGGGATGCATTCCGATGAAGGTGGTGGAGAAACTCATCCGGCAGAACAATGATCTTGCGATGTTCTTCATTCATGAACTCTCCAGAAATCTCGGAGGGTCTGACACAAAGATTGTGAATCTAACCCAGAAGCATATCCGCGGCCGACTTGCAGAGGCTCTTCTGCTGCTTTCCGAAAATTACGGTCTTGAGGATGATGATGCCACTCTCAAGATCTATATGAGCCGTGAAGATCTGGCAAATCTATCGAATATGACAACTTCGAATGCCATCCGAACTCTGACAACTTTCATGTCGGAGAAACTGATTCTTGTAGACGGGCGCCGGATCAAGATTCTTAACGAACCAATGCTCCGGAAGATATCAAAGTTCGGATGATTCTTTCTGGCTCCCGGAGAAAGTTTTTCCGGGAAATACCGGGGATTCCGACCATAAAAAACGCAGACCGTTGTGGCCTGCGTTTTTTATGGTCGGTTTTGCCGAAGAAGTCTTTACTTGGCTTTTGACGCGCTCTTTTTTGCTGTCTTCTTTGCAGTGGGTTTCTTTGCTACTTTCTTCGGTTCCTCCACATCGGATTTCTCTGCGATCTCCAGAATCTCCTCTTTGGGAGCATTCGTAGTGTCGTCGGCATTCAGAATGTTGTTGCGGAGGTTCTTCACCTCTTTATTAAGGGCATTGATCTCGGAAGCCTGATTCCGGATGGTGAGAAGAAGGGAGTTGAGCTCCTCGTTGTCGATGTTCTCAGGATATTGTTCCTCCACTCTCACGAGGAAATCAGCGAGCACGTTCATGTAGTTGGTGAATGCGGCGAATGGAGAGTCGTAGGGGCTGAAAGCCGCATGGCTGGCTCCGTCGGCCATATTCTTTGTGCTCATGTAGTAGAAATGGTCGCTGCTCTGCAGATATTCCCAATCCTGTTTGAGACGACGGTCGGAACAGAGGTTCACGCGTTCCGCTACTCCGTAAAGCTTTGCAAGCGCCTCGTTCTGCAGCTCGTTGCCTTTCCATGCGGAAACATCGCGAGCCTCATCGATATCGGAGATAGGGAATGGAACTGAGATCACTCCTACGGGTTTCAGTTTGGCAACGGCATCAGAGGGGGTAGTGAACTTCACGCCTTTCTCTTTGCCGAAATGGGGAAGAGCCTTCATGAAATCGAAGATTCCGGTGTTGGCGGGGAGGAAAGAGCCAAATGTGTCCATGCTCATGTAGAGATTGACAACCTGCTCCTGCTCCGGAAGCGAAACGAGCCAGTCGACATATTTATCGGCGGTGAGGGGATATTCGTCCCAGGCGGTATTGTTGAAGTTGTGGGCTATATCGCTTGCGAGCTTATCGTTGGTGAGAAGGAGTTTGAGATCGGGAGCGGAGGCAGCCTGATATACATAGTTGGGCGACTTCCAGCCGAGCACGTGCTTCGCACCCTCTGTGAGGACAGTCTTGAATCCCATTGAGGCTACGATCGCAGCGATGTCATCATCGTAGATAAGCTCTGTGTTTGCGAAAACTTTGGGTTTAACCCCGAAGAGGCGCTTCAGCATGTCGTCGTGTTCCTTCACCTCTCTCATGAATTCCTCCGGATCTTCCAGGGAAGCCAGGCTGTGGGAATAAGTTCCGCTGAGGAACTCCACGCATCCTGTGTCGGCGAGCTTCTTGAGGAGCTCGATCACTTCGGGCACATAGAGCTGGAGCTGCTCAATTGCAGTGCCTGAAATAGAGAGGGAGCATTTAAACTCTCCGTTAGAGTTTTTGATCATGCTGAGAAGAGTCTCACACATCGGGATGTAGCTCATCTGAGCCACGCGGGTAACGATCTCATCGTTTGCGAAATCGTCATAGTAGTAGTGGTCGTTGCCGATGTCGAAGAATTTGTAGCGCTTCAGACGGAAAGGCTGGTGTATCTTAAAATAGAAACAAACTGATTTCATGATTGATATGATATTTGGCGGATTAGCCGGGGAAGATTTTATCGGCGCCCCGCCGGATTTTTAAATAAGGGTTAATTCGGAGGTGGGATTATTTGTTTCTCGCGTCAATCACCTGTTTGTAGATGTCGATGACTTTCTTGCCGGCTTTCTCCCAGGTGATTCCGTGGATCTCCTCGATGCCTCTGTCGCGAAGGGTGTCATAGAGAGCTTTGTTGGTGATGATGGAATGCATTGCATCGGCCATTGCATCCACGTCCCAATAGTCGGTCTTGATGACGTTGTCGAGAATCTCTGCACAGCCGCTCTGCTTCGAGATGATTGAGGGAACACCCATTTCCATGGCCTCAAGCGGAGAGATTCCGAAGGGCTCGGAAACCGAGGGCATCACGTAGACGTCGGAGTCGCGGAACATCTGGTAAACTTCTTTTCCACGTAGGAATCCCGTGAAATGGAACCGGTCGGCTATATTGCGCTTGGCGGCAAGCTTGATCATCTTTTCCTCCATGTCGCCACCACCGGCCATTACGAATCTGACGTTCTTTGTCTTACTGAGCACCTTGGCGGCAGCTTCCACAAAATATTCCGGTCCTTTCTGCATGGTGATTCGACCGAGGAAGGTGATCACCTTGTCTTTGGAATCTTTGCGCTTAAGATTCAGGATCTCATCATCGAGAGGAATCACGGCATTGTGAACGGTAGTCACTTTGGAGGGATCTATGCCATATTTCTCGATAACGGTGCGGCGGGTGAGGTTTGACACCGTGATGATATGGTCGGCATTGTTCATTCCGTCTTTCTCGATTGCAAACACAGTCGGATTGACGTTGCCGCGTGAACGGTCGAAATCAGTGGCATGAACATGGATCACGAGCGGTTTCCCGGTCACATTCTTGGCGTGTATGCCGGCCGGATAAGTGAGCCAGTCGTGAGAATGGATCACGTCGCAGGGAACAGTGCGGGCAATGACTCCGGCCACGATCGAATAGTTGTTAATCTCCTCAATGAGGTTGTCGGGATATCGACCTGAAAATTCGATACATCCCAGATCGTTAAGGTGCAGATAGTTGAAATCCGCATAGATATGGTCGCGCAGGTCGAAATAGGTCTGGGGATTCATGACCTTTCCGATTCTTGATTCTACGTAGTCCCAGGATACGTCACGCCAGGCAACCGGAGTGTTGCACGCACCGATGATATTGGCGAAGCCCCGCTCCTCGTCACCCCAGGGTTTCGGGATGACGAACGTTATCTCCATGTCGCCGTT
>CAYROR010000054.1:0-17711 GCA_964425935.1 uncultured Sangeribacter sp.
CGCTTTTAACCTTTTATTGTGGTATCAGCGAGGCGATCATATCATCAGATAAACCGGCAAGACGAGCTCTCTTAAGGATTTCATCCAACATTTCTTTTCTGCCTTCTTTTCTGCCTTCTTTTCTGCCTTCCTTTCTGCCTATCTGTTCTCCTTTCTCTATTCCTCTGCTTTCGGCGAAGCGTATGGCGCTCTGGTTGTCCAGCTCCTTGAAGTATGAATTGGAATAAGCCTGTGCTTCCTCGTTGGTAAGGTTGCCTATGGACGAAGCCGTGAATATGTCGTCATATTCTCCGGAGAGATAAGGTTTTGATTTGCGTGTCATGTCTTCCATATTTTTAATGAGATACAATAGTTTTAATAACTGGGTGTTGCAATCATCCCATTCCCCAGGGACTTCCTTCAGGGAGATAAATATGATTCTCAGCTGATCGGAATATACCTCTCTCGAATGCCGGTCAATAAGGAGGATATCCTTGACAAGACTTCTTTTCATCCCGCTCAGGTTGAAATTGGTCAGGACAATACAGTAGACTGGATCAATATCATATTCCACACCCCTGACCCCCTGCTGGACAATCGCATTGGCGCTATAGAACAATATCCGGCCGGTGAAGTTTTCCGATTCTTCCTGCTGCATCTCGAGAATGAATACTTCCCCGCGGTCGGTGGTGCAATATATATCGTAAAGGATTCTCTTTCCTGCGATGTGGGTCGGGAGAATTTCCTTATCCTTGAATTCAATTTTCTCGATTGTCATCTCCCCTTCAAAGAGGGCATTGAGAAAGCGCAACAGAATCCCGGCGTGTTCCTTTGAACCGAACACGCGCTTAAAACCGAAATCCGTCAACAGCCGGATAAATTCCTTTTTCAAAGGATCCATGATCTCCTCTGCTTTGTCCATATTCTTCAGATTATGATGACATCACAAAGATAACACTTTTCAGCGACTCCACAAAATTAATTGGATATATAACCGCTTCTTTACCCCTGCGAAGATCCTTCCGGATGCTTCGCAGGGGTATTAAGGAAGTCAGCGTTTTTTGAGTTTCTCCACGAGAACAGGCATCCAATGGCCGGCAATAACTGAACGGGCCATAAAGCCGGTTTTGCGCCCGTTGACTGTATCACAAGAAGACCTTTTTTTCGAATCTCCACACGACGATAATTTTGAAGTTTACGACAATGGCACACTTCGTAAGATTTTTCATAATTTCATAATATGGTGTATGGATTAGTTAGTTTTTATTCCGGGTCATCGGAGACTTGGGGGAAGAGGAGCATGAGGGCCGGGATGGTTGATGCTGCGTAGCTTCCGATTATTGTGTCGGATGGAGTGGGGCGCCATGCCTCTCCATCACATACTCCCGTTGTCAGATCGCGGTTTCTCCATCCCGCGGAGATATTTTTGCTGATAAAGGCTTCATATCGGTTGTCGGCGCCCTCTTCATCGGAAAGAAGCTTGACGTATTGAACCCAGATGGCAGGATAGATTCCCTGTTCCAGACTCCCCTGATCGTATGGGTTGGATGGATTATGCGCCCAGGGAAGGAACCCATTAGTGGCAGACATAATGTCGATCGAATAGTCAGCGCCTTTGCGTGCGAGATCAAGATAGCGAGGATTCCCGGTAGCTTTGAAAAGAAGCATGGAGGCGCCGATAAAAGTGCCTTGGTTGTAGATGAGGGGATGTCCCCCTACATTTTCACCATGACGGTTATCGTGGATCAACCCTGTTGTGGTGTCGGCAAGGTTTTTCACACTCCAGTCATAGATCTCACTGGCCATTTCGAGATAACGCTGCTTTGTCTCATGGTGAGGGCGGATGAAATTACCATGTCGGTTGCTCCATACTTCGGGATTTTTGTCTGCCTCCCGTGAATCCGGAGCCAGCTCGTGGAGAAGCATGGCTGCAACGACAGTAGGGAAATTTATACAAGACATTTTCCCGTGGTCTGCTCTATTGGCTTCTGGATTCTCGAGAGGTTGCCATTGCCAGAACATGCCCCCTCCGAGTCCTTTGGCAGGGTCAGCGTAAGAGCCGGTGTCGCCAACTTTCGGAGATCCATACCACACCCGGGCAAAACTCTTTTCCGCCAGTTCCCTGTAGCGGTCATCATTGAAGAATTTTGCGGCACGGGCAAGAGTGATTGTCCACCATTGTATGTCGTCATAGATGAACCATCCGGTGGTTGTGTTGCCGTCGTCGAAGTCGAATCCGGCGTAATGGCTTATATTCCCTTCGAGCAACTTCCTTGCAAGTTCGCGATATTCATCGGCTCGTTTTCTCTCGCCATTCCGGGAGGCGAGAATGGAAGCGTTAATGGCCATGTCCACATACATCGGCTGGCACCATATCGCCGCCGCACCATTCCAGCGGTCGGTAGCTGCCGAATCTCGGTTGGTGTTTTTATAGATATACTTGGTGGAGTCAAGAAACATACGGTTGAAGGAATTATATGCTTCCCATGTATGCGGCAACCTGGCAGGTTTATCGGCTTTGGCATAACCACATCCCCAAAGGAGAATGAAGGAGAGGGATAAGCCTAACATTAGACTTATGCATCTTGTGAATTTAGTGTTCATGAGAGTATTCATCTGTTTAGAATCTTAAAAACTTTGCAAAGTTATTTAAAACAGCGATTAGAACAACGCGTGTTTCGGCTCAAATCGGTGGATTTGCGGGGGATTTTACAATTTTGTCACGGATAAGAACAACGGGGAAGTGGAAAATTTCATAATTTTGCAGTAAAAACCAACCGAATTCAATTCCATGCAAACCTATCTGAAACTGTTTTTCTGTTCTGTAGCCATTGCCTCGTCAGGGGTGTTCGTTGGCTGCACCCACGCTCAAGCCGGCTCAACAAGCGATGCCGCCCCTTCATCTTACGTCAATACCCTTGTCGGCACACAGTCGAAACATTCCCTCTCCACGGGCAACACCTATCCCGCCGTGGCTCTTCCCTGGGGCATGAACTTCTGGACTCCACAGACGGGTAAGATGGGCGACGGATGGGCCTACACCTATGATGCCGATAAGATCCGCGGAATTAAGCAGACACATCAGCCGAGCCCTTGGATCAACGATTATGCACAGTTTGCCCTGATGCCCGTCACCGGGAAGGTGGTCTTTGATGAGGATGAGCGGGCCAGCTGGTTCTCTCATAAAGCTGAGGAGGCCCGGCCATATTATTATAAAGTGTATCTCGCCGACCATGATGTCACTGCAGAGGTGACCCCAACCGAGAGAGCTGCAGCCTTCCGTTTCACATTCCCTGAGAACGAACTCTCCACGATTGTGGTTGATCCGTTTGACAATGGTTCTTCGGTGAAGATCATTCCTGAAGAGAACAAAATCATCGGCTACACCACTAAAAACAGTGGCGGAGTGCCTGAGAATTTCAAGAATTATTTCGAGATTGTTTTCGACACTCCATTCACATACTACGCAACTGTTGCTGATGGTGACATCCGTCCCTCCACGACTGAGAGCGAATCTGACCATGCCGGAGCGATCATCGGTTTCAAGACCGGTAAAGGACAAGTGGTTAACGCTAAGGTCGCTTCCTCTTTTATCAGCCCGGAACAGGCTTCCCTGAATATGAAGGAACTTGGCGACGGCGATTTCGAGAGGATAAAGGCCGAAGGGCAGAAACGTTGGGACGATGTGCTCGGAAGAGTGGAGATCAAAGACGACGACCTTGACCGGAAACGCACATTCTATTCATGTCTCTACCGATCCGTGCTTTTCCCCCGTAGTTTCTATGAAATCGATGTGAATGGTGATCCTGTTCACTATAGCCCATACAACGGCGAGATTCTCCCGGGATATATGTTTACCGACACTGGTTTCTGGGATACTTTCCGTGCTCTCTTCCCGATGCTCAACCTTCTTTATCCATCTCAGAATGAGAAGATGCAGGAGGGTCTTGCCAATGCCTACCGAGAGAGTGGTTTCCTCCCTGAGTGGGCAAGTCCGGGCCATAGGGGTTGCATGGTAGGAAATAATTCTGCATCGGTTGTGGCCGACGCTTGGCTTAAAGGGGTAAAGGTGCCTGAAAAAGACATTGAGACTCTCTGGGAAGCCGTGGTGAACGGTGCGCATAATGTTCATCCAAGAGTTTCTTCTACAGGAAGACTCGGACATGAATACTATGATTCGTTGGGATATGTGCCCTACGATGTGGATATCCGAGAAAACGCCGCGCGCACTCTCGAATATGCCTACGATGACTGGTGCATCTATCAGCTTGGAAAGAGTCTTGGGAAATCTGAGACTGAACTCGCTCCATTTGCTAAGAATGCCATGAACTATCAGAATCTCTTCGATCCGGAGACTAAACTTATGCGGGGGAAGAATGCCGACGGCAATTTCCAGGCTCCCTTCAATCCCTTGAAATGGGGTGATGCTTTCACAGAGGGAAATTCCTGGCACTACACCTGGTCGGTCTTTCATGATCCGAAAGGGCTCATCGACCTTATGGGCGGGGAGAAGGAATTCGTGGCGATGCTTGATTCTGTGTTTACGGTTCCTCCAGTGTTCGACGACAGCTATTATGGAGGTGTGATCCATGAGATCCGCGAGATGCAGATCATGAACATGGGTAACTATGCCCACGGAAATCAGCCTATTCAGCACATGATTTATCTATATAACTATGCTGATGAACCCTGGAAAGCCCAGTATTGGGCAAGGGAGGTGATGAACCGCATGTATAATGCCAATCCTGATGGGTATTGCGGCGATGAAGACAATGGACAGACCTCCGCGTGGTATGTCTTCTCGGCTCTCGGATTTTATCCGGTATGTCCCGGAAGCGGCGAATATGTGCTCGGGGCTCCCCTTTTCAAGAATGTAAGGCTTAATCTTGAGAATGGCAAAGTTGTCGATATCTCTGCTCCGGACAATAGCGACGACAACCGCTTTGTCGGAAAGATGACTGTAGATGGGAAAACCTACGACAAGAACTTCCTTAGCCACGAAGACCTGACAGACGGAGCAGTGATTGTCTACGACATGACCGCCCGACCTAACGAGAATCGTGGCGTCTCGCCGGAATCCCGCCCCTACTCATTCAGTGCCCGGGAAAAGAAGTGAGGTTTCCTTCCTGGCATAAATCAATTTGCAGTCCTCTTGTCATGAGATTCCTGCTGTTGCTCCTGCTGTTGCCGTTCTCTTTCTGGAGCTCCGCCTACAATATGAGGCGTCTCTCCAATGAGGATGGACTCTCGAATAGCGCGATCCTTTCATTGCGGCTCGACGACAACGGTTATCTCTGGATTGGAACCTGCGACGGGGTTAACATAGCCGACGGCACATCGGTCAATCCGTTTCAGTCGATGTTTCCGGGGAGATCCCTCTCCGGAAACATAATCGAGGAGATCTTAAATGGTGGCGACGGCAGGATGTGGGTGCTGACCAATTACGGACTGGATCTCTTTGACAGCAACACTTGGGAAGTGACCACTTTCCCTCAGTTTCATGGACAGGAGCTTTTGTGCGCGGATCCTTCCGGAAGGCTTTATGTGCTTTCGGAGGATTCGCGCCTTTTCATGTATGACCCGGGAAAGGGGTCGGATTTCCTTAGTCTCGGTAAGATCCCCGGCAATTTCAATGATGTGAAATGTGTTGCTGTAAATAACGGAATGCTGTGGGTGGTAACTTCCGAAGGTATATTCCTATATGATGACAATAATCCGGCAGATGATGGGAAAGGGAAACTCCATCCTTCCCGTGAGCTACGGCATATCCGTTCGAAGTTTGCAAAATATCAGGATGATAGTCTCTTCATAATCTCACCGGATGGTTTGCTCTGCCGTGTCGACAATAATGGTGCCATCTCGGAAATAGCTGATCTCTCCGATGTCCTTTCATCAAAGGGGAGGATCTCCGATCTTATCCGGGATCATCAGGGCAATTTCTTTGTCTCGTTCAGTACGGACGGCATCCTTCGGTTAAGCCGAAACCGCGACGGGGAGTATGTTTCAGGAGACCCCGGTCTGCAGGTCGGAGTGTTCTGCCTGGAACAGTCGGCTGATCAGGATGTGGTCTGGATTGGATCAGACTGCCAGGGCATCTACATGTTCTGGGATGATGCATACAGTCTAAGGTCGTTTGATTTCAATGCTCTCGGAGATAAGATTTCTCACCCCGTGAGGGCCGTCTTTATCGACGGAGAACGAAATATGTGGCTCGGGACCAAAGGCGACGGACTCCTGAAGATTCCCGGAGTCAATGAATTTTCACCGCATGGACATCTCGACGGAGGCTATCTCTTCACATCATCCAACAGTGAGCTTTGTCATAACTCAGTATTCGGCTTTGGGAAAAGTCGGCGTCCGATTCTATGGATTGCCACTGAAGACGGGTTGAATTATTATAATTACGCCGATAACAAGCTCTATAAGGTCGAAATAGATCCGTCGGTGAAATTTATTCATGGAGTATATGAGGAGAGTGATTCGCTGCTTTGGATGTGTACCCTTGGGCAGGGAGTAGTCAGGGCGAAAATTTCAGGCTCTGATGCAAAACCGGAGCTGAGCGACGTCAGATTTTATAAGCTTGATGATGGCAAACGATCTTCCAACCAGTTCTTCTCGATAACGGTGGCCGACGACGGCGGTCTTTTCTTCTGCAACCGAGGATCGGGCGTTTATGAAATCAGAGACGGTAAACTCGCTCCTATCCCCATTAGGAGTGATTTTGGAACCAACGTGGTGAAGGATGTGTTTACGGCTGTGAAGGCCGGAGATGTGATGTGGCTCGGAACCGGAGCCGGACTAATTAAATTATGGCCCGGAGGCGAGAGCCATTTCGTTGGCGTTGAAGACGGCTTTGCCAACAACACCATCCATGACATGATCCGCGACGAGCATGGCGATATCTGGATGTCGACCAACGACGGAATTGTGCGTTTTGTTCCGGAGACAGGGAAGGGGATAACTTTTGGAAGGTCTTACGGCCTCACTGTGACGGAATATAGCGACGGCGCCGGATTCTATTCCGGGAAGACATTAGTATTCGGAGGGATTAATGGAATCACGTTCATCAACTTGCAATCGTCATATCAGCGACCTGCCGATTATCGTCCGGAGCTATCCTTCCTGAAGCTCTCGATTTCCGGGGAGAGTGTGCCGCTCGTGGATTATCTCGACTCTTCCGGAGAAACAGGAAAGCTTGTGCTCGGTCCTGACCAGAACTATTTCTCCATCACTGTCAGTGCCCCAGATTTTATTGATTCACATAATTACATCTATTCATATACACTTGACGGGATTAACTGGATCAATAACGGCCCGGACACTTCCATATCTTTCAACGGAATGGGCTACGGCACGTATAACCTCAGCATCAGATATGTGAACAGGGCCTCCGGTATAAGCGGAGAGCCGTTTACTCTGAAGATTGTGATTAAAGCTCCGTGGTATCTATCAGCTTTCGCCCGGACCGTTTATTTATTTGCTGCGATTGCGATAATATTTTTTGCGATCAGGTTTTATCTCCGTCGTCAGAAAAGAAGGCAGGATGCGAAGCTTGTCGATCTTGAACAGCAGCATAAGGAGGAGGTTT
This sequence comes from uncultured Sangeribacter sp., assembly GCA_964425935.1. GTDB lineage: Bacteria > Bacteroidota > Bacteroidia > Bacteroidales > Muribaculaceae > Lepagella. The sequence continues at coordinate 7,568 of CAYROR010000054.1, forward strand.
ATGAGGAGAAGCTTCGTTTCTTCACCAATATCACGCATGAATTCTGTACGCCTCTGACGCTGATCTATGGCCCTTGCGAAAGGATTCTCGAATATTCCGGAACAGATGATTATATCCGGCAATATGTGGAACTGGTGCGTCAGAATGTTGAGCGTCTCAACACTCTGATTCAGGAACTGATAGATTTCCGCAGGATTGAAACAGGACACAAAAGGCTGAAAATAACACGTGTAGGTGTAAGTTCACTCTGTTCCGAAATTATGACTTCTTTCTCCGAGCTTGCCGACAGAAACAATATATCCCTTATCAATGAGATTTCCCCTGGCATTGAATGGACAACAGATTTCAGTTGTTTGAGAAAAATAGTGACCAATCTTATTTCTAATGCTTTCAAATATACTCCCGTCGGAGGAACAATCCGTATATGCGTTAGGAACGATGATTCGGAGCTCCTGTTATCAGTCTTTAACACAGGTAATGGAATTAGCGATGAAGATAAACAGAAGATATTCAATCGCTACAGTGTTCTTGACAATGTGGAGGAGAATGCTGTCAAGGGGCTTTCGAGCCGCAATGGGCTCGGGCTCGCGATCTGTCATAGCATGGTTGACATGCTTAGTGGATCCATAACCATAGAAAGTGTGGTTGGTGAATTTGCGGATTTCATAGTGAGGCTTCCCGCTTTGGAGACTCAGGTTTCTTCCGGAATAAGTGAGGATCCCCGGAATGGCGGCGAAAGTCGGGCTGAAGGGTCTGAAAAAGTGTCTGAGCCTGTATCCTCACCGGAAAAGGAAACTAAAGTGAGAATTTTGGTTGTTGACGACAATCGGGAAATACTCGATATCCTTGCTGATTCGTTGGCTGAATATGACGTTATTACAGCTGAATCGGCCGACAAGGCGTTAGATGTTGTCCGCCGGAATCCGCCGGATTTGATAATCTCCGACATAATGATGCCCGGGACAGATGGTGTTGCCTTCACACGGATGATCAAGCAGAATAAGCACACCATGCATATTCCGCTGATTCTCCTCTCAGCAAAGACAAGCAATGCGGAGAAGGTGGAAGGAATTGAGTCTGGAGCGGATGCATATATCGGGAAACCGTTCAGTCTCGCTTATGTTAAGGCGGTGGTTAAACGACTGCTTGAGAATCGTGGAAATCTTCGCGAATACTTCACTACTGCTGCCGGAGCCTTCCAATATTCAGACGGACAGGTTATACATCGTGAGGATAAGGATTTTCTTAATAGTGTGGTTGAGGATATAGAATCTAATATAGGAGACAGCGATTTTGATCCCGAGGCACTTGCCTCCCATCTGAATATCAGCGTGAGGAATCTCTACAGGAGATTCAAGGAGCTTGATCAAATGTCGCCAAACGATTTTATAAAATATCATAGAATCAGTTATGCTGCGAAATTGCTTGTAACCACATCCGCCACCGTGCAGGAAGTGATGTATAAAAGTGGCTTCACCAACCGCTCCCATTTCTACAAAGAATTTGACAAGCGTTTCGGTATGACTCCGAAGAACTACAGGGATGCCAATACGCATAAAGACACCTCGCTGCTGTAGTGGAGTAGTATTTTGCACATATTGTTATATGATGGCTCTCTTGACGTAATATTATGAAAGTTGGAACAAGATGACAAATTATAATAGGATACTTACTTTTATTGTAGTGTTTTTGATGGAAGTGGCGGCTATGGCGACTCCTATCTATAGGACCAGGGATTTCGTCTCTCCTCCCATGAAATGGCGCCCTGTCCCGTTATGGTTCTGGAACAATACTCAGATTGAGGCTGATGAGCTTGTCGGGCAGCTTGAGAGGATGCTGACTATAGACGGCTACGGAGGGTGTGCCATTCTTCCCTTTGGAGAGTCCTTTTCCCCGGATTATATTTCTGAGGATTATTTTGCTCTTTATGAAAAGGCGATAGAGGTGATTAGGAAATATGGAGCGTCAATGTCGCTCTATGATGAATATGGTTTCCCTAGTGGAAGTATGGGAGCAATCAACGGATGTGGAATCCCTGCTTTCAAAAATCGCCATCCCGGGCATTGCATTAAGCGGCTGGATAAAACTGAAAGAGAGTTGGAAAACGGGCGTATTGCCTCGTTTGAGAATATTTATTCCGGCGCCCTCATGGCTGTAGTCGCATTTGATAAGAAGAATAAGGCGGTGGTTAATCTCAGGGAATTTGTAAAGTCTGACGGTAGTCTGGAATGGAACGTGCCGGATGAAGGAAACTGGACACTTATGATTTTTGAGTGTGTGGCCGATGATGATCCCAATGTGGATTATCTTTCTGCCGAGGCGGTGAAATTATTTGTGGAAGACACTCACCAGCAATATTACTACAGGTTTGGCAACGCCTTTGGATCTGAGATCAAAACAACATTTTTCGACGAGCCGACCATGTATCGGGCTGAAGGAAGAATGTGGACTCCTGATTTTAATAAAAAATTTGAGGACATCTATGGTTTTTCTCCGGAAAGTCTTTATCCTGCTTTGTGGTATGACATAGGGGAGAAAACTCCAATGGCAAGAAACATGCTCTTTGGCACGAGAGCTCGCCTTTATGCTGAAGGATTCATGAAAACTATAGCGGATTGGGCGGAAAATCATGGAATCCTTTCCACCGGTCATCAGGATCAGGAGGAGGTTGCAAATCCTTGCGGAGTGGCGGGAGATCTCATGTTGGCGTGTAAATACATGTCGATGCCCGGGATTGATAAAATCGGAGGTGATCGTCCGGCAGAACGGTTCTATAAGGTCATCTCATCAGCTGCTAACAACTGGGACCGGAGTCTCGTTATGTCTGAGACGTTTGGCGCCATGGGAAATCTTTCCATGGCAGATCTTTACAGAATTGCCACCGAACAATATTCTAAAGGGATAAATCATCTCATCCCGCATGCAGTGTGGTATGATGATAACGATGTTACGTTTCTCCCGGAATTGTCTTCCCGGAATCCGTTGTATAAGGATTCTCTCCCCGGTTTCAATAGATTTCTCAGCCGCTTGAACTATGTTCTGGGTCGTGAGGGCCGACATGTTGCCGATGTGGCTATGCTCTATCCCATCACCACCCTTCAGTCCGGTCATTTCTTTGATGGCCCTCTTGGTGCATACGCTGGTGGAGTGAGCGTTCCTAATACTGATTATTTTGCAGTTTCCCAGATTCTGACGGATGATTTAGGAATTGACTTCACATATCTGCATCCTGAAGTTTTGGAGGATAAGTGTTTTGTGGAAAACTCCCGGCTGGTAATGCGTAATCCTGTGAATACAGAAGCATTTTCAGTGCTCATACTTCCTGGATGCCGCAGTCTCACCACCGGAACTCTGAAAAAGATTGAGGAGGCTGCACGAAATGGTGTCAGGATTATTTTCACTTCCAGGATTCCTTCCGAGAGTGCGGATGATGGCTACAGCCACTCCGACGTGAGCAGGATAGTCGGAGCAATGATAGCTTCAGGCGATGCAATATTGATTGAAGAGCCTTCGGCAGAAACCTTTGGGAAAGTGTTTGAGAATGAAGATTTAGACGTGAAGTTTGAGACAGCGGGGAAACCATTCAACTATATCCATAAAGTGATTGATGGAGGCAACGTATATTATTGGGGGAATATAACTTCTCAACCATCCTCATGCAGGATTACGCTGAATAACGGATTGAAGGATTGCACCCTTCTCTACCCTCGAACAGGCAGGATCGTGCCGGCCTCTCTGTCAAGGGATGGAAACAAATCGCATATCGACCTGACTCTTCAACCGGAAGAATCAGTTTTCTTGATTGAAAATTCCTTAATTGACGCGTCTGATTAGGAATTGCATGATTCTTTTCTCTTTTTCAGGATTTTAGTTTGGCATGTCGGCATAAATTTGTAATTTTGGGAATTGTCTTTCCAAATTTAAACTATCTGACATGAAAAAACTTATTCTTTTGATGATGGCTTTTGTCATTCTGGCGCCTGTCGCAGAAGCGGCATCGGAGTGGCAATGGCATAACCCGCAGCAGGAACGTGCCGGTGGAGCTTCCAATATCTGGAATCAGGGTTGGGATGAAGAGAACTATAGCCGTCTCCCGAAGTCGGCGGAGCAGGAAGTGAGAAAATCCATCTGGAACCTTTCACGACATTCCGCCGGACTGATGCTGAAGTTTGTGACTGATGCTGATGTGATAAAAGTGCGATATGGGGTAACAGGGGGTTGGAACATGCACCACATGCCTACTACCGGCGTCTCAGGCATCGACCTTTACCGTTTGAATCCTGACGGAACGGATTCCTTTTGTGCCGGGAACTATAGTTTTAAAGACACCGTCACCTACACCTTCGACGTGAACCGCAAGCTTATTCCCGGAGATCAGGAATATGCACTTTATCTTCCGACATACAATTGTGTGAAATGGATGGAAGTGGGAGTGAAAGATGGAGAGACATTCCGTTTTATTCCGGCTCCGGCAGAAGAACGTCCTATCGTGATCTACGGATCTTCTATAACACAAGGGGCATGTTCGTCGCGTCCGGGAATGGCATGGACAAACATAGTAAACCGGCGCTTGCGATATCCTGTAGTCAATTTCGGATTTTCAGGCAACGGAAGACTGGAACCGGAAGTTATAAAATATATTATAGAACTTAATCCAGCGGTATTTGTGCTCGATTGTCTGCCAAACCTTGACAGAGAGAAACCCGAGACAGTTGAAAAATTGGTTATGGACGCGGTGAAGCAGATCCGCATAAGCAGCGACGCTCCGATAATGCTGGTTGAACATGCCGGCTATAGCAGCGATGGCACCGACAACGTTCGCCATGAGAGCCACAATTCCCTGAATGCCACCCAGCTTGCTGCATATAAGAAACTATGTAAGGAGGGGATAAAAAACCTTTACTATCTCCCCCAGAAAGAGATTGGACTCGATCCCGATTCTTGGGTCGACGTCGTACACTACACCGACCTCGGCATGCAGAAACTCGGCACCGTCGCCTCCCGCCGCCTCCAAAAACTCCTCAAATAATCCATCCCTATATAATCATTTCCAAGAGAATTATATAATTATAAGGGATTGGATAATACCGATTCATAAATAAAGAGGAGGATATTTTGAAGTTCCGGCCTTGGAAGCTGGAGATGCTCCAAGGCCGGAGTCCGGAAGTTTACCCAAACGGGTGATGGGGTAAATGGGTTATATACATAAGTAGCAGACGCCAACGGAATAGTGCGCCTACATTTATATAACCTCGTCGGGGTCGGTTTATTGTGTTTTAAGGACCGAGATTTATCGGGATGCCATATTTCTTCTTCCCTCGACGTCGACTGCCGCGAAGTGTCTGGCTTAGGGAATCCAGTAATAGGGTGGTTGTTTCCTATGATTTCTCACCCACTCCCTCAATCCTTCAAGAGTGTGGATTCCATCCGCTATGACGGCCTCATAATATTCTACTCCGCGGATGGATTCATCTTCGGGAGTGAGGAATTTTAGTTGCAGGATGGTTTCCCTCTGAGCCTGAGTGGTGACATCCATTATCCGTTCGGCCATCTTTTCGAAGTAGCCATCGTATTTCGATCCACTTTCAATGTGGATGATATCGAATTTCCAGATCTCCCTGTCATCATGCCGGTATTTGACGTGCCATGCCATGCATTGTTCATCTGTGTGGAGTCCGTTGATGGATGTTATCTCCATTACATTTGGAAGTGCTGACATACGTGAGGCGATTTCGAAGGAAGATTCCTCTGTGATTCCTGAGGAATAGACGTGGAGGTCGATGTCTCGATGATTGGCAAGAAGCCCCATTCTCAGGGAGCCAATGAGATTCACTCTGCATCCTGCCTTTCCCCAGATTTCAGGAATACGGGATCTTTCCATTATGATCCTTGCCTTTTCCTGGTTTGCTTGAGATTGTTTGATGATTTGATTAAGATTCATCTTTTTACGGATTTGATAAATCTGCAAAAATAATAAATGTTTCTGAAATGATAACGATAGTTGAAAAAATTGATTGGTATCTACGGAAATTTTCCTAATTTTGGGCGTGGTTTGAGTGGACATGAGATTGTCCGGGAGATGGAGGATTGACGGAAATAATAATAAAAGATTTTGAAAATGAATAAGCGCGATTATGAGAGGATAAATAGGGAGTGGATGGCAGCGAAATCTGTGGAAGAGGGAGTCAGACCTCTCTCTAAGGGAGTATATTATAAAGTGATTGAAGAAGGAAATAAGGGAGGACTGCATCCTACTCCCCGCAGTGTTGTGCTGGCGCACTATACGGGTCGCACTATTGATGGCAAACAATTTGACAGTAGCCGTGGTGGAGCCCCTCTTGCCAGTCGTCTGTGTGATCTTATAGAGGGATGGATAATAGCTATGCAGCAGATGAAGGTAGGAGACCGGTGGGAAGTTTATATTCCTGCGGATATGGGTTATGGCAAGTTCTCTCAACCTGGTATTCCCGGAGGTTCAACTCTTATTTTCGATATTGAGCTCGTTGGGATAGCGTGAGATGTGGACCCCTCCGAAGAATGATATTGGATACAGTTCGGAAAGGCTCAGGAGGATTCTCAATGGAGGAAGGTTGAGGTTTAATCCCTATCTTGTGTCTGACGCCAGGCTTCTTGAGATTGTGAACTCAACCGGCTGGGGAAACGAGTGTGATATTACTGAAATTGTCGTGCTGCGGTTCACGCGTTTGCAAAAAACGGAAGACTGGCGCAACTTCACGGGCATTTTTATGCAGATGGGTAATTCTGCGGAGGAGGTGTTCATCAATAAAAGTTCTTTTATTTATGGAGTGATCGCGAATGATTCGATCAAGCCTGAGCGTTCTGTTGTGGGGAAGAAACCTGTGCGTAATGAAAAGGATATTGAGAATCTGGTTGGGAAAACGTTTTTTGTAAGCCGTGTCATCAGGGGCTCGAATAAGTTTGGAAGCGGAAGGGTTGCATATCGCATGCATAGGCTTACGGGTAAACCTGAGAAAGATGCCATAGTGATCAGAGAGGCAATTGTGGCAGCCAAGATAGAAATGCTCGAGCGCATACTGGCTTATCCTGAGAGCCCTGATTATCTAAGTTGCAGTAGAGGTTTTTTTGATTTTGAGACTCCGATAAGATATGCAATCGAAGTGATCCGTAATTTTCCTCTGGCTGGTATATCGTCTGACATGTGAATAAGAAGGGTGGTAACTCAGGAGAGATGATTCAAACCATTCATGTAGGATAGTCGTTTATTATGTAGATATAAAATGAATTTGTTATGGAAAACGACAGCAAGGAAATCGCTAAGAAATTTGAAGAAAAGGTTAGGGAAGATCTGACAAGCTTCCTGCAAAATAAGAAGGCACTTGATTCGCACGTGCCTGAATGTCCGGATGTTGAGGAGAAGTGGGCAATGATCGGGCGTGCCTATCTTCCTGACGGAGCAAGGGAATTTCAGGAATATCCGGTGGTGTCGCTTGGGTGGATAATGTTTGTAGGGATGGCTATGGCTTATTACTGGGACACCGATTGGGTGGCTAACGCCGAACGTACGGATTATTATGAGGCACTTCGTGATAAGGATGGTTATGACAATCTTGATGACACTGTAGTCAAGACGGTTCTTGGTTATGAGGGGGAAGCCGCCGAAAAGATTATCGAGCTTGTAGCGGAATGTGCTTCCAGGGTCAATAGTCTTTTGGCTCATGAGCATGTTGAAAATGGGTCTGAGGCTGCATTCGGATGCTATGTAGCCTCGCTCCACCAGCTCTATCTTGCCGGCATGGAGATGGAACTCAATGCCTTGGGTTATCACATGACTCCGCTCAAAGCGGAATGATCCGGAAAGGTAAGTCCGACTAAGAAGCTACTCAGTCCGGCCAGAAAACTGCCCGAGTTTATGATAATGGCATAATCATCTATGTCCATGGTGCGACGGATAGCTCTTGCATTCTGGCAAACCTTTACGGGCTTGATGTCTATGCGAAAATATTCTCCTTATAGAATACCAGACATCTTCACATTCGGTCTTGCTTTAGCAATAATTTGAACACACTCTTATGAACACAGGATATAGGAGTCAATATCAAAATAGAGTTGGCGCGGAGTTGTGTTCAGATTTGTGTTCACCATAAAAGAGAAAGCAGCTGCGACTAGCATCGTAACTGCTTGATTTTTTAATCAAGTGGTCCCACTTGGGAAATACCACATTTCTTATATCCTAAAAATCAAATATTTATCAGAATGCCTTTCGGCAACTCCAACATTTGTTCCTATGGCATACTGCATCGCTTTTCATCGCTCTGCTCCGCCGAATCCATCGGAACCACTTTGTCATCGCCCACAAGTTCTCTCACTTGTCATCTGCAAATATAACGAATGTATGAGTGAAATAGTATCTTGCACGGAGCCAGACGCTAATTTAATTTGCATTAATTAGATGATTCATATGGCACCAGAGCTGTCATTGTGTCATAATACTCTTGATAGGGTTCCATATCATAGTTAAGCTCAATAAGTTTACTAAATACCCACTGCCTATCGCTTTCACTATACTGCATATATCTTAGAAATTCATTGAAATCACCAACATTTAACCCTTCGCGCTCGCAAGTTTCATGTAATCGCATTATCGCGGTTGAAATGTCTACGTTTGATTTGTCATCGGAGTTTAGCCATGACTTAAAGGTAGTCATGTCATTGCCTATTTCTCTTACACGCATAAGGGATAGGATATTATGTATATATTCAAGATTCTCTTGGTTAGTCTCTATCCACGTTCTAAAATCTAATTTATTTGAGGGAATGTTAGAAATTTTATATATACGGAGGACATCATAAATATTGCTTAATCTCTGTTCTATGATTCTATTTTTATATATGTCCCTAAGTTTTTCATATATATTGTCGTCAACGCAAATATGACAGCAAGCCTGTAAATCCTCATCACTAATATCCTCAAATTCTATACGATTTACGCCAATAGAGGAAATCGCAGAACAGTTTTTGTCTACATGGATGTTACCTTGTGAGTCTGCATATAGATATTTACATACAGTATTAGACGACACAGTTATCTTTGAAATAACAAATAAGAATAGTGCAACAACTATAATAATTACTAGTGTACCTAGAACATACTTTTTGTAATTTCTCAGTGTTGTGAGAATCCATTTATTATATATTTTCTGAATCTTAGACTTATCTGATATTTTAACTGTATTGATTGGACGTATGATTGAAGAAGATTCTTCCTTGGGAATAGTCTTCGGCTCGGAATCTTCTCCAATTTCTTTAGCGTTTTCTATTGTTTGCGATACGATTGAAGTCAAATCTTTAGGTTGATCTACAATCTCTTGTGTTTTATGTCGCTTTTGTTTTCCTCGAATATATGTCACTAATCCCACTACAATGGCCCAAAACAAAGACGCAATAAGTAGGGGGATGAATAATTGGCTGAAAACCTGCTCTCTTGTGGATTCATATGTGAATCCTAAGCTTTCCATCGTGGTCTTATTAACATAGAAAGTATATGCCTTGATGCCTCCAGAAATAAGGGATATTGCAATTAAAAAGAAGGCAACGTTAGGAGAAGAATGATGAGTTGTATTTGCCCCCAAGATCTTCTTAGCGATTTTGCCTTTGAGTAGACAGACAATTGCTAGGGAAATTCCCGAGGAGGTCCAAATCCCATTAAAGCCTAACAAAACACATACTATGCCGGGAATAATCGCAGAGATAAAAAACAATCCTGTCAGGGCAATTGAATATTTGATAAGTTTCATAGGTTTGGAAGGTATTATTTCTGTTGATTATTCGATTTCCATTCCTTTGCCTTTTCGGTCAAATGATATTTTTGCTTTGGGTGGTTGGGCTGATTTGCATACAAACGTTCAATGGCGTTTTCTGCCAATGCCGGTTTGATGTAGCCTTCCCTGAAGTGCTTTGGATCAGCATAGCCACACAACTCAGTTAATTCTCTTACTGAATATTCTCGATCTTCCATTGCCTGAATAAGTTGTATAACTTGGGGCGAACTTAAGGCGAGCTTAGGGCGAGCTTGGGGCGAACTTAGGGGATGCTTGGTCGGTACTTGGTCGGTGGTTGAGCGGTGGTTGAGCGGTGATTCCTCCTGCTTGGGCGATAGTTGAGC
>CAYROR010000055.1:0-17617 GCA_964425935.1 uncultured Sangeribacter sp.
CCTTATCACGCCGATGGTACTGCGAAAGCGGGAGAGTAGGTAATCGCCGCCTTAACGACAGGCTTCAGACATAATAGTCCGGAGCCTGTCATTTTATTATCACATTACCTGTCATTTTATTATCACATAAAGGAGACTGCTGGCTCCACCTCTTCGCTTGCCGTAATTGGCCGAACAGAGAAGTCAAGCCTTATCACGCCGATGACCTTGTTGTAACTGGGCGAAAGCGGGAGAGTAGGTAATCGCCGCCTTAACGAGGGCCGGAACGTTTCGTTCCGGCCCTTACTATTCATGCGTATCCGTATACGCGGTAGTTCGATCCCTCCGGGATCGGAGGGGTGTGTGTCGGACACCGGACCCTGGGTTTCACCCAGGGATAAGGTTCTTGGCGCCCCATCCGGGGCTTTTTGAGCCGTAGGTGATAATGTCTTGGCGCCCCATCCGGGGCTTTTCGAGCCTGAGGGGATAATGTTCTTGACGCCCCGTGCGGGCTTTTCGAGCCGGAGGGGATAATGTCTTGGCGCCCCGTCCGGGGCTTTTTGAGCCGGAGGGGATAATGTCTTGGCGCCCTGTCCGGGGCTTTTCGTGCTGGATGGGATCGCTTGACTTTTCGGGGCTGTTTGATTTTGTTTATAATTTTTTTGTTTTGTGGGTTTTGTCATGTCGGAATTATTTACTAATTTTGCATGCCGATTATATCCAGTTTGTTATCCGTCCTGCCTTGGCATTGCGCACTTAGGCCTTCCGCACAATGTCTCTGTCGTTAGGGCGGTTTTTAAAGTGCTCTGTCTTTGACGGATGCATATTTCAAAACTTTTTTAATCAACACTCCAAAGTGGATACATTAAGTTATAAGACGCTTTCAGCAACTCCCGCTACAATTGAGAAAGAGTGGGTAGTGATCGATGCTACAGACCAGGTTCTCGGTCGTCTTTGCTCAAAAGTTGCAAAGATTCTTCGTGGCAAGTATAAACCCGAGTTCACCCCCAACCTCGATTGTGGTGACAATGTTATCATCATCAACGCTGACAAGGTGAAGATGAGCAAGGATAAATTCAACACAAGAGTTTATCTGAGATATACGGGCTATCCCGGTGGTCAGCGCACCAGCACTCCCGGTGAGCTCATGGCGAAGTCTTTCAAGAAGACCGTAAAGAGTGGTCGCCATCCTCTCTTCATCAAGGTTGTTAAGGGCATGCTTCCCAAGGGTCCTCTTGGCGCACAGCTTCTCCGCAATCTTTATGTCTACAATGGTTCCGAGCACGGACATGAGGCAAATAATCCCAAAACAATCGATATCAACAAACTGAAATAATTGAGGCAGATGGAAAAAGTGAATGCAATTGGCCGCCGCAAGGCAGCCGTGGCCAGAGTTTATCTCACAGAGGGCAACGGTAACATCGTTATCGACAAGCGTCCCCTTGACGTTTATTTCCCTTCTTCGATTCTTCAGTATGTTGTGAAGCAGCCCCTCAACAAGCTTGAGGTTGCTGACAAATATGACATCGTTGCCCACATCGACGGCGGTGGCTACAAGGGACAGGCAGAGGCTCTCCGCCTCGCCATCGCACGTGCCCTTGTGAAGATCAATCCTGAGGATAAGTCAGCACTTCGTGCAGAAGGCTTCATGACCCGCGACCCGCGCGCTGTAGAGCGTAAGAAACCCGGTCAGCCCAAAGCCCGCAAGCGCTTCCAGTTCTCCAAGCGTTAATCTTTTCCGGATATTTTTTTCGGACCGGATATATTGTTTAGTATCTAAACTTGCGGGATGAGTGTCGGTCGCCGCCGATGATCCTACCCGCAGGTTGGATTTCTAACGAAATTTTAATAGAATGTAAACACCGGGAGAGTATCTCCCAAAAAGAAAATTAAATGGCAACACCAAATTTTGACCAGCTCCTTGAAGCTGGCTGCCACTTCGGCCACCTCAAACGTAAATGGAATCCTGCTATGGCTCCCTACATTTTCATGGAGCGCAACGGAATCCATATCATCGACCTCTACAAGACAGCCGCCAAGATCGAGGAGGCTGCTACCGCTTTGAAGCAGATTGCAAAGAGCGGACGCAAGGTTCTTTTCGTAGCTACCAAAAAGCAGGCCAAAGAGGCCATCGAAAACAAGGCTGCATCTGTAGGGATGCCCTTCGTTACAGAGCGCTGGCCGGGCGGAATGCTCACCAACTTCCCGACAATCCGCAAGGCTGTCAAGAAGATGACTACAATCGACAAGATGCAGAAGGACGGCACATTCGACAATCTGTCGAAGCGTGAGAAACTTCAGATCAAGCGTCAGCGCGACAAACTTGAGAAGAACCTCGGATCAATCTCTGATCTGAGCCGTCTGCCGAGCGCTCTCTTCGTGGTTGACGTAATGAAGGAGCATATTGCCGTAGCTGAGGCCAACCGTCTCGGAATCCCTGTTTTCGGCATTGTCGACACAAACTCGAATCCTGAGAATATCGATTTCGTGATCCCCGCAAACGATGACGCATCCAAGAGCATCGAGCTCATCCTCGACGCTGTTTGCGGCGCCATGGCAGAGGGTCTTGAGGAGCGTAAGGTTGAGAAGCTTGATGCTCCTGAGGACAAGGAGGAGAATGCAGAGGCTTCCGCACCTGGAAAACGCCGTCGCGTGCGCCGTGGCGACGCTCCCAAGGAGGCTCCCGTAGCTGAGGAGACTGTAGTCGAGGCAGCTGAATAATTACTAATTTTTAGAAACCACAGACAATGGCTGTATCAATAGAAGATATCAAGAAACTGCGCCACATGACAGGTGCAGGCATGATGGACTGCAAGAATGCACTCGCTGAAACCAACGGCGACATCGAGGCAGCTATCGAAATCATCCGCAAGAAGGGTCAGGCCGTGGCTGCCAAGCGTGAAGACCGTGAGGCTGCCGAGGGTTGCGTTCTCAGCGCAACAAAAGATGGCTTCGCTGCTATCGTAGCCCTCAAATGCGAGACTGACTTCGTGGCAAAGAACGAATCGTTCCGCGCTCTTACAAAGGCTATCCTTGACGCTGCTGTAGAGGCTGGCGCGAAGTCGCTTGATGAAGTGAAGAACCTCACCATCAATGGTCGCACAGTAGCCGAGAACATCACTGATGAGATCGGAAAAACCGGCGAGAAGATGGAGCTTGGTGCTTTCGAATATGTAGAGGCTCCCAGTGTCGCTTCCTACAATCACTTCAATGACAAGCTCGCTGCTATCGTAGGCTTCAACCTCGAGGGTGTTGACACTCAGGTTGGCCGTGAGGTCTGCATGCAGATCGCCTCAATGAATCCTGTAGCTGTTTCCCGCAACGATGTTCCCAAAGAGACCATCGATCAGGAGATCAGTGTGGCTGTTGAGAAAACAAAACAGGAGCAGGTTGTAAAGGCTCAGGAGGTTGCTCTTAAGAAAGCCGGTCTCAATCCTAACCATTTCGACAGCGAAGATCATATCGAGAGCAATATCACCAAGGGTTGGATCACTGAGGAGGAGGCTGCCCGCGGCCGTCAGATCATGAAAGAGGCTGGCGAAGCTAAGGCTGCTAATCTTCCCGAGGCTATGATCCAGAACATCGCCAATGGCCGTCTCAACAAGTTCTTTAAGGAGAACTGTCTTATGGAGCAGGCCTACGTTCAGGATCCGAAGATCACTGTCGGCGACTTCCTTGACAAGACTACCAAGGGTCTTGTTGTGGTGAATTTCAAGCGTGTTAACCTCAACGAGGACTAATTCAGAAGATTAGACTATCATCAATAGATAAGGCCGGATTCCAAGCGGAATCCGGCCTTATCTATTGATGATAGAACCGGTTTTATTAAAAACATTTATTTCCCGAGGTTCTCAATGAGATAATTCCATGCGGCGTCATGGTCGTAGGGTATTTTGCCATCGATTATTGCTTCTTTCACCAGATCCTTGAGCCGGGCGATCTTCGGCCCCGGCGCAATCCCCAGTTTTTCCATGATCTCGTTGCCATCGATTGGATTTTTCCAATTTCTCAGTTCATCGGCATCTTTTACTTCCTGCATGCGCTCCCTGAGCTTACAGAATCCTTCGAGCTGACGTCTGACCTTTTCCGGCTGCTTTGAAGTGATATCGCTTTCCGCAAGGATCATGAGGTCATCAACGTCGTTGCCTGCATCTGTGAGAAGCCTCCTGACGGCGGAATCCGTCACCCCCTCTTCTCCGACCGACTGAGGACGCATGTGAAGCCCAACGAGTTTGGCTACATATTTCATCTTCTCATTGAGGGGAAGTTTCATCTGCCGGAAAATCTTCGGAATCATTTTCTCCCCCACGAAATTGTGATTGTGGAAAGTCCATCCGAGATTATGGTCATACCGCTTGGTGACTGGTTTCGCGATGTCGTGAAGCAGTGCGGCCCATCGCAGCCATTCATTGTCAGATCTGGACGCAACGTTGTCAACAACCTGGATCGTATGATAGAAGTTATCCTTATGCCCTTTCCCTTCCTTCATCTCCACCCCTTTCAGGGGAAGCAGCGACGGGAAAACGTAAGGTATCAGCCCGGCCATATCGAGAAGACGCCATCCTGTCGACGGCCTGTCGGAACGCATGATTTTAGAAAGCTCATCGTTTATCCTCTCCCGGGTGATTATCTCCATCCGGTGTGCGTTTTTTCGGATTGCTTCAAAAGTTTCCGGAAAGATCCGGAATGAGCGAGGATATTCCGGACACTCGGCAAGTTTCTCAGGAGTTGGCTGAAGCTGGGTTGCAAACCGGATGGCCCGGAGCATCCTCAGCGGATCATCGGAGAAAGTGATGTCCGGATCGAGGGGCGTGCGGATAATCCCTGCGTGAAGATCCAGAATTCCATTGAATGGATCCACGAGTTCTCCGAATCTTTCGGTGTTAAGGCAAACGGCCATGGCGTTGATTGTGAAATCACGCCGCCGCATGTCGTCGTCGAGCGTGCCGTTTTCAACTACCGGGTTTCTGGAGCCACGGGAGTAGGATTCTCTCCGGGCTCCCACAAATTCAAGTTCAAGATCATGGAATTTAACCTGAGCTGTCCCGAAATTGGGAAAAACGGAGAGGTGGGCTTTCTGCCCGAGGTGGGCTGCAACTTTCTCGGCCAACTCGATTCCTGATCCCACAGTCACAAAATCAAAGTCTTTGGAGTGCCGGCATAGAAAAATGTCGCGCACGAATCCTCCGACCACATAGACTTCGCGATCCATAGAATCGGCGATTTTGCCAATTGTCGCAAATATTGGGTGTGACAGATTTTCTCTAAGATTCATGATTATAAATAAAACAGGAGGGAGGAATAAGAGCCGTAAGCCTTACAATTCCTGAATTTCTTCAGGGAAAACGGTGAGAGGGGAGAGTCCGTCGGGAGTCACGACATAGGTGTTTTCCACTCCTACCGCTCCCACTTCCGGAATCACAAATTTCGGTTCGAGCGCAATGGTCATGTTCTCAAGAAGGAGGTCCTTGCTTTTCGGAGAAATCGCCGGGGATTCGTTAAGTTCGATTCCAATTCCGTGTCCGATGAAAGGCGCTTTCTGGCGATGGCCCATGAAATAGTCAGACAGACCTTCGTTTTCCGCCATCTCAAGAGCGCGGTTATAGAGTTCAGCCACCGGAAATCCGGGCTTGCCGATTTCTTCGCAAATGCGGAGAATCTTCCTTGAACACTCGTGTGCCTTGAAGGCTATTTCCGGGATATCGCCGATTCTCCAGATGCGCGTCATGTCGGTCTGGTAGCCATTGAAGGCCCCGCTCATGTCGACCATGACAGTCTGTCCAGTCTTTAGGATCGTGCCGTTGGCTCCTCCCGGAAGGGCCGGATCGATTCCTGCGCCTCCCATCGCAAAATCGTAGGGGCTGGGAGTGTCGGCATTTGGCCCGGCAATTACCGACCCGAGATTGATATCCATAAGATTGCCGGATGTCCTGATAAATCCAAGGGCTCCCTCCAACCTGAGGATGCGCTCAATCTCAATCTGGAACTGCACGTCGGTCATGTCTTCCTTATAGCACCGGGAAAATCTCCTGTAGGCTTCTGCCTGGCGAATTCCATCCTGACGCATGAATTCAAGCTCGACAGGAGTCTTCTGCATTCTGACGCGACGCATAATCGGAGAGGCGTTGATGCTCGCAGAAGATGAGAACACCCGCTGAAGTCTCGCCACATCGGAATATGAGAGCGAATCAAATTCAAGCCCTATCGATTCCGGGATTGCCATTCCGCGTTTTTCAAGTTCTCCGGGAATAAGCTCCGGCTTATGGATAATGATGATATCAGGATCGCTGTCATATATTTCGGGTCGGATCAGAAACCAAAGGGCACGACCTTCAGCCGGAATATATACGTAGCCACGGAAGATGCGCCCGGTGGCGTAATAAATATTGGAATTGGATGCCAGAAGAAGAGCTCCGACAGCTCTTTCCTGCATCAGGGAGCGTATCTTATCTATGCGGTTGTCGACTTCAATACGGAAGTCGGAAGATATAAGTTCCATATTATTCAACGTTACCTTATATAACTTGAGTCTGGGAATGCGATCAGCGGATGCATGAAACTAATGAGGGGAAATCAAAAGCCCGACAGACTTTATCCCTTTCGTCGCATCGCGTGGAAGCATGCTCGACACAGAGAGCGAATATCCCTCCGGAACGAAGTAATCCCGATGAATTGTGTCCCTGATCTCAAACACACCATATCCCCCTTTTCCTGCAGGCCTGCCTTTGCTATTGAAAAGTTTGAGTTGTCTGCGTGTGGAATCAGACATCTCGCGGGCGAGGGAAAATTCCTCAAGCGAAAATTCAAGCGATTCCGTAGGACATTGAAGTGTGTATCTGACCACCATGACCATATCGTAGGCGCCAGAGAATTTCAGGGCGGTGTCTGATTCCTCCGGAGAGAAAGCTATTATTGCATTTGGATCGATGCCCTCCTCCGGAATGGTGACGAATTCTGAAAACACCGGCATCTCGTGACGTTCGCATGATGGGATATAGGCCGACCAGAACAGGGTGACGGCAAGAAGCGACTTTGACAATAAAGTCATTTATCCTTCGCCCCCTCCTTCTGGGGTTGCTGGGCATTCTTCCCTCCCTCTTTCGGGCGGAATACTTTCCGTTCTGCGTCGGGACGCTGAATCTGACGGCCGTTCTTCCTCTGGTTGCCCGTGTTCTGATGGTTTCCGGTGTTCTGATGGTTCCCGTGTTGATTCGGTCTCCGGCCTTGATTTTCCTGACGGTTCTGCGGATTCGGTTGTTGCGGAGCCTGGGGGCTGCGCTGGTTCTTTTTCTTCTTTTTGCGGTTTTTGTCAAACCGGGTGAGGCTGTCCTGCCCTATGATATCGCCATATTCCGCAGTAGATTCCTTATCTTGTGAAGCATCGAGGGTGTCGACCTTGATCCCCTGTTTGTTGAGCGCGATTATCTCGAAAGCCCTTCCGGCAGAGATGGTCACAAGATTAGAGGGGATATTCTTGTCGGAAGAATAGGTGATTCTTCTGGTGAGGATATCTGGTTTGAAATAGAAGAATGAGCCGTCTTTAGTTTCGAGCACCACATCTTTCGGCGGAAGTTGTTTCGAGGCCTCGGCGTATGAGTCTACTTCAAAGTTCAGACAACATTTCAGCTTTGCGCATTGTCCTGCGAGTTTCTGAGGATTCATCGAGAGATCCTGCATCCTGGCGGATCCGGTTCCTACCGAAACGAATTTTCCCATCCAGGTGGAACAACACAGAGGACGGCCGCATGGCCCTATCCCTCCAATCCGTCCGGCCTCCTGGCGTGCGCCGATCTGCTTCATCTCGATCCTGACCTTGAAGGTGTCGGCGAGCACACGGATAAGTTTCCGGAAATCCACTCTTTCGTCGGCGATATAATAGAAAATGGCCTTTCCTCCGTCGCCCTGGTATTCCACATCTCCGATCTTCATCGCCAGTCCGAGTTCTTCTGCAATCGCTCTCGCGCGAATCATCGTGGAGTGTTCGCGTGCTCTTGCTTCCTCAAATTTGTCAAGGTCGGTCTGGCGGGCAATCCGGAATACTTTCTTGAGCTCTTCTGTGGGTTTTACCCCGGCTTTTTTCATCTGGAGCGCCACCAGGGGCCCTGTTAGCGTGACTCTTCCGATATCATGTCCCGGAGATGCCTCCACGGCCACGATGTCGCCGATTTTCAGAGTCAGGGCATTGGGGTTGGAGAAGAAGCCTATGCGGGTGTTTTTAAACAACACCTCCACCGGCCCTGCCGGATCCCTTCCCGGGAGGTCGGAGAGCCAGTCGTGGGCAATAAGTTTTCCGCGCGGCTCCTTCCGGGCACACCCCGTGCAGTCGCCACCACGCCGGCAGTTTGAGCATCCCGAGTTGAAAGAGCCTTTCTCAAAATCTTCCATCGGCATGATTATTTGGCATAGGCTACGGCGCGTGTCTCACGGATGACCGTGATCTTCACCTGTCCGGGATAGGTCATCTCATCCTGAATCTTGCGTGCGATTTCGCTTGAGAGCTTGTCGGTTTCCTCATCGGAGATCTTGTCGGCCCCAACAATGACGCGGAGTTCGCGTCCGGCCTGAATGGCGTAGGTTTTCAGCACTCCGGGATAGGAGAGGGCGATCTGCTCAAGATCATTGAGGCGCTTGATATAAGCCTCCACAATTTCACGGCGAGCACCGGGACGTGCGCCGGAGATGGCGTCACACACCTGGACGATGGGAGCCAGGAGTGAATTCTGCTCCACTTCATCGTGATGGGCTCCGATTGCATTGCAGATTTCGGGTTTCTCCTTGAATTTTTCTGCAAGTTTCATTCCCAGCAAAGCGTGGGGAAGTTCCGGTTCGTCGTCGGGCACTTTGCCGATGTCGTGAAGAAGACCGGCACGACGGGCTTTCTTGGGGTTAAGCCCAAGCTCGGAAGCCATCACGGCGCAAAGATTGGCAGTTTCCCTTGAATGCTGGAGAAGATTCTGGCCGTAGGATGAACGGTATTTCATTTTCCCGACAAGTCTTATCAGCTCTGGATGCAGACCGTGGATTCCGAGGTCAATTGCCGTGCGTTTTCCGGTTTCGATGATCTCTTCCTCCACTTGTTTACGCACTTTCGCCACCACTTCCTCAATTCTGGCCGGGTGGATTCGCCCGTCGACCACAAGCTGATGGAGCGCAAGGCGAGCAATCTCCCTGCGCACAGGGTCGAACCCGGAGAGCACGATTGCTTCGGGAGTGTCGTCGACGATGATCTCGATTCCTGTGGCAGCCTCGAGAGCCCTGATGTTGCGTCCCTCCCTGCCGATTATGCGGCCTTTGATCTCATCGTTGTCAATGTGGAAGACGGTTACGGAATTTTCCACGGCAGTCTCGGTGGCTACACGCTGGATCGACTGAATGACGATTCGTTTAGCCTCTTTGGAGGCGGTCATCTTGGCGTCGTCCATGATATCGTTGATATAGCCGGCTGCAGCCGACTTCGCCTCATCTTTCAGGGATTCCACGAGTTTTTCTCTGGCCTCCTCCGCCGAGAGTCCGGACACTTTCTCCAGCTCCTCCTGAGCCTGACGATGGAGATGCTCAACCTGTTCCGAACGGGAGGCAACGAGCTGCTCGCGTGCATCAAGGTTTACCTTGGCGGTGTCGAGCTCCTTTTTCTTTCGTGCCACCTCATTGAGCTGCTGCCCGAGCTGCTGCTCTTTCTGGCGCGTCCTGGCTTCGGAAGCCTGAGCTTTCTGAACTTTCTGGGAAGCGACGCGCTCGGCGTCGGAGATAATCTTCATCTCCTCCTCCTTGGCCTGAAGGATTCTTTTCTCCTTGATCACGTCGGCTTCTCTCTTTGCATCCTCAATGATGATATTAGCAGACGATCGTGCGTTTTTGCGAGAGAATTCCATTGCGGCGAAAAAGCCTGCAATGGCGCAGATCACTGCGATTATAATCCATATTGCTGTTTCCATTATGCGAATTGTTATTACAGTTTTAATTATGACGTAGTTATAAACGACGCTTGAAAAGCGTCATGCCTAACCGCGCCATCGCAGGAATGGAACAAAGGGATTGAAAAAAAATGACGTAACTCTCAGTCGGCGGCAGAGTCTATGATCTTGCCGAGAATTTTGTCAGTCTCTTCAGCGGAATTCTGAATCAGGCGCATTTCCGCGCTACGTTCCTTATAAAAATAGGCAAACTGATATGCCACTCTTGCAAGGATTTCCGCTTCAGACCATGAAGACTTCTTGGTCCTCAAACTATTATATAGTTCAGCAACAGCTTTTTCAGTATCCCTCACAGCCTCCTGTTTGGAAAAAGCCACAGTGAGGGGAATATGCTCATTGCCTATTCTGATTGTCATGTCAATTTTTTCGTTCATCTTTGCCTCCTTCATCTTCATTCCTCCTTCAGCATGGAGATGCAGTTGTCGATGGTACGGATCAATCGGGAGATCTGGCGCCTTGTCCGGATTATGGAATCCGGCGAATCCGCAAGCCTGTGGGAAACCGTCAGAAATTCAGCGTCGGTCAGTGCCTTGTTAAGCTGAGCATGAGTTTCATCAAGCTCCCGGCGAAGATTCGAATTCTCCTCCTCCAGATTTCGGATGCGATCATTCAGCCGGGTGATGATATTGGATATCTCTTCCGATTTTTCATTGATCCTTCCGAGGAGGTCTGTGAGTGGGTGTGCCATCTCTGCCTAATTTTTTACAAAAGTAGCATTATTGGATGAGACAACCAAATTTTATCGGGGGAAATCGGAAAGTTTGGCCACAAATTGCCCTCTGCCGCACAGCTGGAGATTGTCAATACCACTGGATTCCATTTGTGTTTGACGATCGTTTGTCATATTTGAGATCCTTCAGCATGGCGGATTTCATCGATATGTGGAAATTGTAGGATTTGTAGGGACCGAAGGGAACGAGAGAGGCCGACATGGTGAAGTCGTGGAGGTCGCGGGAAATCGAACAGTTCATGTAGGCAATTTTCTTCAGGTCGAAATTATATGATGCCGAGAAGGAGAAGTTCCAGTTTGTAGTCGGCCGTATATTTCCTGAAAAGGAGAGGTTCTGAGTCCATTTGCCGCGATAGTCCATTTTCTCCTTGTCAAAGGATCCGTAGCCATAGTTGAGCGAATAGTTAAACGTCAGGTTCCACGGACACTGCCACGCAGCGTAGCCGTCGGCATCAGCCATCGCGGTCTCCTTTCTTGAGTCGAGCCTTCTCTGCTGACGCATGTCTCCTTCCGACATCTGGCTTTCAAGCGAACCGTCGTCTCCGTCGAAAGGAGTGCCGTCGCCATCATCTTCGCCCCCGGTTGTGTTGCCCTTGCCGGTGTCTTTTTTCTTTTTAAATGTCTGGTTGTTGAAAGTGTAGGAGAAAGATGTGCCGGTAGAGGCGAGTTTCACCCAGCCTTTACCCGCTTTCCATCTCGGGACGTTAACTTTCACCGGACTGCCGGAGGAAGAGAGCTGATAGGTGTAGGGATCCCATGTGGCTGAAAGATTCAGGTTGAAATTCTTGACCAGACGGATAAGTATCGAAGTGTTGACGTTGCTCCAGTTCATCGAGTCGGCGGCGAAGTTATAGCTTTGACTGATTGAAAAATTCTCGATAAGCGATATTTTCTTCACTCCGGTGGAATCGGCGTCGCTTTTAACCTTCATTTCAAGGTTATTGGCAAGATTCACGGAGAGGACTCCTGATTTTCCCTGCGATGGAGCACCAAAAAGCCCATGGGAGAAATAGTTGTATTTCCGGGTGATGGGACGCCCCTGCTTGTCGACATAATCATAGCTCCCCCATATTCCCCACATAGGATCGCCGAAATCAGGAGCTCCCGAGATGGAGATGGTTGGCGTGAGCACATGGCGGATCATCTGCACCTTGTCGCCAAATATCTTGAGAGGTTTCCAGAAACCGTAGATCTTCGTGTCGAAGGAGAGGGATGCGTTGAAGTCGAAGATATTATAGAATCCGTAGGTTGTGTCGGTGATCTCGCGCGACGCCTGAGTGTCCCATTGCCTGCGGATCTTGGAGGTGTACATGCGGTCGTTCATCGACACGGATGGAGAGATGTTGATATACTTGAAGATTGAGAAAGTGGCCGACACCGGCATTGAGTGGCGCATGCCGTTGCGCCAGTCTTTGATCAGGCTTTTCTTGAAGAATACGTCTTGCTGGGCGGTCAGCGAATTCTGAAATTGTCCGGAATAAGACAATCTGATCTTCTCATACCATCTCTCTCCTCCGACAGAGCGTTTCCTTTTGAAGGGAGCGGTCTGGGAGAAAGTCACGTTGAGGTTGGGGAATGACACCGCAAGAGTGGAATCCTGAGTTCTCTGTGAGATGTTGGCGGTTGTCGAAAGGCTCCACTTCGTTCCGGGAAACCGGTAGGTCATGTTGACGGTAGACGATTTCGTGTTTTCCGTAAACGAAGAGTTATAATATGAGTTAAGGTCGTTTCGGGTGTAGCCGGATGTGGCGAAGTTCACGGATGCGGAGAGGTTCATGTTTGGATTAGCCTTCGTATCCTGCGAATGGTTCCAGATGATCTGGAAGTTTTTCTGCTTGGAATAGTCGGGAGATCCTTTATCTCCATAAATCGTGGTGATATAGGAGAAGTCGAAGCTACCGCGGTATTTGTATCGTTTCACGTAGGATGAATGGCCGGAGATTCCCCAGGACCCTTTCGTATAGATTTCACCGCGCAGGGCGAGATCCACATAGTCGGATATGGCGAAATAATATCCACCCTCGCGGAGATAGAATCCGCGGTTGTAGTCATCTCCGAAAGTCGGGAAAATAATGCCGCTGGAATAGTCTTTCGTAAAGGGGAAATATCCGAACGGGAGTGCAAGCGGGAGGGGAACGTCGAGAAGCACCATATAGACAGGTCCGGTGACGATATCCTTTCCGGGAATCATTTTTCCTTTCGTCACCTGGAAATAGAAGTGTGGGTGTTCATGATTGTCGCATGTGGTGTATTTGCCATCCTGGATGAAGAAGGAACCATCGTCCATTTTCTTGGAGGCACCGCCGGTGAGGTAGCCTTCCCCCTGTTCGGTGATGACGTCGGTGATGTAGCCCCGGTCGGTCTTGAAGTTATATGACATCTGCCGGGATTCATACTGATCCTTGCCATCCTGAAAAACGGGATTCCCGGTGAGAGTGCCGGTGGAGTCGATGACTCCGTTGGCATAGACTGTGGAATTATCGAGTTCCATGCGGATTTCTGCGGAATTCAGCTTGAAATCACCATATTCCACATTTCCGTCGCCAAAGAGGTATGTATTGTTCTGCCCGACCATTACCAGGGAGTCTTTGGCGGAAAACTCCACCGCCGTTTCAAGATCGGCTTTCTCGCGGTTGATTCTGGAGATGGCTTTGCGTGACGTGTCAGGTTCTATCACCTCCGCTCCACGGAAAAGACCTGTGGTGTCGGGGGGAATAACAGCTATCGAGTCTGACCCCGGATCAGGAATGCCTGCAGGAAGAGAGTCTGCCGGATTGGCAGGAAGGGAATCATTGAGGTTTTTCGGAAGAGTATCGGATAAGGAAACCGATGGAGGAGGCAATAAGTTCGGACGCGGAATAATGGTGTCAACGGGCACGACATCGGCTACCCCCGAAGTGTCGGCGGTCGTCACCTTTGACAGAACCTTCTTCGGATTCTGCTTTTGTGGGCTGATTGCCATTGACAGCCCTATGAAGGTCAGTGCCAGTATGTATATGAATAGTCGCCTCAATGGTGGCTGTTATTGTCGTTTTCCGACCGCAAATTTAGCAATAAAATCGCAACTTGACGCGATGGAAAGATGTTTTAACACCTTTTTTAATTAATGTTGTGTCTGAAAATCTCATGAAGCTCCATGAAACGGGTCATGACTTCCTCTCCGTGGGCCTTCATCTGCGCCATGACTTTTCCCAGAGGCTTCTCCTCCCGGAGATTTCCGGATTTCGAGAAAAATTTGTCGGCATAGCAGATCGCCTTCTCTTCGATGGAGACCGGGAGCATGTCGCGTAGGGGGAGGGGGAGGTTCTGGCTCCGGATGTCGTCAATGGTGAGACCGGCACCCGTGTGGCGCTCACATACAAGGGCATGGCGTGGAAATCCCAAGTCATCAAGCATTTTCCGTCCCTCTATCCCGTGGCAAATATACGGCAGATTCCCGAAGCAGTGGATTCCGGGAGCGTCGCATCTGACCACTCCAATGTCGTGGAGGAGAGCCGCTTCCCTGACGAATTCAAGATCTGCCTCGATGGCATTTTCACGGAGGCATTTCTCAGCCAGGGCAGCCACCGCTTCCGAATGAGCCTTAACGGTTTCAAGAAGAATAGGGTTGTCGGAGTAGAAAAGGGTGAAAATCTTGTCGATATCCATTAAGGAATTTTTTGGAGGTGATAAAGAATGTTCCGGGAGTCCGGATTCCTGCCAGACTCCCGGAACCTGGGAATTGTCTAAATAATTGGAAAAAATTATTCGATGATCTCACACCATCCGTGGGTGTCGGGCTCCTCGCCATGCTGGATGGCAAGAATCTTATTGTAGAGAGCGGTAGTTACGGGTCCTGCCTCGTTTGTGGAAGAGATCACGTATTTCACTCCTGTGTCGAGATCATCGATCTGGGAAACGGGGGAGCAAACAGCCGCTGTTCCGCAAGCAGCGATCTCCTCGAAGGTGCCGAGTTCTTCCAGAGGAACGTGACGCTGTTCCACTTTCAGGCCCATGTCTTTCGCAAGCTGGCGAAGGCTCTTGTTGGTGATCGAAGGGAGGATGGATTCACTCGCGGGAGTGACGTAAGTGTTGTCTTTGATTCCGAAGAAATTGGCGGCACCACACTCATCGATATATTTCTTTTCCTTAGGATCGAGATAGAGCATAACGGAATAACCGAGACTGTGGGCTTTCTCTCCTGCCACGAGCGACGCTCCGTAGTTGCCGCCAACTTTTATTGCACCCGTTCCTTTGGGGGCAACGCGGTCATACTCCCGGCTCAGACATACTTTGGTGGGTTTGAATCCCTCCTTGAAATAAGGACCTACCGGAGTGACAAGCATGATTACAAGATATTCCGAAGCTGGAGAAACCCCGACGCGCGGACTCATTCCGATCTCCAGGGGGCGGATGTAGAGTGAGGCTCCGGTGCCGTAGGGGGGGATGAAGCGCTCGTTGAGTTTGACCACTTTCCTCACCATCTCACAGAAGATTTCCTCGGGAAGCGGTTCCATCATTACGCCTTCCGCTGATTTGCGGAATCTGTCGGCGCTTTCATCCATGCGGAACACGCGTATTTTGCCATCTTTGCCGCGGAAAGCCTTGAGTCCCTCGAAGGCCTCCTGTCCGTAGTGGAGGGTGGAGGCGGCGATGTGGATGGGAATATATTCGGAATCGGAGACTTCGATCTCGCCCCATTTGCCGTCTTTGAATTCGCAACGCACGTTGAAGTCAGTCTTGACGTAGCTGAACGGGAGAGCTGACCAATCGATATCTGGCTGTTTCATTTTGATGATGTTATACTCTTTAAAAGAAAGTGTAAAGTTAGTAAAAAAAATGGAAAAGCCGGAGCCTTTCCATTTTTTTATGAACGATCGGAAATTATTATTTCTTTTCCTCTTTCTGCATCTGCTCCTTGAGGGCCTGAAGTGCTCCGAGGTCGCCGAGAGTGGTCTTCTCGATTGCGGGAGCTGCAACGGGCTCTTCCTCACGACGTGCTTTCTTGGGAGCGGGACGCTGTGCGCGTGCCTCAGCCTTGCTTGCGTCTTCCGCGATGCGGCTGTGTGAAAGGATGATGCGTTTGCTGTCTTTGTTAAACTCGATCACCTTGAAGTTGAGTTTCTCATCAAGCTTGGCCTGAGAGCCGTCTTCCTTCACAAGGTGTTTGGGAGTAGCGAAGCCTTCAACACCATATTCAAGAGCGATCACGGCACCTTTGTCCATAACCTCCGTGATGGTTCCCTCATGAACAGATCCGACGGTGAAGATTGTCTCGAAAACATCCCAGGGATTCTCCTCAAGCTGCTTGTGGCCGAGGGAGAGACGACGGTTGTCTTTGTCGATTTCGAGCACCTGAACCTCGATGTCGTTGCCAACCTGAGTGAACTCTGAGGGGTGTTTGATCTTCTTGGTCCAAGAGAGATCGGAGATGTGGATGAGGCCGTCAACGCCTTCCTCGATCTCAACAAACACGCCGAAGTTCGTGAAATTGCGCACCTTGGCAGTGTGGCGTGAGCCGATAGCATATTTCTCCTCGATATTCTCCCAGGGATCTTTCTTGAGCTGCTTGATGCCGAGGCTCATCTTGCGATCCTCGCGGTCGAGGGTGAGGACAACTGCCTCAACTTCGTCGCCAACCTTCAGGAAATCCTGAGCGCTGCGCAGATGCTGGCTCCATGACATTTCAGAAACGTGGATGAGACCTTCAACACCGGGCTGAACCTCAACAAACGCACCATAGTCGGCCATAACGACTACGCGGCCCTTGATATGGTCGCCGACTTTGATGGTCTGATCGAGAGCATCCCAGGGATGGGGAAGAAGCTGCTTGACGCCGAGGGCGATACGCTTCTTCTCATTGTCGAAGTCGAGGATAACGACCTTGATGTCCTGGTCAAGCTCGACAACTTCGTGAGGATCGGAAACGCGTCCCCATGAGAGGTCGGTGATGTGGACGAGACCGTCGACGCCGCCGAGATCGACAAACACACCATAAGGAGTGATGTTCTTGACTTTGCCTTCGAGCACCTGTCCCTTTTCGAGCTTAGAGATGATTTCGCGTTTCTGAGCCTCAAGTTCAGCTTCGATAAGCGCCTTGTGGGAAACGACGACATTCTTATATTCCTGGTTGATCTTGACAACCTTGAATTCCATAGTTTTGTCGACGAATACATCGTAGTCGCGGATCGGACGAACGTCGATCTGTGAGCCGGGGAGGAATGCCTCGATGCCGAAGACGTCGACGATCATGCCGCCTTTCGTGCGGGATTTGACATAGCCTTTGATGATTTCGTCGTTTTCGAGAGCTTTGTTGACGCGGTCCCAGCTGCGTGTCTGGCAAGCCTTCTTGTGGGAGAGGCGGAGCTGACCGTTTTTATCTTCAAGCGCCTCGATGAATACCTCTACTTCGTCGCCGACTTTGAGATCGGGGTTGTAGCGGAATTCAGAAACGGGGATGATGGCGTCTGATTTCATGCCGATGTCGACACGAACTTCACGTTTTGAGATGGATTTAACCACGCCGGTCACCACTTCAATAGGTTGATAATTCTCTACCTCGCGTGAAAACTCATCGCGAGCGCCGCAAAGGTAGTGATTTTTTTGTAATCCAACAAAAAAAAGCGCCTCCAAGACGCTTTTTTTATTAAGATAATGAATGATATAACAATTTTTTACGTTCTTTCCCCTCATTTTACCGCTCTCACCCCTCAATTTGCGAAGGAGTCGATTTATCTTGATTGGCTATTCCTCCCAGACCTGACAAAAGAATAAAGCCCTATATTGAAAGTATGTCAAGATTCAAAAATTGTAGGGACATTCCTTTGGCATGTTCAGATATCTGGTTGCTATTCAATGCTACATCGCAAAGCGATGTCTCTACATTTTATCGTATTACCTATTTTGATAAACAAACATGGAAATAAAGATAGATGCATAGCCTTTTGGCACATAG
>CAYROR010000056.1:0-17131 GCA_964425935.1 uncultured Sangeribacter sp.
AGCCCTGGCGTTCTGCCGCTTTCCCCGTGATCAAAGACCTCATGGTAGACCGCAATGCATTCGACAAGATCCAGCAGGCCGGTGGCTACGTCAGCTTCAACTGCGGCGGCGCCCAGGATGCCAACGACCTTCCGATCGCCAAGGTGAAGGCCGATGAGGCAATGGACTCCGCGAGCTGCATCGGTTGTGGCGCATGCGTGGCAGCTTGCAAGAATGGCTCAGCCATGCTCTTCGTTTCCGCGAAGATCAGCCAGCTGGCTCTCCTCCCCCAGGGTGAGGTGGAGAAAGACCGCCGCGTCCGCGCTATGGTGCGCAGAATGGATGAACTCGGATTCGGCAACTGCACCAACACCGGTGCCTGCATGGCTGAATGTCCGAAAAACATCAAGCTCGCCAATATCGGACGCATGAACAGAATGTTTATTGCAGCTAAGTGTAAAGAATAACTAATAAACTCAGAATTACTGTTGTAGGATGTTGGGGGGGCGATGCGACATCGCCCCCCTCATTTTTTTCATAACCTGAATGACAGTCTCCATCGTACTCCATAAAACCCCACCCTCACAACTTGAGAGGGCGCTCGAATCCGTGTTGCGCGCCTCTCCCCACACAATCTGGCTCATCGACAATGGTCCCGACACCTCCCTCTCCGGCTTCGGGGAGATCGATCCCTGTGTGAAATATCTCCACGTGAAAAACAATGGTTTCGGAGCCGGGCATAACATCGCCATGAGAGAAGCCGTAAAAGATCCCGACGGCTTTCATCTTGTCATGAATGCCGATGTGTGGTGGGATGGAAACGTGCTCGGAGAGATGGAAAGATTCATGAAACGTCGGCCGCATATCGGCCTCGCCGCCCCTGAGATCATCCTCCCCGACGGGCGCCCCCAATGGAACGCAAGGATGCTCCCCTCCCCTTTCGATCTGTTTGCCCGCAGGTTTCTACCGCGCTTCCTCGTCGGCAGCCGCCTCGACCGATTTGAGATGAGGCAACTCCGCGATGTGGAGGAACTCGACGCCCCCTATCTTCTGGGATGCTTCATGCTCTTCAGAAACAAAGCCCTAACTGAATGTGGACTCTTTGATGAAAGATTCTTCATGTATCCGGAAGACATCGACCTCACCAGGCGCATACACGAAAAATGGAGAACCGTGAGATGGAACGGAGTCAGAGTTATCCACGAACATGCCGCCGCCTCAAGAAAAAGCCTCAGGATGTTGTGGATCCATGCCATCAATATGGGCGTCTACTTCAACAAATGGGGATGGTTTTCCGATCCCGGCAGGCGCAGGTGGAATCATCATATAAACCAGTGATATTCCGCCGATTAAATATTTTAACAAAATTTTATGCAATTTTTTGTTAAGAAAACCTTTGCAATCTCAAAATCTTAGACTAATTTTGCATCCCGATTATATCGCGGGCACCATCGGCCAGCCCACTCATTATCATTAGCAATCAGCCGATTAACGCGATATCTGTCGGAAAACTTACAAAAACAACATCAGAACCTGCACATAAACAAGATCGTTTAGGCATCATGAAAATAGCGATTGATCTGGGAGGCACCAATATCCGTGTTGCAAAAGTGGATAACGGAGCCGTTCGGGAAAGAAGTTCTGTCTCATGTCCCTCCTCCGCGCCGGAGAGAGAGGTTGTGGAACAGATCATCACACTCATATCTCCGCTTATGTGCGCCGGCATCGACGGCATAGGAATCGGAGTTCCTTCGGTTGTGGATCCCGAACGGGGTATCGTCTACAACGCCGCCAACATCCCGAGTTGGAAAGAAGTCCACCTCAAGGAGATGCTTGAGGATAGGTTTGCTGTGCCAGTCAGGGTCAACAACGATTGCAACTGCTTCGCGCTCGGAGAATTCCGCTACGGAGCCGCCAAAGGGTTCAAGGATGTGGTAGGCATCACGCTCGGCACCGGAGTCGGAGCAGGACTCATTCTCGACGGCCATCTCTATTCGGGCCGCTTCTGCGGGGCCGGAGAGGTGGGATCGCTCCCCTATCTTGATTCCGACTATGAGCACTATTGCAGCAGCCTCTGGCTCTCAGGAGCCTGCCACACCACAGGCGCCGAACTCGCAGCCAAAGCTTCCGCAGGCGATGAGGCTGCCCTGAAAGTGTGGCGTCAGTTCGGCAGAAACCTCGGAGAGCTAACCAAGGCAATCCTCTTCGCCTACGCCCCTGAGATGATAGTTGTCGGGGGAGGCATAGCGGCTGCGATGCCCTATTTCAGGGGAGGATGGCAGGAAACCGTCGACACCTTCCCCTATCGTGAGATCGCAGCGGGATGCAGGATGGAGCGCGCCATTCTTCCCGACGCTAATCTTCTCGGAGCCGCACTCCTCTTCGAGTGACCTCTCCTCCGGAAAGCAAAAACAGAAGAAATTTTATTTCCTATATTACACAACTAACCAAAATCAATTATGAGATCTGTACATCAAAGTATCTGCCGCACGGCAATGTCCCTGTTCATGGGGCTGATCCTGTGTGTAGGAGCCTATGCACAGCAACTCGCTGTGTCAGGCTTGGTCCTTGATGCCGACGGTGAGCCCCTGATCGGAGCAAGCGTAATGGTGAAAGGAACCCAGAATGGCACTTTGACCGACCTTGACGGACGGTTCAAGATCAATGCCAAGAAAGGCGATGTGCTGACTGTCCGCTATGTGGGCTATGAGACCCAGGAAGTTAGCGTCACAGGCAACGACATCACCATCAACATGAAAGAAGACACCGAGCAGCTCGACGAAGTTGTGGTTCTCGGCTATGGCGCGGAATCGCGCAAGCAGGACCTCTCCGCTGCTGTCGGCGTGGTTCAGAACACTGGAGAGCTTCAGAAGCGCCCCGTCACCTCTACTGAGGCAATGCTTCAGGGTCAGCTCCCCGGCGTGACCATCCAGTCAGCAGGCGGCGACCCCACCTCCACCCCCTCCATCGTGATCCGCGGACAGGGCTCACAGAACGGCGACAACGTCCTCTGGGTTGTCGACGGAGTTCCCGGCGCCCCCATCAACTCCCTTAACGACATCGAGTCGATCGTAGTCCTCAAGGACGCCGCATCAGCCGCAATCTATGGTGCACAGTCAGGAGCCGGCGGTGTTGTGCTCGTCACCACCAAGAAAGCCGCATCCGGACAGGCAACCGTTTCATACGAAGGCCAGTTCGGCATCCGCAAGGCCTCCAATCTCATCCAGCCCCTTAACGCTCAGGAGGAGATCCAGATGCGCAAACTCTCCTACGGCAACGCTGGCCAGAGCCTTCCCGCCGCATGGGACGAAAGCAAGAACCCCTGGATCGGCACCACCCGCACCAACTGGATGGATGCAATCTTCCGCACCGCCTTCTATCAGCGCCACAACATCGTGCTCAACGGCGGCAACGACGGCTTCAGCAACCGTCTTTCATTCTCCTACAACAACGACGAGGGAACCCTTGTCAACACCTACAGCAAGACCCTCGGCATCCGCTACAACGGCATGTTCAAGCTCAACAAATGGGTGACCGTGCGCGAGGATCTCGTCTGGAAAAACTGGGAGTCACGCTCAAAAGGAACCGACGACGGCTACACCGGCCCGATCCTTTCTGCAATCTGGATGCCCGCATCGGCTACTGTCTACAATCCGCTTGACGGAACCTGGGGCGGCACTGCCTGCGAGGATCCCGCCTATATCGCACAGTATGGTGAAGGCCTCGCCTCCGCTCATGGCGACGTGGTCAACCCGATGCGTCTCCTCATGGCCGAAAACAACTACAACCGTTCAACCGATCTCTGGTCGACCACATCTCTTGAGATCGCCAACATCGTTCCGGGCCTCCGCTTCACAAGCCGTTTCACCTACAACGTGGTTCAGAACAACTACAAAAATTTCAATCCCAGAGTCGACGAGCCCGGTAAGCCAAACGATAACAATACCCTTACCGTTTCAAACTACCGCACCGACAAATGGAACGCTGAAAACACCCTCACCTACGACAACTCTTTCGACCGTCACCGTGTGAGCGGACTTTTCTCAGTCACTGCCGACCACTATGAGGCCCGCAATCTCCGCGTGATCGGTAGCGATTTCGCCGATGAGAGCGATTATCTCCAGTATCTTGAGAAAGCCGGCGCCATCAACCAGGCAATCGACTGGCTCAACGGCCCCGACTCGAACGTGGCTCTCGTGGCACGTGTCGGCTACTCCTTCGACGACCGCTACTTCATGACAGCATCCTGGCGCCGTGACTATGCCGGACGTCTCCCCAAACAGAACAACTATGGCGACTTTCCCGCTGTCACCGCAGCCTGGAAAATCTCAAACGAGAAATTCTTCCGTCAGAGCGAAGCCCTCAACCTTCTCAAGATCCGTGCATCATGGGGTAAGGTAGGCAACCTCGGTTCAATTGGAATGGGCTATAAGGCTGCCCTTCTCGGATCATACTATCAGGGCGATTACGGCCAGTATGGCAGCGAGAAACCCTACGGTTCAGTGGTCTACAACTATAAATCGGTCAATCCGAATCTGACATGGGAGACATCCGAGCAGTTCGACCTCGGTATCGACGCCGAGCTCTTCAACCACCGTCTATCCCTCGCTGTTGACTATTTCAACAAGCGCACCTACAACCTCATCCAGTATCAGACCATCAACTGGCCAAACACCATCGGTCTTGACGCCATGCTCATCAACCAGGGTGAAGTGCGTAACCGCGGCCTCGAGGTTTCTGCCAACTGGAACCACCGCGTCAACAAAGACTGGACATACTTCGTGAGCGGCAACTTCGCCTACCTCAAGAACAAAGTGACCGATATCGGCGTGAAGAACTCCGACGGCACTCCCGGCGTATGGACCGGCGGCGGAGCATTCCGTTCGATACTTCCCTACATGTATCAGACGGCTCAGGGCGAGCCAATCGGTTCCTACTATCTGATCAAGACCGACGGCATCTTCCAGAGCGACGCAGAGGCAGCAGCCTATGTCGACAAGGAGGGCAACCGCATCCAGCCTAATGCCAAGGCCGGCGACCTCAAGTTTGTCGATTTCAACAACGACGGTAAGATCGACGACAAAGACCGTCAGTACATGGGCAATGCAACCCCCGAAACCACCTACTCCTTCTCCTTCGGAGCCACCTGGAAAAACCTCAGCGTGAGCGCAATGTTCCAGGGTGTCGGCGGTGCGCAGGCCCTCTACGTCGGCAAATCGGCGATCCTCAGCGATGTCGATGGCAACTTCAACCGTTCAAAAGAGATTCTCAATGCCTGGAGCGAGACAAACAAGGGCTCTTCAATCCCCCGTCTCTCACGCACCGACAACAACGGCAACTTCACCACCCCGAGCGACTACTATCTTGAGGATGCTTCCTATCTGCGTCTGAAAAACGTCACCGTCAACTACGACCTGACCTCCCTCATCCGCAAATGGGACTATCTCAGAAGCCGCAGCAGCTCGCTCAACCTCTACTTCTCTGCCGAGAACCTCTTCACAATCACCAAATATTCCGGCGTGGATCCCGAGTGTGGCGGCTGGGACGCTCTCAAATATCCCGTTTCCCGCACATTCTCCGTCGGAATCAACCTAACCTATTGATAAGGATTTCAAATGAAAAAGTATATAATAGGATCAGCTCTGGTGGTTATGTCGCTGGCTTCGTGCAACGACTTCCTCGATGTTCAGCCCGAGGGCAACACCACCACAACAACTTATTTCACCAACGATCAGCAGAGCATCGACGCTGTCAACGGTCTCTACGAGCCTCTCGTAGGCGAGGGAATGTTCGGGCGTGAGCTCTTCTGGGAGCAGGGAGCCGCCAACGACGTAGTGTGGGCAAGAACAAGAAGTTATCCCACTCTCGCCACTTTCAAATATAACGGCGACGAGAGCCCAATCCGCGGTGCGTTCAACACCCTTTACACCGGCATGGCACGCGCAAACTACATCATCAAGAACCTCGGCGCAAAAGCAGAGCGTTCCGATGTGGAGGAGCGCTCACTCGGCGAGGCATACTTCATCCGTGCGTTCGACCATTTCTGGATCGCCCACCGTTACGGCACCGACAAACTCGGCGTGCCCTTCACCCGTTGGGAGGATTTCGAGGGGGAATACGACAACTCTATCCCCGAACAGCGCGCCACCGTCATGGAGAACTACCGCCTGATCATCGAAGACCTCGACAATGCCATCAAGCATCTTCCCAAGTTTGAGGAATATAGCGCCGACGACCGCGGTCGCGCCCACAAGGCTGCCGCCCTCGGCTATAAGGCCAAGACCCTCGCCTATTGGGCAACATGGGACGAGTCGAAATGGAAAGACGTGATCGCCGCTGTCGATGAACTCGAAAGCGCCTACGGACGCGGTTTGGCCGACACCTTCGACGACGTTTTCTCCTCCGACAAGAACAAATTCTGGAACCGCGAATATATCTGGAGCTTCCCCTCCGACGGCGGCACGATCGGCGGTGGAATCGAGCTCCCCGGCGTAATGCTCGAGAACAAAGGCTGGGGCGTCTACAACGGCTGGGGCCAGATCAAGCCCTCCAACGACATCTATGAGGAGATGCTCAAGGATGGAGAAGGCAACGACCGCATAATCCGTTCTATTCTCGCCTACGGCCAGAAATTCAATTTCTTCGGTCAGGAGCGCGTTTACGCATCCGAGTCCGACCTCAACGTTGGATTCCAGGTGAACAAATACCACGAATCCTTCGGCATGACCGATGATCCCGTAGGCAACGGCTATGTCAACGCCAACGGCAACTGGCCCACGGTGCGCATCAACTTCCCGATGATGCGCATGGCCGAGATGATCCTCTTCCGCGCCGAGGCATATCTCATGCAGGGCGACGGAGCAAAGGCTGCCGCCGACATCAACAGGATCCGCGAACGTTCCAACCTCCAGAAGCTCACCGGCGCCGCCACTATGGCCGACCTCTATCATGAGCGTCGTTGCGAGCTCGCGTTTGAGTATACCAACCATCTCTTCGACCTGAAGCGCTGGCACCGCAGCTCCAACGCCGACATCAAGGCGCTCGCAGCAGCCGAGCTCAATGCACGCCCGACCGTGCGCTACTATGAGGAACGCTCCAACCCGGATTCACCGTTCACCGTAGATTTCTATGAGGATTATCCCGATAAACTCCCCTATCAGGACTATATGATGACATTCCCCTATCCCTCGGATCAGGTGAAAAAATCTAATGGTCAGCTCAAGCAACTCCCGGAATGGGAATAATTTCTGACCGTAACTGAAGTTCGTGTCGGTAAATTTTATTAAATTTGCCGACACGAATCTTTTTTAGATAATCATGAAAACCATCCACACAATGAAGAAACTTATATTGATCGCAGCCCTCGGGCTGATGATGACTGCCTGCGCAGACCGGCAACAGACTCTACCCTCATCTTCCGACGGAACGAAACTCAACGTTATGTCGTTCAACATCCGCTACGACAACCCGGAAGACAGCCTCAACAACTGGAAATATCGCAAGGACCGCGCTGCAAACGCAGTCAGATTCTACGACGCCGACATCCTCGGCACTCAAGAGGTGCTCTCCAACCAGCTCGCCGATCTCAAGGAACGCCTCCCCGAATACACCGCCATCGGTGTAGGCCGCGAAGATGGGAAAGAGGAGGGGGAATTCAGCGCCCTCTTCTTCAAGAAAGACCGCTTTGAAGAACTTGAATCAGGCACCTTCTGGCTCAGCGAGACCCCGGAGGTGGCAGGAAGTCTCGGATGGGACGGTGCATGCCGCAGGGTGGCGACATGGGCGCGTCTGAAAGACAATCTCTCCGGGAAGACAATCCTTGCCCTGAACACTCATCTCGACCATGTGGGCCAGGTGGCACGACGTGAGGGTATCAACCTCATCTTCCGGAAAGTGAAGGAACTCGGACAGGGAGCCGACGTCATCGTGACGGGCGACTTCAACTCCACTCCTGATTCCGACGTGGTGAAACACATCACCAACCCCGATGATCCCGATCACCTCAACGATTCAAAAGCCCTGGCCGGAATCGTCTATGGGCCGTCATGGAGCTGGCACGACTTCGGAGAACTTCCCTACGACCGCCGTCCTCTCATCGACTATGTATTCGTAAGCGGTGACATCGACGTTGACCGCTACGGAGTCCTCGCAGAGACTGAAAACGGAGAATTCCTTTCCGACCATGCCCCTGTGCTCGTGACCCTCAATCTTAAATAATCAACCCTCCAAATATTCTTCCTGCAAATGAAAAGCATTATGAAAGCGGCCGTGCTTCTGACCGCTGCAGTCATGGCCGCTCCCTCGGCTTTCGCCGAGAAAGGACGCGACAAAGAGCTGACATATATCATGCAGAACCCCTACGAGGTCTCAGTGATCGAAGCTCCGAAAGGAAACAAGGTGAAAAACGTCATCCTCATGATCGGAGACGGCATGAGCCTCATGCACATGTATTCCGCATGGGTGGCCAACCGCGGCCATCTCTTCCTTGACAACGCCCAATACGTTGGCCTTTCCAAAACCTACTGCCTCGACAAACTCATCACCGACTCCGGCGCCGGAGGCACAGCGCTCGCTTCCGGGAAAAAGACAAATTACCATTCAGTAGGCGTCGACGGCGAAGGGAAACCCGCGAAATCGCTCGTGGAATATGCCGCCGACAACGGCCTCTCCTCCGGTGTGGCCGTGACGTGCCGCCTCTGGGATGCCACTCCTGCCGACTTCTGCTGCCACATCGTGGACCGCGACAATGAAGACGGAGTGATGGCCGACTATGTCAACACCAAGGCTCAGGTGGTTGTCGGTCCTGGCTGGGGGAAGATGATCAACCGTCCCGATGGACGCGATCTCTTCAAGGAACTCAAGAAGAAAGGCTTCCAGATGCCCCGCTCGCTTGATGAATTCGAGAAGGTGAAAAGCGGGAAAGTGTTCTGCGTCACCGATTCTTTCGACACTCCCCTCCCTGCCGTGCGCGGCAACTATCTGGAGAGGGCGGCCCTGAAGGCTATCGATATCCTCGACAAGAATCCCAACGGATTCTTCCTCATGATCGAGGGATCGCAGCTCGATGACTACGGCCATTTCAACGATATCGACCTCCTCATGCAGGAAACCCATGACTTCGACCGCACGATCGGAGCCATCTTCGACTGGGCTGCAAAAGACGGCGAAACTCTCGTCATCGTGACCGCCGACCATGAAACAGGCGGCCTGACCCTTGTTGACGGCGACCTCGATGAAGGGAAGATCGTCTGCAAATTCTCCACCGGAGGCCATAGCGGAGTGATGGTGCCGATTTATGCCTTTGGACCCGGCTCAGAAAATTTCACCGGCATTATCGAGAACACCGATATCGCCAACCGAATCAAGCAACTCCTGAATCTTAAATGAAAAGATACGCTCTAATTCTCGCTGCAGTGACGGGCATGGCCTTCGGAGGTCATGCCCAGACCTGCGGCAACGACGTCAAATACAAGATTCCCTACAAGAACACCTACGTCAAGGAACCTCTGATCGCCGAAAATGAATTCCGGGTGATGAAACCGGATTCAATCCCCTTCGGCACCTTTGAGGAGGCACGGCTCATTCTCCCCTCCCCTATATGGGAGGGCCACGAAAAGGAGATCGAGATGTATTGGAAAGCTTGGGAATTTGCCGTTGCTAACCTACGCCATCCTGAAGAGGGTTCGGGATTCGTCAGCACCTATATCGACACTGCCTACAACGGCAATATCTTCATGTGGGATTCCTCCTTCATCCTGATGTTCGCCCGATATGGGGCAAGGTTTTTCCCATTTCAGCGCACCCTCGACAACTTCTATGCCAAACAGCATCCCGACGGCTTCATCTGCCGTGAGATCAAGGGCGACGGTGCCGACTGCTTCGAGCGCTACGATCCGACGAGCACGGGGCCTAACCTTATGCCATGGTGCGAGATGGTCTATTTCCATCAGTTCGGCGATATGGAAAGGCTCCACAAGATCTTTCCAGTGCTTTGCGCCTACTATAAGTGGCTCCGGCTCAACCACACCTGGCAAAACGGCACCTATTGGTCGAGCGGATGGGGAACAGGAATGGACAACATGCCCCGCGTGCCCGAGAAATATAGCCAGATCTATAGCCATGGCCACATGACATGGCTCGACACAAACCTCCAGCAGATCTTCATCGCCAACCTCCTGCTCGAAATGGGATTCCACATAGAGCGCTGGCAGGAGATAGAAGATTTTGAAGACGAGGCCAAGATGCTTTCGAAATATGTGGCTGAGAATCTCTGGGACGACAACACCGGATTTCTCCACGACCAGTATGCCGACGGATCTCTGTGTCCCACAAAGGGGTGTGGAGCTTTCTGGGCGCTCCACACCCCAGGGTTGCTCGACAAGGAACGCACCGACCGCCTCGTTTCCCATCTCCAGAATCCCGACACGTTCCAGCGTCCCGGAATGGTGCCCTCGCTATCGGCCGATAATCCTAAATATAAGGAAAACGGGCGCTACTGGCAAGGTGGAATCTGGCCCGGCACGAACCACATGGTGGTGCTCGGACTCCTGAAAAACGGATATCGCGATCTTGCCTACGAAGTGGCCTCAAACCACTACGCGCAGATCCTCGACGTCTATTCCAAGACCGGCACTTTCTGGGAATACTATGCCCCGGAATCCATGGAGCCCGGATTCATGGCCAGAAAAGACTTCGTGGGATGGACCGGCCTGCCTCCCATCGCCGGGCTGATAGAGTTTAAGCTCGGAATCCGCGGAGATTATATCGAAAATGAAATAGTCTGGGATATGCATCAGACCGACGCGCATGGAATCGAACGTTATCCCTTCGGACCCGACGGAATGATCGATCTCAAGGCGGCCAAACGACGCTCCCCCGACGAGGAACCGAAAATTTCGGTTTCCACCAACGTCCCCTTCAAACTTAAGGTGATCTACGGAAAGGGGAAAGAGAAGGTGGTCGACGTGACACCACAGACCACCACCTGCTGATCTTCTCAATCCGGAATCAGCTCAAGAATATCAACAGATTTAAAACCGACAAACATATATCATCATGAAACGTCTCCTTCTCACTCTGGCAACCGCGGCGCTCCTGGCGCTCCCGGAACTATGCCAGGCAAAAGCCTACAAGAGCATTCTGGTGAACCGCCACGACGGATCAACCCTCTCCATCAAGGGAGAGCAGGGAATGACTCTCACAATCGCCGACAACGAAGTGAAATTCTTCACTACCGGCGAAAACGCCATCTCCCTCCCCCTGGATGAGGTGAAGTCAATAACCCTTTCAGGCAATGAGGGGGAGCACACCCTTGCCGGAATCGACGATGTTGCCGACGGAGGGGTCTCCGTGGCCCGTATCGGCAATGAACTCCTCCTCGAAAATCTCCCCTCGGGAAGCAACGTCTCAGTGGTGTCGCTCGCCGGGAAAACCCTCTACAAGGCGGCCGCCGAAGGGAGCCACAGCATCGACATCTCCTCCTTCACCCCGGGAGTATATCTCGTCACCTTCAATAAGAAAACCGTTAAAATCTCCATTGCGCGATGAAAAAGACTATAGCAATAATCCTGGCGGCCGTCATCGCGGTTCCTGCCTTCGCCCAGCATAAACATCTCCACGTCTACAGGCAGGATGGGAAATTCACCAGCAAGAAAATCGAGAATATCGACAAGACAACATTCCTCTCCACCGAATGGGGCGACAACACCAACGGAATCGAAATCCAAACCAAGGATGGGAAAAAGGAGACCATCTCCGAATCCGCTATCGATAGCATCGTGGTGGGGCACAACGTGCCGGTCATCTACGTAAACCTGACCGACTATCCCGACATCTCCGATCTCTACAAAGGAAACGGCTTCACGAAATCCACCATCTACGATGCCACCATCTCTATGGACGGCAATGGATTCTTCGAAGATCTCCCAGAAACAAAAGTTGAATTCCGCGGACGCGGCAACTCTACCTGGAACATGCCGAAGACTCCCTACCGTTTCAAATTCGAGAAGAAGCGCGAACTCTGCGGAATGAAGAAAGCGAAATCATTCGCCCTCATCGCCAACTATCTCGACCCGACGCTCATGAGAAACGCAATCGCCTTCAAGATCGCCCAGATGCAGGGAATCAAATTCTCAAACCATTGCATCCCCGTGGAGGTTTATCTCAACGGCCACTACCGCGGAGCTTACTTCCTGACCGAGAAGATCGGAATCGGCGGTGGCAGCGTCGACATCGATGAGGAGAAGGGAATGCTCTTCGAGCTCGATTCATACTATGATGAAGACTATAAGTTCAGATATGCCTGGGCTTCCGGACCATCATCTTCCATAAAATCAATCCCGGTGATGGTGAAGGATCCAGATCTCGGCGAACTCGAGGAAGACCTCAAGGATAAAGGATTTGTGGCCAAAGACTATTTCAAGCAGTGGCAGGCAGACATGACTAACTTTTGCGACGCCGTGACAAAACGGGGAAAAACGGAGTCGCTCAAGGATGTGCTCGACATCGAATCGTTTGCCAACTATCTGCTCGTCTACGTCGTCACCTGCAACCGAGAGATCCGTCACCCCAAGAGCACATATCTCTATAAAGAGGGTCTCGGAAGCGACTACGTGTATCATTTCGGACCCGCATGGGACTTCGACTGGGCCTACACCTACGACGGCTATGAAGGCGCGGTGGCTTATAACCGCCTTCTTCTCGATGCAGACGGCGACACTAACGGAGGGACCTTCTTCCGCACTCTCGCCCAGAATGAGGAAGTCAGGAATCTTTTCGATGAGAAATGGGAAAAATTCTATGCCGAGACATGGCCTCAGATCCTTGACTACATGGAAGAATATGCCGCCCACATCGAGCCGTCTGCCGTCAACAACGGTGCTAAATGGACTGGCGCGAGCGGAATCCAGAGCAGCTATAAGTTCCGTCAACGCTACAACACTCTGCGCGAATGGCTCATCAACCGCGTGGAATGGATCAACAAGCATCAGAACCATGGTCTTTATTAAGACTATCACATGAAGAAAATAATTCTGATTTTTTCCATACTTTCCATTCTCCTCCCGGCCATCGCCAGGGGAGAATGGAAAACCATTACAGATATCCCATATTCATCCAAGACCGACGACTACTCACGTCGCCGCCTGAAGCTTGACGTCTATTCTCCAGAAGAGAAGGGGGAGAAATGTCCGGTGGTGGTCTGGTTTCATGGCGGAGGTCTCACCGGAGGTGAGAAATTCATCCCGCAGGAGCTGATGAATTCCGGATTTGTGGTGGTGGCTCCCAACTATCGTCTGATTCCGGAAGTTAGCGTGACGGAATGTATTGATGATGCGGCCGAAGCCGTGGCATGGGTATTCTGCCATGCTGGAGAATTCGGGGGCGACACTGAAAAAATTTTTGTTTCAGGTCATTCCGCCGGAGGTTTTCTCACGAGCATGATCGGCCTCGACAAGTCAAGACTGGCTTCGCATGGAGTCGATGCCGACCGCATTGCAGGTCTCATCCCATTCAGCGGCCAGGTGATCACCCATTTCTCCGACCGCAAGAGCAAAGGGATAGGCGAACTGACTCCCTACATCGATTCCAACGCACCGCTCTTCCACGTCAGGAAAGACGCCCCTCCCTACATCATCATCACCGGCGACCCCGAGGAGGAACTTTATGGCCGGCATGAAGAGAATCTATATATGTGGCGCATGATGAAGCTTGCCGGACATCCCGACGTGAAGATCTTCCGCCTCGACGGCTACAACCACGGCGACATGGCCGCCCCCGCCCACCATATTCTCAAGCGTGAGATCTCCCGCCTCATTGGAAGATAAACCCAACTCAACCAGCCGACTATATGAACCGTATACTCCTCCATATTATCCCGGCAATACTCCTTCTT
Source organism: uncultured Sangeribacter sp. (assembly GCA_964425935.1). Lineage (GTDB taxonomy): Bacteria > Bacteroidota > Bacteroidia > Bacteroidales > Muribaculaceae > Lepagella. Next base: position 13,871 of record CAYROR010000056.1, read on the forward strand.
TTCGCGGTCTCTTGCGGCGAAAAGAAACTCTCTCCGAAACTGACGGAAATCAATGAGATAGCCAACAGAATATCAGGGACGAACACCAACTCCGACAGGGGGCTTTTCCTCAAAGCTGACTCGCTTTTGAGGAGCGTAGACGTTTCTAAGCTATCGGAGAACGACCGCATGTATCACTCCCTGCTCCAGGTGAAACTCACCGACAAGGCATATCTCCGGCATCCCGGCGACACCATCATCCGCCCCGTGGTGGAATACGCGGAGAAACAACGGCGCTGCGGATTCCTTCCCGAAGCCCTCTACTATGGCGGCCGCGTCTATTCCGACATCGGCGACTCATTCACCGCCCTCCGCTACTATCAGGACGCCCTCGACAACCTCCCCGAAGATAAGAAAAATACCCTTCTCCATGCGAAAATCCTCAGCCAGACGGGAAAACTGCTTCACTCTTTGCGGCTTCATGAGGAGGCTATTCCCTATATAAAGGAATCTATCCGAGTTGACTCCATAATCGGGGATCCCCTTCTGATAATGTTTAATACAGAACTCCTTGCAGAAGTCTATCGACATCAGGATGATTATGGAATGGCGAGAACCGCTCTTGAGAAAGCAAGAAAGTTGGCTGTGAAAGTGGCTCCGGTCGATACTTCTATAATTGATGTGAATCTCGCTGAGATGCTCTATCATCAGGGGAGAATCCACGAAGCACTGACTCTCATCCGGCCCGCTGTTGAGGCCACCGACTCCCTCTCGAAAAATTTGGCGCTGGCAAATGCTGCCCGTATATATAAGGAGGCCGGCATCGGCGACACTGCGGCTATCTACGCCCTCAGGCTCGTGAACCAGAAAGATCCTTCGAACCACAAGATCGGCTATCGGGTGATCTTCTCTCCGGAGATGAAGGATGTGATTCCTCCCGACACCCTCGCCCGCTACAACAGGAAATATCATTCATGGATGGAGAGCTATCTTGACCGCAACGGCGACATGAGAGCCATCTCCCAGCAGTCGCTCTATAACTACAGGATCCACGAGAGGGAAAGTATAGAGACCGGGAAAATGAACACCATCCTACGGGGTATCATCATTGCTCTTGTCGTTTTGATAATTCTTGGTGGAGGAGCCATCATATATTTCTTCATCTCAAGGTTGAGATTCAGGAATGGGGAGATAGCCGCACTAAACGAGCAGCTTGAGAAGATATTCGCAGCTGTTTCCCTGACTGAGAGATCCCACTCGCGAAACAATCGGGATACACAGCAGGAATCGTCGTTCACTCAAGAGATGACGTCATCAACATCCGGAAGCCTAACGGTGGCTCCTGCTGTGGAGGGAATCCATGACATTCATTCAACGATTGAAAGTTTGAGGAACAATCTTATTGATTCTCTATGCGATTTAATCAAGAAACCGGACTTTCGGCGGGAAGTTCATCTCACCATCAAGCAGAGCGATATCAACAAGAGTTTGCGGGAAATGCTCTCTTCCGGGGATTCGGTCGGTGATGATCCTAGAGTTTGGGAGAATGTGAAATTTATAGTGCACCTTGTCTCTCCTAAATTCGATTGCCGACTTGACATGATTATGGGGGAGCCACCGGATCAATCGATCCGCAGAGTTGCATATCTGATGAAATTCGGTTTTTCAAATAATGAAATCTCCGCTCTGATGATCAAGGGAGTCTCCACCATCTCCGGCTACCGAGCCAGAATGTGTGAGAAAATTTTCGGAGAAAAAAATCGCTATCAGGATCTCGAGAATCTAATTTCAATCCTTTAATCAGAATCGGTCTCATCAAGCATGTTGACCCCGGTCGCCTCCCGAAGCCTAAAGGGGAGGCAACCGGGTTCACTTTTTTTTGCTTTTTTGATCTGCGCACATAACTGATAATATTCTGGAAACCAGCGAATCGAACACTCCGAACGATTTCCGAACGATTTCCGAACGGAAAAATTGGGGAAACCTCTTTCCTATGTTGTAAATTTGCACTCGTAAATTTTTTTGATATGAATGTAAACGGATTTCTAAAATCATTGGTCATCGTCCTCGGCATGATAACTGCATCATCAACACCGGCAATCGCAGCCGAAACTCCAGAATACGACTTCCCGGTATCCCCGACAGATCCGGACAAAGGAGAGGGAGGAACGAGTAGAGATCGTATGCCCGCGCGGCCGGCAAACTGCACCATCAGCATTGATGGAGTCTATATTGATGGTGAGACCGTAGCCATCGAATCGTTTGAAGTCCGCGATCCGGAAGGCAACACCGTGGCAATCTTCTCCGATGAAAAGGGATTCATCTCATTCATCTTCTCCTCAGAGGGTGAGTTCGAGCTGATCTTCCGTCTCCCCTCCCGCACCCTCCACGGCTTCATCACCATCTGACTTACTTCCATCCTTCCCCTCCTCCTTATTATTATAACAGAGGGGGGCTTATTATTATAGGCGTATAGGTCAAAATGGAGGCTAAAATCGCTGTAAATATCGTGCAAATCAGTATGTTATCACACTTCAAAAGTTTTGAACGTATATGTTAGACTTAATAAGTGTATATAACTCGCTGATATTTAGCATTATGCAATTTGGTAGATGCCAAGAAAAACCCATGAATAGCCTCCCATTTGACCTATAAGCCTTATTATAACAGAGGGGGGAGGATGGGCTAACAAGACAATCAAAAACCTCAAGAGAATGGGAAAGAATTATTTCATCTCCCTGCTGGATCGGCTCGGGGTTCCCTATACTCAGGAATATGCCGGGGAGCTCTTCGCCTCCCACCCCTACCGCTACACTCTGTTCGGGCTTCGGTCGATGCTGCGTCATTACGGCATCAGCGCCGAGGCCGTGAAATGCAGCGACAAGGAGGAGGCTCTGGAGAGCCTCTCTGACAACACGCCGTTCGTCGCCCAGTTCCTCCAGGATCTGACGATGGTGACCTCCGTGGACTCCGGGGGTGTGGAATACGAATCCTACGGCACTCCGCTGAAGATGACCCGGGAGTCGTTCCTCATGGTGTGGAGCGGGATCGCCCTTGTGATCACCGATATCTCCGGTGCCGCCGAACCCGGCTACCGCAGGAATCTCCGCCACCACCGCCTCCGTCAGCTCGAGCGATATTCGGCGATCGTTCTGACGCTGCTTCTGGTGTTATGCGCCGGGGTTTGGTCTGGACTCTGGAGGCATCCGTGGATGCTCGCGCAGACCGTTCCCGCGCTGTGCGGACTCTGGTTCTCCACCCTTCTCATGGCCAAGACGATGA
>CAYROR010000057.1:0-16980 GCA_964425935.1 uncultured Sangeribacter sp.
CCTGCGCAAGGTGAAAGCCTATGTGAAGGGTCCCGGCAATGGCCGTGAATCAGCTATCCGCACCGTGCACGGCGCCGGCATCGAGGTGACAGAGATCGTCGATGTGACTCCGCTTCCGCACAACGGATGTCGTCCTCCGAAAAGACGTAGAGTATAACAACAGCTCCCTTCACGCCTCGTCCTGAATGCGAATAGACCGCCATGTCATCTTTCTCTCGGCGGTCGCGGCTGCGCTAAGGGACGTGGATACGGGAAGGCCCACTTTAATTAATCAATCAGAAAGAAAAAATGGCAAGATATACAGGCCCAAAGACAAAAATCGCCCGCAAATTCGGCGAGGCTATTTACGGTGAGGACAAGGTTCTGGCAAAGAAGAACTATCCACCGGGACAGCATGGTGCCAACCGTAGAAGAAAGACTTCGGAATACGGCACACAGCTCAAGGAGAAGCAGAAAGCAAAATACACCTATGGTGTTCTCGAGCGTCAGTTCCGCAATCTGTTTGAGGAAGCAGCCCGCACAAAGGGTATCACCGGTGAGGTTCTTCTTCAGCTTCTCGAGAGCAGACTCGACAACGTTGTTTATCGTCTCGGAATCGCTCCGAGCCGTCCGGCAGCCCGTCAGCTCGTGCTCCACAAGCACGTGACAGTAAACGGCGCAGTTGTCAACATCCCGTCCTACAGGGTAAAACCCGGAGACGTAGTCGCAGTCAGGGAGAAATCGAAGTCTCTTGAAGTGATCGCGGATTGTCTTGGCGGATTCAACCACAGCAAATATCCCTGGATCGAATGGGATGAGAGCAAGAAAGGTGGCAAGTTCCTCCATGTTCCCCAGCGTGCAGACATTCCCGAGACCATCAAGGAACAGTTGATCGTCGAGTTGTATTCTAAATAATAAACAGTAGATAACCATGCCAATTTTAGCATTTCAGAAACCTGACAAGGTCATCATGCTTGAATCCGACAGCAAGTTCGGGAAATTCGAGTTCAGGCCTTTGGAACCCGGCTACGGACAGACGATCGGCAATGCCCTTCGGAGAATCCTTCTGTCGTCGCTTGGCGGCTTCGCCATTTGCTCGATCAGAATAGACGGAGTTGCCCACGAGCTTGACACGATTCCCGGCGTAAAGGCGGATCTTCCCAATATAATCCTCAATCTGAAGCAGGTGAGGTTCAAGCAGGTGACCGAAGACCATGACACCGAGAAGGCAGTGGTCACAGTGTCGGGAACCGATGTGTTTAAGGCAGGTGATCTTGGCAAGGTGCTTTCAGGGTTCGAGGTTCTCAACCCCGAGCTTGAGATCTGCCGTCTTGACCCCAGCGCAAGCTTCCAGATGGAATTCACCATCAACAAAGGACGCAGCTGGGTTCCGGCTGATGAAAACAGAGAGCTTCTCGGAGACGCTGATCCCAACGTCATAGCCATCGATTCAATCTACACTCCGATCCGGAACGTGAAGATTGCAATCGAGAACTATCGTGTGGAGCAGAAGACTGACTATGAGAAACTGATCATCGAGGTGACAACCGATGGCTCGATCGATCCGAAGGAGGCTCTCAAGGAGGCTTCCAATATTCTCATCCATCATTTCCTCCTTTTCAGCGACGAGAAGATTGCCATAGAGACTCCCAAAGAGAACGAGGCCGATGAATTCGATGAGGAGGTGCTCCACATGCGCCAGCTCCTCAAGCAGAAGCTCATTGACATGGATCTCTCTGTGCGTGCTCTCAATTGCCTTAAGAGCGCCGAGGTCGAGACTCTCGGCGAGCTTGTGGTCTTCAATAAGAACGACCTGCTTAAGTTCCGTAACTTCGGACGCAAGTCTCTGACGGAGCTTGACGACCTACTCGCCAGTCTAAACCTCTCCTTTGGGATGGATATTTCAAAATATAAATTGGATAAAGAATAAACAACGATGAGACACAATAAGAAATTCAACCACCTCAGTCGTAAGAAGGGTCATCGCGACGCGTTGCTGATGAACCTCACGATCTCCCTTATCATGCATAAGAGAATCTTCACGACTCTGGCCAAGGCCAAGGCTCTGCGCGTTTACGCCGAACCATTGATCACTCGGTCAAAGACCGATGACATGGCTAACCGTCGCCTTGTGTTCAGCTATCTCCAGAATAAAGAAGCTGTGAAAGAACTTTTCGGCGTGGTTGCTGAAAAGGTGGCCGAACGTCCCGGCGGCTACACACGCATCCTCAAGACCGGACATCGTCTTGGCGACAACGCTGAGATGGCTATGATCGAACTTGTCGACTTCAACGAGAATATGCTTGAGGCCGCCGGCAAGAAAGAGAAGACCACACGCCGCAGCCGTCGCAAGAAAAGCGCCGCTCCCGCAGCCGAAGCACCCGCAGCTGAGGCTCCTGCAGCTGAGACTCCCGCTGAGGAGGCTCCCAAAGCTGAATAATCTTAGCCATATAAGTATGCATCGGAAGAGCGCCTCCTATTTGGGGGCGCTCTTTGTTTGCATTGTTGACTGGAATTTACTAATTTTGCTAACGGATAAAAGTTTGCCGGCCAATGCATATCCCTTCCACTATAGAACTCAGCAGCTGGATAGCCATTGCGGTCGCCATCCTCTACGGTGTGGTGGTGGTGGCCTGTGTGGTCGTGATTCTCCGGGAAAACCGAAATCCAATCAGGGCGCTTTCATGGATCATTGCCTTGATTTTTCTTCCCGGAATCGGACTGGTCTTTTATCTTTTCTTCGGCCGCAGTCTGAAGGGGCTTCACATGATCTCACGCCATAACAAAAGGAAGCTCATGCATGAACATTCGCCCCGAAAGGTCAATCTTGATTCATGCGATCTCACTCCGGAACACCGTACTGTCATCAAGCTTGCCCACACTTTGTGCAGAGCCCCTTTTTCGGCCGACAATGGAATTACCATCTTCACTGATGGAGAATCAAAGTTTGAGGCCCTGAAGCAGGACCTGAGAAATGCGCGCCATTCCATCCTGCTGCAATATTACATTTTTCAGGACGACAGGATCGGCAATGAAATTGCCGACATCCTCATTTCGAAAGCCCGGGAGGGAATAGGCGTCAAGGTGATCTATGATCATGTGGGAAGTTTCTCGGCGCGCAGAAAATTTTTCCGAAGGATGGAGGAGGCAGGGGTCGACACTCATCCTTTTTTCAAGGTATCCTTCCCTCAGCTGGCCAACCGCATCAACTGGAGGAATCACCGCAAAGTGGTGGTGATCGATTCGTCAATCGGATATATCGGCGGCATGAATGTGGCTGACCGTTATGTTTATGGCGAACCGGGAAAGGAGAGATGGCGCGACACTCATTTCAGAGTGACCGGGCCTATAGTGGAGTCGCTGTTCTATTCTTTTGCCATTGACTGGAACTTCATGAAGAAACATCCCGACCTCCCGCGGACCAAATTCATTCCTGAAGGGATGACGGGAACTTCCGGAATGCAGCTCGTCACGAGCGGCCCCACGGAGCCATGGAACAATCTGTCGCTTGTTTTCCTTCGGGCCATCTCTTCCGCACGCAAGAACATTTATATCCAGACCCCTTATTTCCTGCCGACCGATGCGCTACTTTCCGCCTTGCAGGCCGCTGCTCTGGCAAAAGTTGACGTCAGGATAATGATACCCCGCACAACCGACAGTGTGCTTCTTCATTATGCATCGTTCTCCTACATCACTCAATGCCTGAAATCAGGGATAAAGGTTTATCTTTATGATCCGGGAATGCTTCATGCGAAAACCATGATAATCGACGACGGATTCGTTACTGCCGGGTCCACCAATTTCGATTTCCGAAGTTTTGAAAACAATTTCGAATGTAATCTCCTGATTTATGATCCCGGGGTCAACAGGAAGATGAAAGACATTTTTTTCAATGATCTCACCCGCTGCTCAAAGCTTAGTCTTTCCGAATGGAGGAGACGTCCGTTGCCACAGCGTTTCCTTGAATCCCTTCTTCGTCTTGTGTCTCCCATCCTGTAGGCTCAGGCTTTCTCCCGGTGGGTTTTCAACCATTCCTCTGCCGTGAGGCAAAGCTCATCATACCATTCCTGCCCGAATTTTCTTACAAGGGGGGCCTTCAGAAACTCGTAGGCCCTTATTTTCTTGCTCCTCCCAAGGATTTCAGCACATTTGCAGATTTTCCATCGGTGAAGGTTGACAGCGGTCATGTTTCCGATTTTTTTCAATCTAACGGGATATAGATGACAAGAGGAGGGTTTGAGCTGAGGCAGCATCCCTTCCCTGAAGGCCTTTTCAAGGGCACAGAGACATTTACCCCCTTCGGCATAAGTTGTGAAGACGCAGTCTCTCCCCTCCACAAGCTGAGTCACGAGATCACCGTCCTGATCGATATAAGAAGCACCCTCCTCCTTAATGATTCGCCGGGCAGCCGGATTTAGCAAAGGGAGGATCTTGTCAAGATGTCTGTCGATTTCATCGCGTTCCTCCTCGAGGAGAGGTGCCCCGGCATCACCGTCGATGCAGCATTGGCCCAGACAGGTGTCGAGATCGCAGACAAAAAAACGTTCGATGAGGTCGAGAGAAACGAGGGTGTCCTTAATTACAAGCATGGTGCTAAAGAATTTGTTGGTGAATAAAGAATCAAACGAAAAGTGGACTAATTTCCCAATCAGTCCACCTGCTTAATTAAATACATTCTTACATGTTGTTAAGAAAAGATTTTTTTCATCGCAAAGTTACGATTTTATTTTAAGAACTCTTGCGGAATAAGCATCTTATAAGGTTTAAAATATGTTAAAACTTTGGATTCCGTAGAGTTGATTCGTAATAAACCATGGATCAGGTAAGGAATCATGAGGGAAAGATTCTATGGAAGCTCATTCGAACACGATTCTTTTATAGGATATTAACCTGTCGCCGCGAGAGCCTGGAAGACGGAGAAACATCTTGATGAGATATTCATTGGAAGTTTCATAAAAATTCCCCTCGACAGGGGCTGCATCCGGATCTTTTCCCTGACTATGCGCAATGTAGCGGTAGTTGTAGCTCCCTTGTTTAAGGGGAAGCCTCAGAATATAAGCGTTCTCTTCAGGGTCGTAGTGCATTTTATTGGAATCCGATAGAATATGACGTGAGAATTCCCCGTCGACATAATAACCCGTTGAACTCATGAAAGGGGAGAGAAGACGGAATTCCACCATGACGTAGTCGGCTCCGAGATCGGGATCGGTGGCATCATATTCATCGATGAAAAAGCGGCCGTGCTGCGTGCTGTCGAAAGAATATTGTGAATCAGCACGGGGAGAATCCGGGGATAGTGTGGCGGTCCATATCCCGTCGGAGAATGCTACGGATTCCACATGCATGCCGGGATAATCCTTCCTGACGGTCTCGAAGCGTCGGTATTCATTTCCAGCCGGAAAAATTAGCTCCGGAATATGAGAGAATGAGAGTTTGTTGCCCTGAAGGGATTGAGGCGACGACAATTTTCTTTCCGATGAGCAGACTCCGTTTTGCGAAACTGTCACGATCACGTCGGCCAATGGATTCCGCGAAAGATCATGGGGGAGTTCGGTTTCGATCTGAAGTTGCTGCCATGTGGAATTAAAACCTCTGTCGGTTGAAGAAGAGACGGAGGCAGACACGCTGGCCAGATTTTCCGACACTGAAAAGGGGACTGCAAGTATTGTCTTTTCAGGCTCCTCTTCCTTAAAAATCTCAATGAAGAAGTTTCCTCCGAGTGAAATTCCGAGCTCTCTGGGAATAATCGGGAAGGAGTAGTTGACGTAGTGGGTATATGTGCCGGATGAATAAGCGTAGTCTTCAATCAGAAATTCGTTGATGCCGTCGAGCCATTCCTGAGGGAGGAGCGACGATGGCTGCCAATCATAATTCCGATGTGATAGTCGAGCCTTAAGGGTTTCATGTGATTCTCCGATTATGTCGAAGTTGAGTATAAGACCGGAAGGGCTATCAATGTCTGTCACTGGAATGGCCATATCATTTTCCGGATCCCGCAGGGAAACGGTTCTCACGTCGGGATCATAGATCTCGATGTTCCCCTTGCGCAATTCAACGCCTGCTGCAGAAATGTGAAGGGATAAAACTGAGAGCCATATTAGGAATCTGATCACCATACCACCGGAGTTTTTCCGTGTTGCAAAAGATAGGCGTTAGCTTTTGAGAAATGTCGGTTGCCAAAAAAGCCTCTGTAAGCCGAGAGTGGGGATGGATGGGGGGATGTGAGCACAAGATGTCGGTTACGGTCGATCTTCGCTCCTTTTCTGATTGCGTCTGATCCCCATAGCATGAACACGATGTTTTCTCTCTGCGAGGCGAGAGCGTCGACAGCTGCGTCAGTAAACGTTTCCCATCCGATGTTAGAGTGCGATTTCGGCTGATGTTCCCTGACTGTCAGAGATGAGTTCAGCAACAGGACTCCCTGTTTCGCCCAGCGGGAAAGGTCGCCTGAGGAAGGGAAGGGGGCTCCGGTGTCTTGAGAGACTTCCTTGAATATATTAACCAGCGACGGAGGCATCTGAATGTCGGGAGCCACGGAAAAACATAATCCGTTGGCCTGTCCCGGACCATGGTAGGGATCCTGACCAATGATGACAACTTTGGTGTCGTAGAACGGACATGCGTCGAAAGCGGCGAAGATCCTGTTTCCCGGGGGATAAACCTTTACCCTCGGATCTGCATAGTCGCGGCGCACTATGTCGGTTAGATTCACAAAATAAGGTTTCTCGAATTCCGGTTCGAGCTGCTTTTTCCAGGAATGTTCCAGTCTGACGTTCATATTCTAATCAAAGGTGTTTTGCAAAGTTCGGAAAAAATGCTTAACTTTGCAAGTGAAAAAGCGGATGATCAATTGAATCATCAGATATGTCTCCATAGTTCAATGGATAGAATATCGGATTCCGGTTCCGACGATTAGGGTTCGACTCCCTATGGAGATACATCTAAAATTTTTCCGGGTCGCTATTTTGCGGTCCGGAATTTTTGATTATGCATCTTGTTTACATATAATCCGGTAAAGGATGAATGAATTAGAACTGATACGCTCCAAGATATACGAGATAAGAGGTCAGAAGGTGATGCTCGACAGGGATCTTGCAGAACTATATTGCGTGACCACCGCTAACCTTAACAAGGCTGTTAAGCGTAACATAAAGCGTTTCCCTCCTGATTTTATGTTTCAGTTGAACCAGTCTGAATTTGACGAACTGAGATCTCTCTTGATATTCCAAAATGGAACATCAAGTTGGGGTGGCACTCGTAAACTGCCTTATGCATTCACTGAGCAAGGTTTGGCTATGTTGTCTGGTTTGCTAAATAGTGAGATTGCCATTCAAGTGAATATTAATATAATGAGGGCATTTGTGACCATAAGGAAAATGGTGAGTGCTAATTCAGTAGCTTTGCGTTTATCCAATCTTGAGAAGAACTTTGAGGAACTCAAGCAGGATCTGGAAGAAATTTTCGCAGACTATAACGATATCAATGAAGACACGAGGGCACAGCTGGAGGCTATCAACCGTGCCCTTGCAGACATGCAGATGGCCCGCAAAAAAATTGCGGAGCGGAAGCGGATAGGATTTAGTCCTGATGACCGGACGTGAATTCCTTCTGAAGAGTTCATTTGCGGGCGAGGATGAGGGCAGAATAGGGCGCGAGTTCAATCCTCCCTCCTTTTGAAAAGCCCATTCCCTCTGGAGATATTTTGCCGTCTTTAGCAATTATTTTCCAAATTCTTTTGGCCACTCTTACTGCCTGAGGAGTTGAAGCTCCATTTAATACCACTTTTATATCTTTCCATTCATCCCCGTTGGCATGATCCTTGAGTGTATATGAAATTAAGTTAGGGGTTTTGGAGGAATCTATCTTGTCAAACACGAGATGGCGTGCAATGTCGTCGGCCGTTGTCATCCGGAAAGCAGGATGAGTTTTGCGCAGAGCTATCAGCCCGCGGTAGTAGTCAAACTGGTCGTGAAATTTGGTTTTATTGTCCCAGTTGATCGCGTTGATAGAATCTGGACTGTTATAAGAATTCTGAACCCCCTCTTTATCGCGGAATATCTCTTCTCCCGCGAAAATGAATGGAGTTCCCTGCGAAGTCATCACAATGGTCTGTGCAAGCTTTGCCGCAGCCAGCATATTCTCTTCCGGCTCCCCCTCCATTGATTTGCGGAGTTTGTCGGTTAGCGTAAGATCATCATGGCAGGAAACATAGTTAACGATCATTTCCGGCGATGAGGCGTAGGGGAACCGGGAATTATTCCCTTTCGAGAAATCCACTTGGGGATGGGGCGTTGCGGCGACGATACCGATTTTCACTGTCTCTTCATTGCCAGGTTTGCCGGAGGCGAAGCCGCGGTCGGAAGTATCCAGATAGTGTCCCTTGACGGCATCTCGGAGATCATCGGAAAAAACGGCGATATCTTTCATTTTCCCCACATTCTCTTTCAGAGCCCTGTGCTCCGGCGGAAGCGGAGAGTGGCCGGCGGTCCATCCTTCTCCGTAAACGAATAAGGAGGGATTGATCTTCTTTAGTTCAGCCGCCACCTCATTCATTGTGTCGATATCATGGATAGCCATAAGGTCGAAACGGAAGCCGTCGATATGGAATTCGGCAGCCCAATATTTGGTGGAGTTGATGATAAAATCTCTCATCTGCCGACGTTCGGAAGCCGTTTCATTGCCACACCCCGAAGCATCGGAATAAACGCCGTCGTTCCAATGGCGATAGTAGTAGCCCGGAGCCGTAAGCTCGAAATTCGAGCCTTCGTTTTCTGCCGTGTGGTTGTAGACCACGTCCATGATGACTCCGATGCCGGCATTGTGGAGGGCTTTCACCATCTCTTTCATCTCCTTGATTCGAGATTCAGGATCGGAAGGGTTTGTGGAGTAGGAACCCTCCGGAGTGTTGAAGTTCTGAGGGTCGTAGCCCCAGTTATATGCATTCAGCTGAGGGTTGGCTTCATCGATTGAGTTATAGTCGAACGAAGGAAGAATGTGGACGTGGGTGATGCCCAATTCCTTGAGATGGTCAATTCCGGTTTTATCTCCATGGGCATTCACGGTGCCTTTCTCCGTCAGGGCGAGAAACTTCCCCTTGTTTAGAATGCCTGACGATGGATGCATCGACATGTCGCGATGGTGCATCTCATAAACGATTACATCCGTGAAACTTTTCACCACTGGACCCTTGTCGGAGTCCCAGCCATCAGGATCGGTTTCTTTGAGGTTGATTATTGCAGCTCTTTTACCGTTGACGCCTACAGCTTTCGCCCATACTCCCGGAGTTTCATCTTTCCATTGACCATTCCATTTAATCTGGAATGTATAGAACTTACCATATAACTGTTCGGGAAGATTGGCGCTCCAAGTCCCGTTGGCAGGATCAGGGTTCATTTCGATTGTATGGATAGGAAAGCCGGCGTGGGCGTCATCATAAATATTCAGCCTCACAGCCTGGGCTTTCGGACTCCAGAGCCGGAACTGAGTGCCGGCAGCATCAACGTTCAATTCCAGATCTATGCCAGAATAAACGGGATAAGAGCTGAACTGTTCGTCAAATCTGCTATGTGCGTAGACAGGGGCTGTTGTTGAAGACACCATAGAAGCAAAAGTTGCGGCTGCAAAAGCCTGCGAAGCAATTTTTATGCCATAAAAGATTTAAAGTTTTGCTAATGAATTATTAAAAATTCCAGACCAAACGAAAATTCTGTAGGGCAAAGTTAGTAATAATTAATCATATCAGCAAAAGGTAATGATTTTATCTTCTCTTAAGTCTTGAGTCCGATATATGAATCAATTATTAGGGAAATTACCGGATCTCAGGTAATTTACAATGTTGAGCTATGATTTTATTGGTCGATAATTCCTTTTTGTTGGTCTTAGAGGTACATAATTCAATATTCCATTAAAAAAAATGGGAGTGTTGGAAAATTTTAGTAAATTGCAGAAATTTATTAAGTGAATAATTTGATTGAAATGAAACGGAAATTCCAATTACTGTCTCTTGTGGTTGGGTTGTTGTTGTTTTCTGCCTGTACTGCGGAGGAGAGCCTCGCTCCTTCTCGGGATGCGACACCACAATCACTATTAATGGTGCCTGATGAACCTCCGTTTGGACTGAGTTATACTATTGGTGGAATTATTGACTACGCATCACCTGCGAAATAAAAATAGATGATATGATTTCAAGCAACAAAAAATGTGCGATAATAGGGATTGTCGCTATCACGGGAATACTTGCTGGTTGCTCAGATGAGATTGGTACAGAAGTTGTGATTACCGAACCTCTGAATATAGAACTAACAAGAAGTGAGGCTGCGATAACAGGAGGATTCAACGAGTTTGCATTTGATTTATTTAAAGAACTGAATGCTGAGATTGAAAAATCTGTAGGAGAAGATTCGGGAAACCATGAGAATAATGAGGCTTCTTCAGCACGTGATTATAATATGGTCACAAGAGTAAATGATGGAGAGAAGAATAAGACCATGCATAATTTCCTGCTTTCTCCTCTGGCGGTGGCATGGAATTTCTCGATGATGTCTAATGCTGTTTCTGATCAGGAGAGCCTGGATGAAATAAAGAAAGTGTTACACATTGATGGAGAAACGATTTCTGAAGATCTAAACAAATATTGTGCTAAATTACAGGAAGCATTCTCATCTCCCTTGGTCAGGACCCAGTTAAAGATGAATAGTGCGTTCTTTTATAAAGATTTTATAAAGATAAAACCGGATTTCTTATCCACTGTTGTCAAGAACTATTCTCCTACAATATTTACGAATCCAACAAATGATGACTTCGATCGCTGGATTGCATCATCCACTGATGGACTGATCAATGAATTTGCAGAAAGATATAATTTTGAGATGGATGATTTTGGAGTTTTAAATAACATGTGTTTCTCCGGCTTGTGGGATGAGCCCTTCGATAAGGAAAAAACATCCCGAGAGTCATTCCGAAATATAGACGGCACGTTTGGCATTGTTGATATGATGAAAAAGGGCCGAAGCTATAAAATCAGTGCGGATGATAATTGTTGTCTGATGAAAATATATTTCCAGGGAGGTGCATTTTCGGTTAATTTCATGATTCCATCGGAGGGCTATACTCTGAAAGATGTCATTGATTCGATGGACAAAGAAAAATGGGATAATCTTGTCAATTCCCTTATAAAAGATAAAGGGTTGGTAAAGATGCCGCGTTTTGAAATGGAGAATGATCTGGATGTTCTTGAAGTTTTGCGGCGTTTAGGAGTGAAAAAAGTGTTTGATTATCCTTATGCCCTTGAGAAACTTGCCGATTTTAGTGATGGGGCATCCTTAAGCCGGGTTCAGCAATCTGTAAAGGCAAGTTTTGATGAATGTGGAGTCAAGGTTGCATCTTCAGCAGTCATGTCAGGGTTAGTTGGTTCTTATATACCGAGTGGAAAATTCTTCCTTGATCAGGCTTTCTGTTATTTGCTTACAGAGGAGAGCACCGGCGCGATCCTTTTGATGGGTAAAGTTGGAAAACTTTGAAACTTAGACCTTCATCCTTATAGACGGAGGGGATTGCAAGACCCGGAAAATTTATTAGCGGTTTCACAATCCCCTCCGTTCTTATTATAATTTGGTACAGATAGATTAAGATTCTATCTTTATCGGATGCAGGAGGCGCGTAGGGCTTCGATGACGGCTTTTGAGAAACCGTTGGATTCAAGAGCATTGAGCCCCCGGATAGTTATCCCTCCCGGACTCGTTACTTTGTCGATTTCCGCTTCAGGGTGTCCTCCGTCAAGAATCAATGCTGCCGCGCTGCGTGCCGTGTAGGCTGCCACCTCAGCGGCTATCGAAGGTTTCATCCCGAGTTCAACTGCTCCTTCCGTTGCCGCACGGATGAAACGCAGGAAATAAGCAATGCCGCAGGAGGAAAGGGCAGTATATTCCGGAGTGTGGCTCTCTTCAATCTCCATTGTCTCCCCAGAACGCCCGAACATTTCCATTATCTCATTTATGACATCTTTGGGACATCCCTTCCCGAAAGATATGAAAGTCAGGCTCATGTTTAGGCGAATGGCGGTGTTTGGAGTAACCCTTGCAATGGCCACTTCTCCGGGAGCTTCCGATAGAAATGAGCGGATTGATTCTGTCGATAATCCGGCCACTATGGAGACAAGACAGCAGCCTTTCTTCAGGAATGGAGCGATCTCGGAGATCACCTCCCGGGCCTTATAAGGCTTTACGGCTACCATCACTATGTCGGCTCCGGCCACTGCCCTGCGATTGTCGCGGAAAATACGCGAAGCGTCAAATCCCAATTTCTCAAGATGGCGTGCCGATTCGGCGGATGCCACGGATAGGCGCACTGCGAAAGAGTCGGCGGTTTTGGAAAGAGCGATGGCGGTGCCCATGTTTCCAGCACCGATAATTGCCATTGTTTTCATCCTTTATAAAAGTTTTAAAGTGAGAGAATCATAAATTAAGCTGAAAAATCAGTGCTTACAGATGGGGAAGAGGCGGAGGTATGTGAGGCAACGCCAGATCCATTCCAGCGGACCGAAACGGAAGAAGCTTAGCCATAGCGCGCTCATTAAGATTTCAAAGATGAAGACTCCTGCGGCAGTAAGGACTACATTGAAAAGCCCGATGCCGGCTCCGAATCCAAATCCTATTCCATAATAGAGCAACATCCCGATGAGAGATTGGCCGATATAGTTGGTCAATGCCATCCTGCCGGGATAGGAGAGTATTCTCCAGCCTGTTCCGTTGCTTGTTTTCTCATGGATCAGGCATAGCGCCGCGATATACCCGAAAGCCGTCAGATAGACGCTTGCGAAATAAATCAGGCTGTGCATACCCGTTCCGAAGGGGTGCTCCGAAAGCGAATCCCAGGCATAAAGGCAGGAGAGTGGAATCCCGAGACAAAGCCCCCATGCGGCCATTTTACGCAGGAACGGAAGATGCCTATCCAAAACTGCATAAAAGCGATGTCGACCGATATAGAATCCTATCAGGAAAAGTCCAAGCACTTTAAACCATCGGTGGGCATCGACAAATTCCTGTATCCTCACGATGGCACCCTGCTTGAGGAAGTCGAAGACGTCGCTATATGACCGGGCATCACGCAGCCACACGGCAAAATTATCCTCCGTGATGCCGACTTTAGCACACTCCCTCCATTGCCAATCGACGATAGGCGCGGAAAGCGAAATCCCTGTCAGTTCAAGTATGAAATCGATGATCACGGGGAGGAATAGAAGAATTCCCGCCGTCCAGAGCAGCACCCTGTCAGAAATCTTGATGAAGAGAGGGAGAATCATCCCCATCAGGGCATAGAGCATCAGGATGTCGCCGCTCCAAATAAACATGAGGTGGATGAAGCCGATGATCAGAAGAATGAACATCCTCCGGTAGAAAACAGCGAAAGCGTTTCCTCCCCGGGTGGCCACGTTGTTTATAATGATCGAGAAGCCGATTCCGAAAAGGAGAGAGAAGATCGTGTAGAATTTGCCGTCGATGAAGATGCTCAGAAACCAACGGGTGAGGGAATCCAATTCGGGATGGGGCAGTTTGCCCGTCTGTTCATCCGAAAGGAATGAAAAGAGTGAGAATTCCGGGAAATTCGCCATGCAGATTCCCAGAAGGGCAAAGCCGCGGAGTGCGTCAAGGATGACATAGCGCTTCGAGGCTTCTACGGGTTGTGCTGTGTTCATTCAGTTAGTGTTCAGCGGTTCTTTTTAACGAAGTTCAAGAAACGGTGAAGCCCGTCGTCGAGCACGCTGCGCGGGCAGGCGATGTTCCAGCGCATGAATCCCTCGCCGGCGTCAGAGCCATACATAGTGCCGGCGTTGAGCCAGAGGCTGACTTCATCCACAAGCTTTTCCTCCAGGACCTCCGATCTCAGGCCGAGCGCCGAGCAGTCCATCCAGACCAGATATGTGGCCTCAAGTTTGGCTATTGGGAAGTCAGGGAGATGACGGCTGCAGAATTCATTCATAAACAGATAGTTGCCGTGGATGTAGTCAAGAAGTTGTGCGAGCCATTCCTCTCCATCGTTGTAGGCTGCGATGGTGGCCAGCACTCCGAATGGGTTGACGTCGCAAACCTCGTTGATATTTATGGCTTTGTCGATTTTTGCGCGTGTTTCCTCATCAGGTGCCACGATATTGGCTATCTGTAGGCCTGCGATATTGAAAGCCTTACTTGGGGAGACACAGACCACGCATAAGCGGGCAATCTCTTCAGAAACAGTGGCGAAGGGAGTGTATTCATAACCATCGAACACGAACTCGCAGTGAATCTCGTCGGAAATGACCGTCACTCCATGACTGAGGCATATCTCCCCGATGCGGCGAAGTTCCTCCCTGCTCCACACCCTGCCAGCCGGGTTGTGAGGATTGCAGAGAAGCATCAGGGATGTCTTCGGGTCGGAAGCCTTTCTCTCCAGATCCTCGAAGTCGATTTCGTAGGAGTCTCCTTTTCTGACCAGAGGATTAGGAAGAATTTCACATCCGTTGTTTCGGATAGAGGAGAAGAAACAGTTGTAGACGGGAGTTTGGACGATCACCTTATCGCCTGGAGTGGCGAGAGCCTTGATAATGGCTGAGATCGCGGGCACCACGCCAGACGTATAGATCATCATGTCGCGGTTGATATTCCAGCCGTGATTTCTGTTGAACCAAGATATCACTGCGTCGTAATATTCATCTGGAACCCGAGTATATCCGAAGATTCCGTTGTCAACTCGGTTGCGTAGTGCTTCGATGATTGCCGGAGCTGTCTTGAAGTCCATGTCGGCCACCCATAATGGGAGCACTCCGTCAGGGGCACTGTCCCATTTATAGGATAAAGTGCCTCTGCGGGGAATAACTGTGTCGAAATCGTATCTCATCTTCAATCGTAGTTTATTTCTCCACCATTGCGTAGCTCAATCCTGCAGTCTGCCGGAGCCTTGATGTTTTTATCGATCGTCACGCTTCCAATTCCGTCGGCGATGATATGTCCCGAGGTCGGATTCTTGATGTTTGTGATGTTTCCCTTGATCGAGGCTTTCAATGTTGAATATTCGAAAGCGCGGTCGCAGTCAGGTCCGAAAGTGCAGTTTTCGAGCGTCAGGTCTTCCGCATAGCAGAGAGGCTGCTCGCCTGTGATGTGGCAGTTAACGAGCCGGAGATTCTTTGAGTGCCAGCCAAGATATTCGCCGTTGAGCTCAGAATCGTATATCGTGACGTTCTCCACCTCCCAGAAGGCATCCTTCGTGGTTATTTTTGCATTGCGGACAACGACATCCTTCACGTATTGGAACACGTATTTGCTGTCTGATTCCAGGCCATCGACCTCAATATTTTCGCTGAACATGAATGGATAGGTTCCGTCGTGGAGTTTGAGATTAAGGATCTTGATGTTTCTGCAGCGCCAGAACACCTCGTCGGCATCATTCATCACCACGTTTTCGATGTCGATGTCGTGCATCTCCCTGAACATCTTCGGAGCATCGATCACGGTATCCCTCATTTTCAGGTTGTCGCTATACCAGAGGGCAGATCTGCCGCCTACTGCGAAAAAGCAATGGTCGATCATAAATCTGTGGACATGCCAGAAGGGATAGTTTCCCTCGAAAATGCAGTTGATAGCCTCGATGTCGCTACATTCCTTTATGGCAGACTCTCCGTCACGTATCACCACGTTTTCGAGCCTCACATCATGTTTCTCGAAGAGCGGACGCTCTCCACCGAATTCCTTATCTTTAATAATTTCCATAATAGCATTGGTTTGTATAGAGGAGGTTTCATTTTGATGAAGCCTTGTATAGTAATAACAAAATTGAAATAATTTGGGTCAATATTCCGGATTGCTCTCCACTTTCGAGAAGGGAGAAATGTTTTGAGCCTACAAAATTACGACATTTTCTCCAAAAGGAAAGGCCCAAAAACATATATTTCCCAACCAAAATCTTGATATTTTTAGCGATTCGGATAAAGAGTGGACTTTTAGAATGACAGATATTCTAAAATTTTTATCACCGTGGTAATAATCACGGTGGTGACAAAATTCAATAATCCTTCATTAAGCTTTCCCTATACTCTGATACTCGGCGGTTGAGGTTGGCTATGTGGTGAGTATGTCAAGATTCTTATCCATAACACGACTGTGGTTATTTGAGGATGATCCATTTACCCGTTTTATCCGACCCCTCTCTTTTGATATAGTTTTGCACTTTTAATTTCTGGAGATTTCGTTTAACAGTTGCAATAGAGATATTCAGCTTTTGAGCTATTTCTGAATATGTCGCATATGGTTCAATTGATACTATATTATAAATTGCCTCAAGATTCTTCACAAGGTCATTTCCTCCTTTTAGAGGGTCAATTTTCCTATTTAGAGGGTCATTTCCTCCTTTTAGAGGGTCAATTTCCCTATTTAGAGGGTCATTTCCTCCTTTTAGAGGGTCAATTTTCCTATTTAGAGGGTCATTCCCTCCATTTAGAGGGTCATTTCCCCTATTTACTGGGTCATTATTCGGGCGTATTGTGTTATTTACAGGCTCAAGCGGGTTTTCGTTAGTTTCTTTGGGATTTTCTGTGATAATTTCTTTGCCAGTGACTTCAGCATACATGAATGCCCTGGAGATACCTTCTTCGCCTTCGTGGCAGGGTATGCGAACCAGAAATGAGAGACGGTCTTCGTCAGTCTCAAAAGTGGCTGCTGGAGAACCGTTACGCGTTAATTCTCGTTGGATTGTGGGAATGCCGGTATTGCGGCCTTCTGTCAAAGATAACTCTTTCAAGAACTCACCGAGTCGACGATTACGGTAGTAACGACTTACCATACGCTGTCCTTTCTGAATTGCATCCATTGGAATGGAGCGGTCGGGACCGGTCGCGCTCGTGACTGTGATTTCGTATGGCTGAACTTCCACGACAATAGGAGTACGTGAACGGTAGTCCCTATGATAAAAGGCGTTACAGATAGCCTCTTCAATGGCTTTCTCCGGATAGTTGTATATGCGTTTGCTTGGACC
>CAYROR010000058.1:0-16904 GCA_964425935.1 uncultured Sangeribacter sp.
TTGCGGAGCACGTTGCCGGCCACCATATATTTTATGCTCTTGTCATAATACTCCTGCGTGATGTCGAGTGTGGCGTGGGAGGCTGCGCCCAGTTTCTTTGATTTCTCGGCAATCACCTTGAGCTCCTCGTCAGAGAAACCGCCTGTGTTGGCGATGGCGGTGTGAACTTCATAGCCGAGATCCTCGGAGAGATATTTCACTGCGAAAGATGTGTCGAGCCCTCCTGAGAATGCGAGCACGACTTTCTTTTTCTTATTGTCTGTCATGTTGTTATTACGGATTTCGATTCCAGATAAAAAAATCTTTTAATGCTGTTGATGTCAGGTCATTTCAGATGAAGCAACTTGTCGAGGGAGTTCTTGAGCTTCATGACGTAGGGGTTGGCCTTCTCGTTTTCGGGAAGCGGCTGTTTGGGGTCGTAGAGCATGCCGGTGCAGAGACACATGCGGCGGTTGTTTCGCTGCAGGATGTCATAATTCTTGCAGCCCTCGCAGCCGCGCCAGAACTCTTCGTCGTCGGTAAGTTCCGAAAACGTCACCGGTTTGTAGCCCATGCGTGAATTGAGCTTCATGACCGGCAGGGAGGTCGTGATGGAGAAAAGCTTCGCGAAGGGGAATCGAAGTCGAGCCAGCTCGAAAGTTTTCGCCTTGATGGCGCCGGCAAGGCCAAGATGGCGGTATTCTGGGTCGACAATCAATCCGGATGTGGCTACAAAATCTCCATGGCCCCAGCTCTCAATGTAGCTGAACCCTACCAGGCGGTCGCCGTGAAGCGCAACCACGCTCTTACCGCTGTTGATTTTCTGAGCGATATATTCGGGGGTGCGCTTGGCAATGCCGGTGCCGCGCTGAAGAGCCGACTCATAGATGAGACGCACGATCAACTCGGCATACTTTGCCTGTTCCGGTTCGGCAAACTTGACAGTGATGTCTTTGATGTCCATTATATTTTGTTAAGTTTCCGAATATGAATCTTTTGAGGGAGTAGGTTTCGTGGGCCGCGCTCCGAAAGACTCAGTGATTGCATTAAAAATTTAATCCACGCGCCGCTCGCCGACGCGTGAATCGTTAGTAAAAAGTTGTCAAAATTACTAATTAATTTCGACATAGCCTCAAAAAACTCTGAAAAAATTGACAGATCTCAGTTTTTAGAGTTTTTAGAGTTTTTAGAGTGGTCGGACCATCGTCAGACCTTCGTCGGACCTTCGTCAGACCATCGTCGGACCTTCGTCGGACCTTCGTCGGACCATCGTCAGACCATCGTCGGACCAGGGTCGGACCTTCGTCGGACGACGGTCAAACTCTAATTTATTCAATCATCAATCCCTTGCCACCACCCTTCCTCATTCCTTCATTGTTCCATTGGGAATATTTTGTGGTCTAAAGGGAGGATTATGGCGTTTTATGTTATAAAACATATTCCGTGAATTGATGGCCGAAAAATAAGAGTGTTAATTTTACACCCAAATTTATAACCCTGGGCTACAAAGGTTGTCTCCACATGTTGAGGCGACTTTGCTACTCCCTCAAAAAAATCAACATAATGAAACATTTTCCGGCAGCGGCATCTTTAGCCGCCCTGATGCTTCTCGGCGCATGTGCCGGTGGCTCAAAAGCTCCTCAGCTCACCAAGTCGGGTCTGAATCCCGATAAATTCAAATCAGAGTATCGTGGCGATTCTACCGCTCTCTATACTCTTGTAAACAACTCCGGGATGGAGGCCTGCATCACCAACTTCGGCGGCCGTGTGGTTTCCCTCTCTGTCCCCGACCGCGACGGAAATCTCACCGACGTCGTGCTTGGATTCGACAGCATTCAGGCTTATTATCCTGAGAATAACCTCTCCGATTTCGGAGCCTCTATCGGCCGATATGCCAACCGCATTGACCACGGCAAGTTCAAGATCGATGACAACGAATATCAGCTCCCGCTCAACAACGGAACCCATTCCCTTCATGGAGGTGGAGAACTCGGCACTCTCGGCTGGCAATACAGGGTTTTCGAGGCCCAGCAGCCCAACGACTCCACAATAGTGCTAACTCTCCAGAGCCCTGACGGCGACAACGGCTATCCGGGCAACGTCACTGCAACAGTGACCTACACGCTCCGCTCCGACAACGCCCTCGACATCGACTACACGGCCACGACCGACATGCCGACAATCATCAACATGACAAACCATTCATATTTCAACCTTAACGGCAATCCGGATCAGGCCATGACCGACAACGAGGTGATGATCAACGCTTCGCAGATCACTCCCGTCGACACCACTTTCATGACCGACGGAACTTTCATGGCCGTGGAGGCCACTCCTTTCGACCTGCGCAACCTCACCCCTATCGCCAACGGAATCTCTGACTTCTCAAACGAGCAGATCAAAAACGGCAATGGTTATGATCATAACTTCGTGCTCGACACAAAGGGGGATGCCTCCGCAGTTGCCGCACAGCTCTACAGCCCCTCAACAGGAATCCTCCTCGAGGTGTTGACCGATGAGCCGGGAGTGCAGTTTTATTCGGGCAATTTCCTCGACGGCAGTGTAACCGGCAAAGGGGGAAAGGTTTACAATCAGCATGCAGGAATGTGTCTTGAAACCCAGCATTATCCCGACTCCCCCAACAAACCGGAATGGCCGAGCGTACGCCTCAACCCCGGGGAAACCTACAAGAGCCACTGCACCTACCGCTTCACCACTAAATAATTTCCTAACCTACATAACTAAACCATTATGCAAGCATTAGACTGGACTGTCATCGGATTGTTCGCCCTTGCTCTGCTCGCCATCATCTGGTGGGTGATGAAGCAGAAACAGAACAACGCCGACGATTATTTCCTGGGAGGCAAAGACGCTACATGGATCGCCATTGGCGCCTCTATCTTCGCCTCAAACATCGGTTCGGAACATCTTATCGGTCTCGCCGGCTCGGGAGCATCGAGCGGCATGGCCATGGCCCACTGGGAGATCCAGGGATGGATGATCCTTATCCTGGGCTGGGTGTTCGTGCCTTTCTACACCCGCTCGATGGTCTATACCATGCCGGAATTCCTCGAGCGCCGGTTCAACCCTCAGTCGAGAACCATTCTCGCCACCATCTCCCTGATCAGCTATGTGCTGACGAAAGTGGCCGTGACCGTCTATGCCGGAGGCCTCGTTTTCCAGCAGGTGTTCGGAATCGACACAATCTGGGGAATCGACTTCTTCTGGGTGGCTGCCGTGGGTCTCGTGATCATCACCGCGCTCTACACTATTTTCGGAGGCATGAAATCCGTGCTCTACACCTCAGTGCTCCAGACCCCTATCCTTCTGCTCGGCTCGCTCATCATCCTCGTGCTCGGACTCAAGGAACTCGGAGGCTGGGACGAGATGATGCGCATCTGCTCCGAAGTGAAGGTGAATGAATATGGCGACACGATGGTCAACTTGATCCGCGACAACGGCGATGCACAATATCCCTGGCTCGGAGCCCTCATCGGATCGGCGGTGATCGGTTTCTGGTATTGGTGCACCGACCAGTTCATCGTTCAGCGCGTGCTTTCCGGAAAGAATGAGAAGGAATCACGCCGGGGCACCATCTTCGGGGCCTACCTGAAGCTCCTTCCGGTGTTCCTCTTCCTCATCCCGGGCATGATCGCCTTCGCACTCCATCAGAAGCTCGGAAGCTTCCTGCCGCTCACTGAGGCCGGCATGCCAAACTCTGACGCTGCTTTCCCCACGCTCGTGGCCAAACTGCTCCCCGCCGGAATCAAGGGGTTGATCGTCTGCGGAATCCTGGCAGCCCTGATGTCGTCGCTCGCTTCTCTCTTCAACTCTTCGGCGGCCCTCTTCACGATTGACTTCTACCAGCGCTTCAAGCCGAAAACCGATCCCAAGAAACTCGTGCGCATCGGCCAGGCTGCAACTGTGGTGATAGTGGTTTTGGGAATACTCTGGATTCCCGTGATGCGTTCGATCGGCGATGTGCTCTATCTCTATCTGCAGGATGTGCAGTCGGTGCTCGCTCCGGGAATCGCCGCGGCATTCCTGATCGGCATCGTCTGGAAACGCGCTTCCGCCCAGGGCGGAATGTGGGCCCTTCTGGCCGGACTCATCATCGGTCTGACACGCCTCGGAGCGAAGATCTTCTATTCCAACCAGGGAATTGAACCAGGGACAACCGCCAATCCCGGATTCTTCCAGAACATTTTCTACGAAGAAAACTGGCTCTTCTTCTGCGGATGGATGCTTCTCTTCTGTCTCGCCGTGGGCTTCATCGTTTCGCTGCTCACGAAAGCTCCCGAGGAATCGAAAATCCAGGGACTCGTATTCGGCACCTCCACTCCCGAACAGCGCCTCGCCACGCGACAGAGCTGGAACACCTGGGATATCGTTCACACCGTCATTATCCTCGGAATCACAGTTGCTTTCTACATCTATTTCTGGTGACGCACGCTTATTCACATATTCCCCGGTTTCACGTTGGAGTTGACTGCATCATCTTCACCGTCGAAGCCGGGGAACTGAAAGTTCTTCTCGTTCGCCGCGATTTCAACCCCGGAAAAGGGGAATGGTCGCTGATCGGAGGGTTTGTTGGTGAGGATGAGAGTGTGGACGACGCCGCAAGAAGAGTGCTTTCCGAACTCACAGGGATCAGAAACACCTTCATCAGGCAGCTCGGAGCATTCGGCGACATTGGCCGCGATCCGGGAGCCCGAGTGATTTCGGTGGCTTATTTCGCCCTTCTCAATCCGCGCGACATCGAGCCCTCCCTCGCGGAATCCTACAATGCCGTCTGGGTCAACACCGACTCCCTCCCTCCACTCGGTTTCGACCATCGGGAGATGATCGGGGCAGCCATGAGGGTTATGCGTTCAGAGATTCTTTCCGGAACGCTGGCTTTCAGCATGCTGCCGGAGCTCTTCACCCTTACGCAGCTCCAGACGCTCGTGGAGATAGTGGCCGGAAAAAAGCTCGACAAACGGAATTTCAGGAAAAGAATTGCCTTTAATCCCGACATCGAGAAAACCGACCTCATCGACAAGGAGAGCTCGAAGAGAGGAGCAAGCCTCTACCGCTATGTGGGGGATTGAGACGTTTATGATTTTAACAACCGACTAAGTTTTTAAATAAATAGATATGCTTGAAGACCTTAAAAGAGAGGTATGCAAGGCCAACCTCGACCTTGTGGCCCACGGGCTCGTGATTTTCACCTGGGGAAACGTCTCCGGGATCGACCGTGAGAAGGGTCTCGTAGTGATCAAGCCATCCGGAGTGAGCTATGACGACATGAAACCGGAGGATATGGTGGTGGTGGACCTCGCCACGGGCAACGTGGTGGAAGGCTCCCTTCGCCCCTCTTCCGACACCCCGACCCATCTCGTGCTCTATCGCGCTTTCAAGGAGATCGGAGGAGTGGTCCACACTCATTCCACCTACGCCACAGCGTGGGCTCAGGCAGGAGTGCCCCTCCCCAACATCGGCACTACGCACGCCGACTATTTCCACGATGCCGTGCCGGCCACCAGATTCATGACCGAAGCGGAAGTGAAGGGGGATTATGAGCTTGAAACCGGAAACGTGATCGTGGAGGCTTTCCGCGACCTCAATCCGATGCATACGCCCGGAGTGCTCGTCACCAACCATGGGCCCTTCACCTGGGGTAAGGATCCGCATGAGGCAGTGCATAATGCCGTGGTGCTGGAGCAGGTGGCCAAGATGGCTTCCATATCCTTCTCCGTGAATCCGATGCTCGCGATGAATCCGCTCCTCGTGGAGAAGCATTTCAGCCGGAAGCACGGCCCCAATGCATACTACGGTCAGAAATAACCGCCGAAAGAGCGACATTATGATTGTTTAACCGCTCTTTTCAAACTTTAAAACCGATTTATACATTATAACTGCACACAATCTAAAACTTAAAGAAATATGTTTGAGAATTATGAAATATGGTGGGTCACCGGCGCCCAGCTCCTCTATGGAGGCGATGCCGTAGTGAAGGTTGACGCTCATTCGCGCGAAATGGTCGATGGTCTGAACCATTCCGGCAATCTCCCGGTGAAGGTGGTCTACAAGGGAACAGCCAATTCCTCCAAGGAGGTGAGCGACATCATGGCGGCTGCCAACAACGATCCGAAGTGTGCCGGCGTGATCACCTGGATGCACACTTTCTCACCCGCAAAAATGTGGATCCGCGGTCTACAGATCCTCAACAAGCCTCTGCTCCACTTCCACACCCAGTATAATGCCGAAATTCCCTGGGATGAGATGGACATGGACTTCATGAACCTCAACCAGAGCGCACATGGCGACCGTGAGTTCGGACATATCTGCACCCGTATGCGCATCCGCCGCAAAGTGGTGGTGGGCCACTGGACCGATCCCGAGGCACAGCGCAAGATAGCTGTCTGGGAGCGCGTGGCCGTGGCATGGGCTGATTCACAAGACATGCTTATCCTCCGCTTCGGCGACCAGATGAACAACGTGGCCGTGACCGACGGCGACAAGGTGGAGGCAGAACAGAGACTCGGCTACCACGTGGACTATACTCCAGTGAGCGAGCTCATGGAATATCACAAGAAGATCCAGCCGGAAGATATCAAGGCTCTTGTGGAGGAATATTTCCGCCTCTATGCCCACGATCCGAAACTGGAAGATGGCAGAACTGAGGAATACACGAAAATCTGGAATGCCGCCCACGCTGAACTCACCCTGCGCGCAATCCTGAAGGCTAAGGGAGCGAAAGGCTTCACCACCAATTTCGACGATCTCGGAACTGCCGACATCAACGATCCCAAATTCGTTGGTTTCGATCAGATTCCTGGCCTCGCCTCCCAGCGCCTAATGGCCGAGGGATATGGCTTCGGAGCCGAAGGCGACTGGAAGAGCGCCGCGCTCTATCGCACCGTGTGGGTGATGTCGGAAGGGAAAGGATGCTCTTTCCTCGAGGACTACACTCTCAATTTCGACGGCAAGAACAGTTCGATCCTCCAGGCCCACATGCTGGAGGTGTGTCCGCTCATCGCCGAGGAGAAACCACGGCTTGAAGTGCATTTCCTCGGAATCGGAATCCGCAAGAGTCTCACCGCTCGTCTTGTCTTCACTTCGCGCCCTGCTCCCGGAATCACAGCTACCGTGGTTGATCTCGGCAACCGTTTCCGTCTGATCGCCAACGACGTGATGTGCATCAAGTCGAAACCCCTGCCGAAGCTCCCCGTGGCTTCCGCCCTCTGGATCCCGGCTCCAAATTTCGAGACCGGCGCCGCCGCATGGATCCTCGCCGGAGGAACCCATCACTCCTGCTTTTCATACGAGCTCACACCGGAATACTGGGAAGACTATGCGGAGATCGCAGGGATAGAGATGGCCCACATCGACGCCCACACTACTATCCCGGCATTCAAGGACTCCCTGCGCTGGAACGAGGTTTATTATATGCTCAACAAATCACTCTGCTGAGGATATGACCGATAAAGCTAAAAACACTATTGAATCGGGTAAGGCCGTGCTCGGAATCGAGTTCGGCTCTACCCGGATCAAGGCTGTCCTCATTGATGAGAACAACGTTCCCATCGCCCAGGGAAGCCATGAATGGGAAAATCAGCTTGTCGACGGGCTCTGGACCTACCCGCTCGAGGCAATCTGGTTCGGACTGAAAGACTGCTACCGCGACCTTCGGGCCAACGTGCATGAAAAATATGGAGTGGAGATCAAGACGCTTGCCTCTATCGGAATCAGCGCCATGATGCACGGCTACATGCCTTTCGACGCTGAAGGGAAGATGCTCGCCCCTTTCCGCACCTGGCGAAACACAAACACCGGCGAAGCCGCAGCTATCCTCTCGAAGCTTTTCAACTATAATATTCCTCTGCGCTGGAGCATCTCGCATCTTTACCAGGCGATCCTCAACGGGGAGCCTCACGTTGCGGAAATGGCTTTCCTCACCACCCTTGCCGGCTACATCCACTGGCAGCTGACCGGAGAGAAAGTGATCGGAATCGGCGACGGCTCCGGCATGATTCCCGTAGACCCCACAACGAAAAACTATGACGCCTCGATGGTGGAGAAGTTTGACCGTCTGGTGGCCGACAAGGGTTTCAGCTGGACTCTGGAGGGGATTCTCCCGAAAGTGCTCGTGGCCGGGGAGAATGCCGGAAAGCTAACCGCGGAGGGGGCATCACGCCTCGACATCTCCGGAAATCTGGAGGCTGGAATCCCGATGTGTCCGCCCGAAGGAGATGCCGGCACCGGAATGGTGGCCACAAACGCCGTGAAGCAACGCACCGGCAACGTTTCAGCCGGTACATCTTCCTTCTCCATGATCGTGCTTGAAAAGGAACTCAGCAAGCCTTACGAGATGATCGACATGGTGACCACTCCCGACGGAAGCCTGGTGGCTATGGTCCATTGCAACAACTGCACTTCCGACCTCAATGCCTGGGTGGGAATCTTCAGGGAATACACAGAGCTCCTCGGAGTGAAAGCAGACATGAACGAGATCTTCGGCGCGCTCTATAACGCCGCGCTCAACGGAGATCCCGACTGCGGCGGCCTCGTGAGCTACAATTATTTCTCCGGAGAGCCTATCACCGGGTTCAACGAGGGACGCCCACTCTTCGTGCGTTCCGTGTCCGACCGTTTCAGTCTCGCCAATTTCATGCGCGCCAACATCTCGGCGGCTGTGGCTGTGCTGAAAATCGGCAACGACATCCTTTTCAACGAGGAGAAAGTGAAAGTGGACCGCATCACGGGCCATGGAGGTCTTTTCAAGACAAAAGGCGTGGGACAAAGCATACTGGCCGCCGCCTTGAATTCGCCGATATCCGTTATGGAGACCGCCGGAGAGGGGGGAGCCTGGGGAATGGCCCTGCTTGCCGGATATCTTGTCAACAACAGGAATGAGCGCAATCTTGCCGACTATCTGGAACTCGACGTGTTTGCCGGAAACACCGGTACATCGATTTCGCCGACTCCGGAATCAGTGGCAGGCTTCAACGCATATCTCTCAAATTATATGGACTGTCTCCCCGTGGAGCAAAGTGCGGTTGACTGCAAGAAATAACAACTCTGGTTTTTTCATTTGTGAGTGGGGGCAACAGGCTGAATCCATATCAAGCCTGCCCCCGCTTTTTTATTGTCTGCTTCAATCCTGCCGGTTCACTCCGATTCTGAGAAGACGCAGCGACGGATCTTCCGTAATGATATCCGGAATGCAGAGGATCCGCTCCCTTTCAGATTCGGTGAAATAGGGATGTGCCGCAAGTCCGGGATTCGATTCCCAGACTTCCGGATTGACTATCTTCAAGAAACGCGCATAATCGATATATTCTCCCCCCATCGAGGCAAGATGATCAGTGCGGATCTGAAGATCTATCAGCCCCGGGCCTCTCTTCCCAAGCCATCTTGCAAGGCCAATAAGTGCTATCTTGCTTGCCGAGGGCACGAGCGAAAACATGCTGTCGCCCATGAAACTGCCATTGATCATGAACCCATAAAGGCCACCCACAAGCCTCCATCCAGGCTGCGGAACCACTCCATCCCCTTCCATCTCATTCTCCTGATGGGGATCAATCACTTTTTCCGCTTCCCGGCAAGTCCACGACATCTCGTCGGGCATCGAATCCCACACCTCGACCGAGACTCCCTTCCCCATGCGATAGAGCCGGGTGAAAACGCTTATTATCTCCTCCCCCAGCCAATAGCCCTCCTCTTTGTCGCGGCCGTTAACCGTTCCGCAATATCGGATAACCGTAGGGAAAGCCCGGTTGATGCTGACGTGGTAGCGCCCTTTGTTCAGCAGTGTGCGCATTGAATGGGAAATATGCACTTTCTCCGGAAACAACACGAATCGCATGATGGGGGCATGCCAATATTTCATCTCATCCTCCGCCTCTCCCCAAGGGAAAAAACCATGGGAATATGCCGCTATGAGACGCTCCGGTGAAAGGTCTCCTCCCATGGCCACACAAGTGTCGTAGGCCACTGTGTCGGCCAATCCGGAGCCATCAGCCGGAACAATCCCCATGCGGGGATCGGGAAACCAACAGTCGTCTCCCCTAAGCTCATAGCAGAAGGTTGTAGGAGGGAAGAGCCAGCCAAGGGTTTCCCTATGGCGCTCAAGATTCTCTTCATCACTAATCGACGCGATCATTGCTCAAAAGATAGACAGATTTTGCCGTCGGCGACACCGGCTGTCACCGCTCCTCCTCCGGAGAGCTTCCCGAAGAGTATCTCATGGCTGAGTGGCTTCTTAAGATGGGCAGCGATCACCCTCTCGAGTTCCCGCGCACCATATTGGCGCGAGAAGCCCTTGTCAAGAAGCCAGTCTTTTGCCTCAGGAGTGATGCTTAGCGAAATCTGACGGCGACTCAGCAATTCATGAAGCTCACAGAGAGCCTTGTCGAGAATCAGCCGGGCCATCTCCCGATCCATGTCGTTAAACACTTCGATGCCTGTGAGACGATTGAGAAACTCCGGCTTGAAAACTCTCTTCACCTCCTTCATCATCGACTCTCCCGCCGACACGTTGCTTCCAAACCCGACCATCCCCTGAGAGGCGAACTGCGCTCCGGCATTGCTGGTCATGATTATTATCACGTTGGAGAAATCAGCTGAACGCCCCTGGTTATCGGTCAGGGTGGCATAGTCCATCACCTGAAGAAGGATGTTATAGATGTCGGAATGAGCTTTCTCAAGCTCGTCAAGGAGGAGCACGCAGTTGGGAGTCTTCCGGATAGCGTCGGTGAGGAGGCCACCATCTTCATAGCCCACGTAGCCGGCCGGAGAGCCGATAAGTTTGGCCACAGTGTGTTTCTCCGCATATTCGCTCATGTCGAATCTCACAAGGCCGATGCCGAGTTCCTTCGCAAGCATCTTCGCAAGCTCCGTCTTGCCCACTCCCGTAGGCCCAACGAATAGGAAACTTCCCATGGGCTTATGCTCGGCAATGAGGCCGGCCTGCGACATCAGCACTGCCTCAGCCACATTTCTCACTGCCCGGTCCTGACCATAGACATGAGAGAGCAAGCGCTCGGTCAGAGTGACGCAGAATTCGCGGGCCTCCCCCTTCATGGCCAGGGAGTCGACCTTGCAGATGCGGGCAAGGACCTCGGCCACAAGATCGGTATCAACGGTTTTAGATCCGTCGGCGGAAGGATGCAGCTCCCGGAAGGCTCCTGCTTCATCAATAAGATCGATGGCTTTGTCGGGAAGATAGCGGCCATGAATATGCCGTCTGCTCATCTTCACGGCAAATTCCGCCACATCGCCATTGTAGGAAACGCCATGATATTTTTCATAATAGGGGATAAGCTGAGTCAGGATGCCTATAGCCTCCGCCTCGGATGGCTCCGGAATCTCTATTTCCTGAAAACGGCGCGAAACGGCCTTGTCTTTCTGAACCGTCTGCTTGAAGTCCTCGTAGGTGGTTGCCCCGATAAAACGTATCCTGTCGTCTTCAAGATATTTCTTCAGCATGTTGGAGGCATCGAGCGAGCCGTGGCCGCCGGAGCCTGCTCCCATGATCGTATGGATCTCGTCGATATAGATTATAGCGTTCTTCTCCTTTATTGCGCCGGAGAGAACGTCGCGGATTTTCTCCTCGAAATCTCCACGATACTGGGTGCCCGCGAGCATCGACCCCATATCCATCTGATAGATGCGCGTCCCTTTCAGACGCTCGGGCACCTTCCCCTCCTCTATCATACGGGCAAGCCCATAGATAAGGGCCGTCTTCCCCACACCGGGCTCGCCAAGATGCAACGGATTGTTCTTATCCTTGCGACACAAAACCTGAATCGTGCGCTCCAGTTCCGCCTCCCTGCCAATTAGGGGATTGCGACTCTCCAGATGGTCGCTGACGCATACCACGTGGCGCTTCCAGCCACTATCAAGCCATTCGGACTCCATCTCTTCAGAACAGATCTCCTCAGTTTCGGAATCCTGCTCTTTGCCTTTTATCGCGTCTTCAAGAGCCGCGAGAAGATTCTCAACCGTAAGACTGTCTGCTCCCAGCGAGGGATTCCTCTTTTCAGCCGCCACAGCATCAGCCATGAATTTCCCCGGAGAATGGCCCAGAGCCACATTCATCAGCTGCGCCCCAAAGACTTCGTCGGAGTCAAACAGAGCTTTCAGCCAATGAAGGATGCCCATTTTCTGCTTCCCGGCGCCCTCCATCACCAAGACTGCCCTCTCCATCACTTCATTAAAATCAGCGCTCGCCTCAATTCCCGCGGAGGAAGCTGATTCCGGGAGAGCGGGAATTTCCTTTGTCAGATACCAGACCAGCGAAATGAA
The DNA here is from genome assembly GCA_964425935.1 of uncultured Sangeribacter sp. Taxonomy (GTDB): domain Bacteria; phylum Bacteroidota; class Bacteroidia; order Bacteroidales; family Muribaculaceae; genus Lepagella. The sequence continues at coordinate 12,271 of CAYROR010000058.1, forward strand.
AACTTCCTCCCTGACTCTGGCATGACGTCCTGTAATCTCCTTCACCGCAGGAAGCATCATGATGACATATAGCAGGTGTTCCGGGGTCAGGAACCAATGGCGTTTCCGGGAAGCAAGCTCACTGGCAAGAGAGATGCATTTCCCAAGAGAGGGTTCCAAAGTTGTTTCTTTCTCCATAATCTCAGAAGGGGATACCATTATTCTCCTCGCGGAGAGTGATTCTCAGAGGATAGCCCTCCTCACGGGCCCAATCGGTGGCTTGAGTCTGCAGAGTGCGTGCCAGATCCCTGGGATAGACGCCCACAACAGCATATTCATTGTTGTGGATATGAAGCATCATCTCAAGAGCATGGTTCTCATCTTTCTTGAAGACATCCATCAGAACCATGGTGACAAAATCCATGGGGGTGAAATCATCGTTATGCATGAGAACCTCATATTTTTTAGGACGACGCACCTGAGTGCGCTCCAGAAACTCGAATTCCGAATCGTGGCGTGGCATATTCAATATCCTCTATTTTTTGGCAAAGTTAGCAAAACTTTCCCATCCTGAGAAACACGATAATCCGTATTTTTTTCTAATTTTGCATCCAGTCGGCCTCCTGACATGGCCGGATCATCCATATTATCAGGAAATCAAATGCTAAATCCCAATCCACTCCCGGTAGCAGGAACCGCCAAGCCTCGCTACGAACTCCTTGACGGACTACGCGGCGTAGCTGCAATGCTCGTGATCTGGTATCACTTTTTTGAAGGCTTTGCCACTTCGCCAACCGATCAGATGATGAATCATGGCTACCTGGCAGTCGACTTCTTTTTCGTGCTCTCCGGATTCGTGATCGGATATGCCTACGACGGAAGATGGAAGTCGGGGCTGACGCCAGGTCGATTCATGCTCCGGCGCGTGGTGAGGCTTCAGCCGATGGTGGTGCTCGCCGTGATTTTGGGAGCAATCGCCTGGCTCGTGCAGGGAAGCGTGAGATGGGACGGGACACCAGTCTCCCTTGATTCCCTGGTGGTGTCTCTGCTGCTCGGACTGATCCTGATTCCCGTGTTCCCCAGCTGGGGAGCCGACGTAAGAGGCAACGGCGAGATGTTTCCGCTCAACGGCCCGAGCTGGTCGCTATTCTTTGAATATATCGGCAGCATTCTCTATGCCGTTGTGCTTCATCGGCTCAGCGTCCGGGCTCTCCGGATCGTCACGATTGTCTCAGGACTATGTCTGGCGGCTTCGGCATTCTCGAATATGTCAGGGGCATATCACATCGGAATGGGATGGACATTGGCCGACTATGGTTTCTTCGGCGGATTCTTTCGGCTCAGCTTCTCATTTTCTGCAGGTCTTCTGATTTCGCGCACGTTCCGGAAACGCCGGATCAGAGGTGCCTTCTGGATATGCGCCGTCGCTATAGCCGCTCTGTTGGCATGTCCATATATCGGCGGTCCGGAACCCTCAGTGTGGAATGCAGCCTACGATAGCTTCGCCACACTTTTCATATTCCCGGCTCTCGTATATGTCGGAGCCTGCGGCACCACCACCGATTCCTTCTCGACCGGGCTTTGCAACTTCCTTGGAGAACTCTCCTACCCGGTCTATATCGTTCATTACCCGGTGATGTATCTCTTCTATGCATGGGTATGGGCCCACGGCTATTCATTCGCTGAGGTTTGGCCCGTATGCTGCGGGCTCTTTGCCGGCATCATCCTACTCGCATGGCTGACGCTCCGTTTCTACGACGCCCCCGTCAGGGCATGGCTCTCCTCCCGTTGGCTCTCCCACACCCCCCGTTCCGCCTCCAAGTAACCCCGACTCAGACGCAAGAAGTTAATCAGGCACGAAGGGTTCTGTCTTAATTTAGACCAAAAAATAACAAATTAATTTTGTTAATCCCCCTATGCAGAGGGATGAAAATCATCGGTAGAGTCAAGTTTTCATAGATACCATAACAATAAGAATAGAACAATTCAAAATAATACTCTTTTATTTACTCAAAAGTAAAACATTTTTTGTAACTTTGCAGTTGTAATAGTATAGAAAACATCTTGATTATGAGCGAAGCAGAACTTATACGACTAAACCATAATAGGAAATGCACCCTCTATACCATTCAGTTTTTGACTGAAGATGAGGCTGAATACGAGCGTTTCTACAACCGCTTCAAGGATGATGCAGTCTTTAATGAAGACTTGATGCGCATAACTGATTTGATTGATCGAATCGCCAATTTCGGTGCATTTGAAAGATTGTTCCGTCCGGAAGGTAAAATGTCCGACAGGGTTGTCGCACTTCCGATTATAAAATCGAAGCTTCGCCTCTATTGTCTTCGCTTATCCGACAGTATCCTGATACTTGGTAATGGAGGTGTTAAAAACACTCGCACATATGATGAAAATGATGAATTACGTGGGTGTGTCGTAACTCTGCAAAATTTTGACAAGCTCATAAAGCAAGGCGAAAGAGACGGAACTATCACGATTACCGAGAACACAATAGAAACCGACAAGACCTTTGATATATGAAAACAGCATACGACAAATACGACGCTATAGTGCGGGCAATTCCTCCCCAAATTAAGGCTGAGGGGGATTTGGAATTTGCAATATCCACACGCATATATGACCTTATGACCCAAAAGGGTCTGTCTAAGGCTGAGTTTGCAAGAGCTGTCGGTAAGCGTCCATGTGAGATAACAAAATGGCTAAGCGGTCAGCATAATTTTACACTCGCAACCCTCGCCATGCTTTCCACATTCTTCGGTCAGCCTATTATAACTGTGGAATGAAAAAGGCTTTGTTGGTCACGCCAACTTGCCATAACCCTTATTGGCCCATATTCGCCCTCCTACGCTATCAGCTTATGTGTCCGGAGGGGATGAATATGTATCCTCGATTCATGGCATCTGGAGGGTATGCTATCAGATGCGTATGTCATATCTTCGATTCATGTCGTAAGAAGTTGGTAGATCTCAGAATTTCCATTATCTTTGTAGCCTAAGCCGGAGACTGCCGTGCCCACGAAGTAGCTCTTTGCAGTCTAACCCGAAGACTGCCGTGCCCACGAAGTAGCTCTTTGCAGTCTAACCCGGAGACTATGACACCCACGGAGTGGGTGATTGGTTCATTAACCCCGGCTCTTGAGCCGGGGAAACCACGTCTCCCCCACCCCGCACCCCGGAGGGGTGCCTCATTCTACCTCCCATTTCCGGAAGTTCCAGAAGCGTTACCCGATACATCACTATTCCACTTACGCCAGAGGCGTTATACATGGTTAGCATCCGGTTGCCCTGCGGATGCAGGCTACCGAGGGGCTCGTGGGGGACTTCATCCCCCCGGGTAGACTACATGCGTAGTCAACCCGGGGCTAACCATGCTTAACGCCTCCGGCGTAGAGAGAATGCTTTTTCTTACACAATGCACGTCTACCTGAGACTACCCTTGTCTAAACCGTTCTATCTTAATTCAGATGACAAATAACAAATTAATTTTGTTAATCCCCCTATCCTGATGGAGAGAAAACATTCAGTTTTCGTAAAATTATAATAAGAATACCAATTAAACGATATTATTTCACTTCTAAATGAAATATTTGCTTTACCTTTGCGTTATAGAAATATAACAAAGAACTCCTATGAGTGAAGTTGAACTCTATCTTATTGACGAGGGCGAAAACTGTACCCTCTATACTCTACAATTTCTCCGTGACTCGGATCATGAATTTGAGAAGTTTGTATCAAAATTTATTAATGACTCCGATTACAGTGAGGATTTTACACGCATAGCTGCTGTAATAAAACTCATTCTGAGAAATGGAGCTCTCGAACGATATTTCCGCAGAGAGGGACGAGAGAATGACTCCGTAGTTGCATTGCCTGTTCTAAGTTCAAAACTGCGGCTTTATTGCCTACGTCTATCAGACAAAATTCTCATACTCGGTAACGGTGGTGTGAAGAACACAAGAACTTACGAGGAGGATTCTAAGCTAAAAGCTTATGTACTCACATTACAGAAATTTGAGAAACTGCTTAAGCAGGGGGTCGAGGATGGATCCGTAAGTATCACAGAGTCCAACATAGAAACAGACAACATTTTTGAGCTATGAAACGTACTGCAAAATCTATTGATGAATTACTCGGTCCTATTCCAGAACCAATTATGAAAGAAACAGAACTTTCATTTGCCGTCTCTGATAGGATATTTGAGCTGATGAGTGAACGAGGTCTTTCTAAAAAGCAGTTTGCAGATGCTCTTGGTCGCCGTCCGAGTGAGATAACAAAATGGCTGAGTGGGCAGCATAATTTTACACTCGCAACCCTCGCCATGCTTTCCTCATTCTTCGGTCAGCCTATTATAACTGTGGAATGAAAAAGGCTTTGTTGGTCACGCCAACTTGCCATAACCCTTATTGGCCCATATTCGCCCTCCTACGCTATCAGCTTATGTGTCCGGAGGGGATGAATATGTATCCTCGATTCATGGCATCTGGAGGGTATGCTATCAGATGCGTATGTCATATCTTCGATTCATGTCGTAAGAAGTTGGTAGATCTCAGAATTTCCATTATCTTTGTAGCCTAAGCCGGAGACTGCCGTGCCCACGAAGTAGCTCTTTGCAGTCTAACCCGGAGACTATGACAC
>CAYROR010000059.1:0-16723 GCA_964425935.1 uncultured Sangeribacter sp.
TTCTCCATCTCGTCGCGAGCCGGGCCGAGATATTTGCGGGGATCGAACTCAGCAGGCTTCTCTGCGAATACCTTGCGAACAGCAGCAGTCATAGCGAGACGGCTGTCGGAATCGATGTTGATCTTGCAAACGTCCATCTTGGCTGCCTTGCGGAGCTGCTCCTCGGGGATACCGATAGCGTCGGGCAATTTGCCGCCATTCTCGTTGATGATCTTGACATACTCCTGGGGAACAGAAGATGAGCCGTGGAGCACGATGGGGAAGTCGGGGAGCTTAGCCTCAACAGCCTCAAGCACGTCGAATGCCAATGGAGGGGGAACGAGAAGACCAGTCTTGGGGTCGCGAGTACACTGTTCGGGAGTGAACTTGTAAGCGCCGTGGCTTGTGCCGATTGAGATAGCGAGGCTGTCGCAACCAGTGCGGGTAACGAAGTCGATAACCTCCTCGGGGTCGGTGTAGGTGTGGTGGTCAGAGCTAACCTCATCCTCAACACCGGCGAGCACACCGAGCTCACCCTCTACAGTTACGTCATATTTGTGAGCGTAGTCAACCACCTTCTTGGTGAGCTCAACGTTCTCCTCATAGGGAAGGTGAGAGCCGTCGATCATCACTGAAGAGAAACCGTTGTCGATGCAGTCTTTGCAGAGCTCGAAAGAGTCACCGTGGTCAAGGTGAAGAACGATCTGAGGATCTTCCCAACCGAGAGACTTAGCATATTCAACAGCACCCTGAGCCATGTAGCGGAGAAGGATGGGGTTGGCGTAGTTGCGGGCACCCTTCGACACCTGAAGGATAACGGGCGACTTAGTGTCAGCTGCAGCCTTGATGATGGCCTGGAGCTGCTCCATGTTGTTGAAGTTGAATGCGGGGATGGCATAGCCGCCATGCACAGCCTTGGCAAACATTTCTTTTGTGTTGACAAGACCAAGTTTCTTGTAATCTACCATGATATGTCTAAATTTTTTATGCGCTCAGCGCGATTTGTTGCAAAAATACATAAAACGTCTGATTCCGCCAAATCCGCGGCTATTTTTTATCAATATTTTTTATCCCATTCCCTAATTTTTTCATTTATCTTTCAACTCCTTTTCCCTGAAATGTGTTACTTTTGCAAAGCATTAATGTTGCCGGGGGCGATCCCGAGACGACCGCCCCTCCTTAAATTGCATATTATTTAGCTGACTATGATACAAAACCACACATTAAACAGGGGCTTCGCCACTCTTTTGGCCGCCCTTATCCTCTCTTTATTCTCCTTCTGCGCGAATGCCGAAGAGAAGGCCTCCATCGTCTTTGAGAAAAGCACCCATGATTTCGGCGTGATCAAAGACAACAAGGGCCCCGTGACCTGCGAGTTTAAATTCACCAACAAGGGGGATGCCAACCTGATCATCAAGCGTGCGAAAGCGGAATGTGGATGCACGGCCATCTCGTTTCCCCAGAACCCTGTCGCTCCGGGAAAATCATCGACTATAACCGTGAAATACAGTCCTCTCGGACAGCGAGGCTCCTTCAACAAATCTGTCACTGTCTGGACCAACGCCAAGCAGGGGAAGGTGACCCTGAAGATCCGCGGAAGCGTAGTGCCGGCATCTGAGAAATAATGATGAAACGCCTGAGAATAATTACGGCAGCTACCGCAGGACTCCTGACGGGTCTTGCTCCATTGGCGTGTCAGGCAAACGGCGCCGACAGCATAAAATGGCTGGAAACACACCATAACTTCGGGGCCATCAAGGAAGCCGATGGTCCGGTTGGCGGCTCTGTCAGGTTTATCAACATTGGATCAGAACCCACTTTCATCAGGAGTGTCAGGCCAAGCTGCGGATGCACCGACGTTTCTTTCACGGAAGACGAGATCCAGCCCGGCGACACTGCCACCATTTCCTTCACGTTCGACCCTACCGGGCGGCCGGGGAAGTTTGAGAAGACAATACGCGTGGTGACGGGAGCTGATGATGATCTATGGTCGGTTAAACTTTATGGCACCGTGATCGCCTCTGACGAGACGCTTGAAATAACGTTTCCCGTTGAGGCGGGAGCCCTCCGTCTCGAAAAAAAGAATATTACGGCAGGCGATGTCAGGATCGGCGCCACACGCCATCTTTTCGTCAACGCCTACAACCAGAGTGCCGACACCATTTCCCCGCAATGGGCCGCCACATCTTCCGCCGTCATCACCGACCTGAATCCGAGAAAGATCCCGCCGGGAGAATCCGCCACTTTCAGTTTCACGGTCCATGCAGAGAACGATGAAGACTTCGGACAGCAGAAAATCAACGTCAGCGTTCTTTCTGACGGGAAAGACTCTCCCGGAGCCACAATCGGCATTTCCGCAAATTTCACTGCCGATCCCTCCGGAATGACAACCTCCGAATTGGAAAGCATGCCCTACGCCATCCTTCTCCCCGAAGTTATAGATCTGGGAGATGTGGCACCCGACGCCACCGTGAAATTCTCTTTCGAGATCCTGAACGACGGGAAAGAGAAGCTTTCAGTCAGAAAGATCACCCCCTCCGGCACGGCAGTTTCAATCACATCGTCTCCCTCCTCCGTCAAGGGGGGAAAGAAAGGGAAAGTGGCCGGTAAGTTTCATGCCTCACGCCTGAAAGCGGGGCCATTCCGCATAAATGTCGACATCCTCACCGACGACCTTCTTCACCCCGTCCGCACAGCCAGAGTTGTCGGGGAGGTGAAATAATTGAGGATTGAGGGATTGATGATGGGAATTCAAAACGTAAATTCAAATTAAATATAAATGGAACATCCTGAAAACGATAGCAAATACAAAGGGTTGCAGGTGAACGGCGGAGTGACATCGCAGCCGATCACCAACCCCTACCGCAACACTCTGCGCCGCCGTGCCCGCGAACTGGGAGCGGCCGAATACGTAGAGGGAATCCTGAAAGGTGACGTCAGTATTCTTGGAAGAGCAGTGACTCTTGTTGAAAGCACCAGCGACCGCCATCAGGCTCTAGCTCAGGAAGTGATCGAGAAATGCCTCCCCTATTCAGGGAATTCACGCCGCATTGGGATCACGGGAGTTCCGGGGGCAGGAAAATCCACCTCGATCGATGTCTTCGGCCTCCACGTCATCGAGCAAGGCCACAAACTTGCGGTTCTTGCCATCGACCCCAGCAGCGAACGGACCAAAGGAAGCATTCTCGGCGACAAAACCCGCATGGAGCAGCTTTCACAGCGCCAGGAGGCTTTCATCCGCCCCTCCCCCTCCGCCGGCTCGCTGGGCGGAGTGGCTCGCAAGACGCGGGAGACAATCGTTCTCTGTGAGGCCGCAGGCTATGACACCATATTCGTGGAGACTGTGGGCGTGGGGCAAAGCGAGACAGCCGTTCATTCCATGGTTGATTTCTTCCTCCTTATTCAGCTTGCGGGCACCGGCGACGAACTGCAAGGAATCAAACGAGGAATCATGGAGATGGCCGACGGAATCGTGATAAATAAGGCTGACGGCGATAATATCGAACGCGCGAAGCTTGCCGCTTCCCAATTCAGAAACGCCCTCTTCCTCTTCCCCCCCTCGCCAAGCAAATGGAAACCCGAAGTGCTCACCTACAGCGGATATTATGGTCTGGGGATCGATCTTGTCTGGGACATGATCGACCGATATTTCGCCTATGTGAAGAAAACAGGATATTTCGAGCAGAAACGAAATGAGCAGGCGAAATACTGGATGGTGGAAACGATCGACGAACAACTGCGCCAGAACTTCTATCAGACCCCGGAAATCAGGGCATTGCTCGAACAGAAGGAGCTTCGTGTGCTCAACAACGAACAGTCTTCCTTCACGGCAGCCAAAGACGTTCTCGACTTCTATTTCAAGTCGCTTCGTGAGGGGAACTCATGACTTCCTCATGCAGTTTCATGAATTTTAGTTAACTTTACGTCGCGATTCCGCGTTTATCCTATAAGACCCGGCCCCGCAAATGCGGATGAAATCACAACCGGGGAGATATTATGGCAAACAAATTAGTAGAAATCATTCCGGCCCAGGCTGCCTTGTTAGGCGACCGCGAGGCCTACAGGTTCACTTGGCGTAAAGACGGTGAGTGGCAATCAACGTCGTGGACGGAACTCCGTTCACAGGTCGACGTCGCAGGCAAAGCCATCGAAAGGCTCGGCCTGATTGAAAAAGACACAATCGCGATCTGTTCTCCCAATACTCCGCAGATTTTCATCACCGAGCTCGGGGCATTTCAAAACAGGATCGCGTGTATCCCTCTTTATTCCAGCTCCTCGCAGGAGCAATTTGACTTCATTGCCGACAACGGAGGTGCCAGAGTGATTTTTGTGGGCGATTCCCATCAGTATCCCCTGGCATACAATTATTGGAAAAAGAATCCGCAGGCTGTGGAAAAAATCGTCGTCTTCAAAAACGACGGGCTCGAACTCAGGGAGGATGACACGGTTTCGATTTTCTGGGACGATTTCGTGAGACTCGGAATGAACGCCCCCGAAGAATCGGCTCTTGAGGTGAAACGCCGTTCAGAAGCCGGTCTCCCCGACGACATGGCCACCCTGATCTATACTTCGGGCACCACCGGCGAACCTAAAGGAGTGGCCATCACCCATGCCAATTATGATGCCTGCATAAGCCAGCATCTTGCATTGCTCACGGAAATCACCGACGACGACCTGTCGATGTCGTTCCTTCCGATGAGTCATATTTTCGAGAAAGCATGGTGTTTCTTCTGCCTGACGAAAGGGATCCCAATCGCCGTCAACTATGATCCGAGGGTGATCCAGACCACAATCCACGACATCCACCCCAACCTGATGTGCTGCGTGCCTCGGTTCTGGGAGAAAATCTATGCGGCTGTAAAGGACAAGATAGCCGCCATGAGTCCGGTTCAGAGGATGATGGTGGGTCATGCCGTGAGGGTGGGACGCCGGAGGAATCTGGACTACGTGAGGATAGGCAAGAAAGCTCCCTGGCTGCTCGAGAAGGAATATCAGTTCTGGAACAGGAAAGTTTTTCAGCGGCTCAAGGATGCGATCGGGATTCCCAACCCGAACATGTTTCCGACGGCCGGAGCTCCGCTCAGCGACAGGATCGTGGAATTCATGCGCTCAGTAGGCATCGAAATAGTGATCGGCTATGGCCTCAGCGAGACCACCGCCACCGTCAGTTTCTATCCCCCCGTGGGATATGAGATCGGATCCGTGGGCGTGCCGCTTCCGGAGGTAAAGGTGAAGATTGATGAGAATGGAGAGATTCTCGTGAAAGGCCCCACAGTCACGCCGGGCTACTACAACAACCCCCGTGCTAACGAGGAGGCCTTCACCGCCGACGGCTATTTCCGCACGGGCGATGCAGGATATTTCACAGACAAGGGGGCTCTCGTGCTCACCGAACGGGTAAAGGATCTGTTCAAGACTTCCAACGGGAAATATATCGCTCCCCAGATGCTGGAGAGCCGTCTTGCCGAAAACCGGTTTATCGATCAGGTGGCCGTGATCGGCGACCGTCGTAAATTCGTCTCTGCCCTCATTGTCCCCGACAAGGCGCAGCTTCTCAGATGGGCTGAAGAAAACTCCATCCCCACCGGCGACTACGACGCGCTTGTCGGGAATCCGAGGGTCGTTGAATTCATGATGGAGCAGATCAACGGCATTCAGGAAGGGATCGCGGAATATGAAAAGATCAAGAGGATTACGCTTCTCCCCCATCCTTTCACCGTGGAATCAGGAGAGCTGACCAACACTCTCAAAGTGAAGCGCCCCGTTGTGACCCGCAATTATTCGCGCCAGATCGAAGCGATGTATGCCGGCACTGAACGCTGAGGCTCATCCCGGATCCACCCTATAAACAGAAAACAACAACAGCAATGATAACACAGGAACAACTGAAGGATGCCACGGAGCGACAGGAAGCTCTGAAAAGGTATCTCGACATCGATTCAAAGAAAATAGAGGTTGAGGAGGAGGAACTCCGCACCCACGTGGCCGATTTCTGGGAAGACCGCGAGAAAGCAGAGGCCCAGATGCGCAAAATCAAGGAACTCCATTTCTGGATCGACTCCTACACCGAGATTGAAAAGAAAGTGGAGGAGTTGCGTCTCGCTTTCGACTTCGTGAAGGAGGAGCTCGTCACGGAAGAGGAGGTTGACGCATTGTATGCCGACGTGATCGACACTCTGGAAAGGCTTGAACTCCGCAACATGTTGCGCCGCGAGGAAGATAAACTCGGAGTTGTGCTCAAGATCAATTCCGGAGCCGGAGGAACCGAGAGCCAGGATTGGGCACAAATGCTGATGAGGCTCTATCTGAGATATGCCGAGAAACATGGCTACAAGACATCTATCGCCCAGCTTCTCGAGGGAGACGATGCCGGCATAAAATCCGTCACCATCAATATTGAAGGAGATTATGCCTATGGCTTCCTGAAGAGCGAGAACGGGGTTCACCGTCTGGTGCGCGTCAGCCCCTACAATGCTCAGGGAAAACGGATGACCTCGTTCGCTTCCGTATTTGTCACCCCCCTCGTCGACGACACAATCGAAATCAACGTGGAGACGGCGAGAGTGTCGTGGGACACTTTCCGCTCGGGAGGTGCCGGCGGCCAGAACGTCAACAAGGTGGAATCGGGCGTGAGACTCCGCTATCAGTATAAGGATCCCTACACCGGCGAGGAGGAGGAGATTCTCATTGAAAACACCGAGACCCGCGACCAGCCTAAGAATAAAGAGAACGCCATGCGACAGCTCAAGTCCATTCTCTATGAGAAGGAACTCAACCACCGCATGGAGGAGCAGGCCAAAATAGAGGCCGGCAAGAAAAAGATTGAATGGGGCAGCCAGATCAGAAGCTATGTCTTCGACGACCGCCGCGTGAAAGACCACCGCACTAACTATCAGACCTCAGACGTGAATGGAGTCATGGACGGCGATATCGACGCCTTCATCAAGGCATATCTGATGGAATTCGCCGCCACGGAACAGGGCTGATCTCTATTTCCTTTCCTTTATCAATCCGCGCCTGTAGGCGTAAAGAAGTTCACGGAGCTCCTCGATCTGACCGAGGAGCTCTTTTCCTCTGTCGGTGTCGCGGACTCTCACGCGCTGGGAATTCAGCTCCACAAGCCTGTTGATGGAGATGATGTCGGTGCCGTTTCTGACGGCTTCCTCGGCTGAAGTGAACGGCTCATGCTGAACGAGTTCAAAACCGCGGCTATGGTAAACAAGCGTGTAGCCTGCGATTCCGGTGGTGTCGTGATATGCTTTGGAGAATCCGCCGTCGATCACCATCAGCTTGCCGTTGGCTTTCACAGGATTCTCGCCGTTGCCAACCTTCACCGGCACGTGTCCGTTGATGATGTGGCGGTGTTCACCCTCCACTCCAAAAGCGTCCAGAATATCGTCACACACCTTTTCGTTGTCACGCAGATGGTAATACCAACCTTTTCTCTCCGCGTGCGTCTCCTTGTCGGCAATGAAATAGCGTTCGAACGTCGACATCTTGCTTTTGTCGAAAAGGGGCGAATCAGGGCCACACCAGGCGTAGAGATAGAAGTCGGTGGCATAACGGCGTTCCTCTTCAGAGGCGTCGCTGTTGATGGCGAGCCGCATGAGGAGCTCCATCTGGGTGAGAAGTTCGCGCCCTTTGTAAGGTTTCCCCTTGATGCTCACTTCCTTCAGAGAACCATCCTCATTGAGAGGCATAGAAGCGTGGAAAAGGAGATTTGAATTATGCACCGCGAAAAGACTGCCATGGGAATAAAACATTCCGATGTGGGTCTTAAGCTTGTCGCTGACGCTGAAAGAATGGCTCAGCTTCTCCATCAGGAGCTTCTCCTCCTCGGAAAGGGCGTAGGGATCGGCTGGGTTGATGGTGGGGAAATTGGAGTCGCGCAAAGGATAGCTCTTCCCTTCGAGTTCAATCGTTCCTTTCTCCAGATCAATTTTATGGAGCAGCCGGCGGTCGTCCATGTTCCATTCAGGATGACGCGCGATCATGGCTCCCTCAAGTTTGAACTGAATCACGGTTATGGCCTTGTGCATCTTGGCAATCAGCCTCCTGTTCTTCTCATTCAGGGGATCCTCCTCTTCCGGATCTCCATCCTTGGGCATAAAGATTTCGCAGGGATCGTCGCCGTATGTCTCCATGGCGAAAGTGGCGAGAGGCACGAGATTGATGCCATAACCATCTTCGAGGGTGGTCATGTTGCCATAGCGCAGGGAGATGCGGAGCACGTTGGCGATGTTACATTCATTGCCGCATGCCGCCCCCATCCAAAGCACGTCGTGGTTTCCCCACTGGATATCGAAATCACTGAATTCCCTGAGCGTGTCGAGAACAATATGGGCACCGTCGCCACGGTCGTAGATGTCGCCGAGAAGATGGAGCTGGTCAATGCTGAGATGCTGGATCACGTGGGAAATGGCCTTGATGAATTCCTCCGCCTGCCCGGTTGAGATTATCGATTCAATAATACGGTTGTAGTATGGCTGTTTGTTCTCCTCCGACGGCGACTCATGGAGCAGCTCCTCAATGATATAGGCAAACTCCGGAGGGAGGCTTTTCCTCACTTTCGAACGGGAATATTTTGATGACACTGACTGCAACACCTTTATCAGCTGATGGAGGGTCACCTGATAGAAATTTTCGAGATCTGTTTCCGACGATTTTATGAGGGCCAGTTTGCGCTCCGGATAATAGATGAGCGTGCAGAGCTGGCGGATGTCGTCTTCGCGAAGACTGGTTGAGAATATCTCGTTGACCTTTCTCTTGATGTTGCCCGAAGCATTTTTCAGGATATGGCGGAATGCCGCGGCCTCCCCATGAATATCGGCGATGAAGTGTTCGGTGCCTTTGGGAAGATTCAGTATCGCTTCCAGATTAATAATCTCCGTGGCGGCCGACGATACGTTGCCAAACGTCTGCGAAAGAAGTTCGAGCACCCTGCGGTCGCTTTCCGTTTTTGCTATCGGATATGTTGTCATTTCAATGCGGCTTTTGTTTCTGCAAAAGTAGACAAAAAACATGACATTTCTTATTCCGCCGATATAAAAACTCGCGGATACACTAAAAAATGGCCGTCATCGGGAGCTCCAATGACGGCCATTCTTATCAAGAGGACATTCGGCCTTAATAAAGTACTAAACGGCGATAACAAATCTTCTGCTCATTAAAAATAACCCGCAAATTTTTCAACAGGAATCATGAGAATTCCATTGCTGCTTCCATTTTTACCATATAATTTATCAATCGCTGTGCCAGGCACCTTGAACAGGATATTGCCGTTCCACACCTTTCCAATAGGCCACGATGAGAATTCAGTGTCATTCACACAGAAGGTAACCCCATTCTTCCCGCTGATTCCTTTGACGTTATAGAGCAATCTTGAATCCTCAGAATCTATTATACTATAATAAGGTTCTGTTTTATACATCCCTACACAAAACAAAAGATTCCCGATCTTCTCTAAGTCATTAATCAGAAGATATTCGCCAATCGCTTCACTATATTCCTTTCCATTTGCATAATCTGACACCTTAATAGTGTCCGGAATCTCGAAATCAAAATCTATATATGGTCTCACTTCCAGATTCTCTGAAACAGAATATAGGGTATTCTTTATAAGAAAGACATTATTCCGGCCATCATTCTGAATGTCGATCTTCTTATTAAATGTCTGGAGGGGATCGATCACTTTAGGAAGTACAACTGAATCAACTTTCTCCAAATCATTGTTGAGCCGGTATAGATAAAATGTTCCATCATTATTCGGGGCACTGACTCCATTTGTGGCAAGATATGTAGAATCGGTCTCCCGCATGATTGAACCGATATATTCATCAAACTCTATTTTCTTGACGGAATTCTGTTCATGGTCATTCCCATAGATTTTCGTTCCCTGTTTCCAATTTGATTCCATCACATAAAGAGAATCCCCATTATTCGAGAAAAAGATTTGTGAACCTAAATCATCTTCTTTCCATCCCTTTCCGAAATTAGAAAGGATCTCAACAAGCTTCCTGGAGGAAAGATTGAAAATGTATGCTTTCCCATTCTCAGAAAGGAGAAGGTTATCACCCTTAAGGTCGTGCACTCTGAAGGAAGTCGAGCGTCCTGAATTATCGGTATCAAAAACAAGGATATCTTCTTTCTCAAAAGGAATCACAAAATCGGCATTGACATCCCCATCAAGAACATTCTTTACAGACACTCCGAGCACTTCCGGGACAACCTCACTATCCCCGACCTCCACCGCTTCTGCGTGGGGCTTAGTCTGACAAGATGCGAACACCATGCATCCCATAGACACAAAAAACAATAATGGAATCTTACGCATAAAAATAAATTATAGGATATTAAAATCCAAAGATAATAAAAGTTAGACAACCATCTATTAAACTGATCACTGAAAACGAGTCAATCAAACATACCCCCTATCCAGTATATTTATGTGAGTTCATTTCACAAATGCAAATTCGACAAAATATTTCTATATCATGGCAGACAGGGCTATCCTTGGCGACAATCTCAACAGTAGTATCAATTATGAGTTTCCGAAATAACGTATATATATTATATATATTGTAACATCAAATGATTTTTTTACTGTGTTTTATTCGTAGTTTCTGTTCCTGACCGATCTTGTAGTTGGCGAAAGCACGTTCTCGCCGCGCTTCCACCTTATTCGCCCAGAATTCAATATCACGGTTTAGTTTTCCCAAATCATGAACCGCATAAAAAGCATTCCATAATGACACAGGGACTTTCATTCTTTTGGTAGTTTTATTTTCAGCCTGCAAAATAGTAAGCTGAGCAATCGGAGTTTCACCATAATCATAATGATCAACTATCAGAAGTAGATTTTTTCTCTTGTCCAAATAGGTATAGGTATACATTTCCGTTGCTTTTCTATTCCAGTTTTCAACATCGTCTTCATTAATAAATAATGTGAACGGATGTTCATCCGACATGCGAGCAGAGATAGATGAGGGTCGTGTATAAGCACTTTTATCATCCGGTTTCACAAACATCGTGTGCATCTCCGGAGCATAGAACAGAATCTCCGCATTGTCAATGTCGGCTGTGTGGAGAATGTCTGCGATGAAACGGTCAATCCCCGGATATTTGGAAACAGAATCAGCCGACGCCACAATCACCAACGGATCAGGGATCAAGACATTCCCGAAAGTCATTCGATAAATGGTGTCTTTATCGATTATCTGCCCATAGTGGCCGCTGATATGCCAGTCCAGGTTTGCGAAAATAAGATCTTTTGGTGCCGAACAGCTTGCAAAGAGTATAATTGAGGCTGCCACAGCGAAGAGATGATTGAAATGTATTATAGGATTCATATCATGAAAATTTAATATCGACTACATTCTACTTTTTTCCGTTTTCCCGGCTCCGGATCCCTTATATTTTGATTTTTTCTTATTGAACGCATATCTGATCGTCAGCGTAATATTCCTAGGTTCGTGGTGATTAAACATGTAATTTTTAATTTCTCCACTATAAATCGTCACTCTATTCGAACCGCGATCAAGCAGATCGCTCCCCTTCAACTGGAACATGAGATTGCCATTAAAAAACGTCTTCCGGACACTAAGACTTATCCATTGCGTAGATTCCACGAAACAATTCATGCTGTTGGACTCACTATAGAACCATAGGTCAGCACCGATCTGCCAATGATTGGGCAAAGAGAAAACATTATCTATCGTGAATGAAAACATCGGCTTATTGAATGATCTCTTTTCTCCTCTGTAACTAACAGTGCAGAATTGTTTTAGCATTCCGATCTCAGGAGTAGGGTGCCAGCATCCAACCTTCAGCTGCGCCCCCAATGTGGACTGGAGATATTGATAATGTGGAACATTCATATATGTCATGATCTTCACCAACGGATCTTCACCATAATCACGGATGGTGTTGAAAACAGCATCGATTTCATGATTATACATCAGAATCCCATAGAAACTCCGCCACATTCCCATTACCTGAGCATTATAAATCTTTGTTGGCCTAAGCATCGGATTCCCACTTTGATACACATATCTATTGATATATGCAATCCCTCCATCGAGCTTACGATAGGATGGTCTCTTCATCTTGTTGGCGAAACTAAGTGATATTCCGACTGCGCCTATTTTTGTATCGATGGATAACGATGGAAAGATGTCGCTATATTCCCTGGATAACTTCGCGTCGAGAATTCCGTTGTCGTAATATCTATAATGCGCCCGCTCATATCTTATTCCGAGTGAGAAATTCCATTCTCCAAACTTTTGCGACAAGGTGGCGAATCCGGCGAAATTATCCTCATGAATATCTGTAATAGAATTTGAGATAGGGACACCGAAATATGTGAAATTGTATGATAGCCGTGAATTGGTAACCTCCTCCCCTACTTCAAGCATCCCTTTGCACATCGGATGGGAAATGACTAACTTTTCGGCAAAAAGACTGCCGGATGTAGAACCCGATGCCTCGACGGTTTTATTTCCTCTGCCTGATTCAAAAATTTCGGATTGATAATCATGACTATCCGAATTATGTTTAAGAAAATCCGCATTGAAATCCAAAGATAACCTTCCGATGGTTCCATCATAATACACATTAGCTTCATGCGACGGATAATTTCTTGATGTTTGTTTATATCTTGTTGAGGAATAGTCAAAATGAGAATCAGAAATGTCACTGAGCCGACGGCTACCGGTTTCAATGAGACCTAAATTACAGAAATCTGACTTCCCTAACCGATAGAAAAAACCGAAAGAATGTTTGGGGACCGCCATATAGCTGAATCCAAGTTTCCCCCGGACACTTTCCGTTGACAGGCGACTGGAGTTGTCAATTGTTTGAGAAAACGTCTGGTTCCCGAAAGTTGTCATTTTGCATAAATCTTCATATCTCTTTTTCCCTTCTTGAACATCAAGATTACAAAAAACCTCCAGACCATTATGATTGTAGACCATATTCAGGTCAGACGTGCTTCGTGCATAACTCCATGCGCTGAGCGTTTCAGTGAAATCGAATCCAATACCATCTCCGGGGTTAGCGACGGTAGTGATTCTTATTACGGAATTAACATTTGATGCGTAGCTTGAACCCGGATTGGTGATGAGCTCCACATTCCGGATATTTTCTGATTTCAACTGCCGGAGATCCTTGTAGTCACGCACCTCTCGTCCATTAATAAAAACGGTGGGAGTTCCGCGTCCGAAGACACTTAATTCTCCATTACTACCTGTCACCATCGGGATATGGGTCAAAACATCATAGCCATTACCCAGGTTGGCAAGCACACTGTTTTTCACTTGTGTGACCATAGAGTTCCCTTTGAGTCTGGTCTGTGGCAACTTACCTTTGACAACAACTTCATTAAGGGACACACTCGCTTCCTGCATCATTATTGTGCCCAAATCATCGGGAGAGTCTTCCGTTAGCGGATAGAAAATATCCTCATATCCAATCATAGAGATCTTCACAAGATTGGCAGCCTGACTGGATGAGATTGAAAATTGGCCTGTAGCGGATGTCGTGACCCCAGCAACAAATAAATTGTCATTCAACAGTATGACATTTGCAAACGCGATCGGTTCATGATCCGGGCCGACCAATTTCCCTTTTAGAACCACTCCCCACAGCGACATCGGGAGAAGCAGGGAGAGAAGACACAGAAGATTTTTACTATTCATATTTATCAGTATTGGCATCAATGAAGGATGGTCATCCTTGATGATTTCTTGCCACAAAATTAGGAATAAGACTTATCCCACTTCCTTAGTTTCCCCTCCTTTAGTCTTAGTTAGTCTTAGTGTTTTTTGGAAAATACGATGAATTTGCATTATATTCGCATAATGAAACGCTTGAAGCACATAATGACTTTCGGTTTGACCCTCGCAGCTATCGTCACTCTTTCAGGGGCATATAATCTTGTCCGGCTTTACGAACATGAGAAAGAGAAAACTATGGCTACAGTGAGGGAGTGTGTTGAGAATGCCGAGATTCTTGAAATCACCGATAGGATGGAAAGCAGTGAAAAAGCAGATCAGGCATTTGTCAGGCTTAATGCACTCATGGAGTTAGCACAACAGAAAGATAGCATAATGGCATCCCGATCGGATACTCTCAAGACTTCCCTGGCAACCCTCCTTCGTTTTGGTCTTGCATTCCCGCAAGATAAGTCATTGACCGACTATAGGGTTCTTGACAGCATTTTTCATGCCGAACTCAAGAGACACGGTCTGGAGCCGGAATCAGCGACCATATTGCGCGCCGGATCTGAACCTCCCCGACAAGGGTCGTTCTGGCATACGCAGGTAAATTTAAGTCCTCCTTTATATTCTGAAATCCATGATGTCTACGTATCGCCGATGCCTGGCAAAGTGCTATCACATATATGGGGCATCCTCATCCCGTTCGCTCTCGTTATTGCCATCTTCTCCATGCTATCTCTTTATCTGAATTCCATCATCAAACGCATGAAAACATTGGAACAGATGAAAGACGACTTCACCCACAACATGACTCATGAACTGAAAACCCCTGTGGCCGTAGCATATTCAGCCGCTGATTCAATGCTGCGATATTACGACCAATGTGATGATGCACGAAATAAACAATTCCTTCGGATCATCTTGCAGAGATTGAGCTTCCTTTCAGGGATGATTGAGAATATCCTTTCCATGAGCATGGAGAGGTTCAAGACAGTGAAACTCGACATCAGAATGGTTCCTCTAAAACCGATAGTTGAGGAAATATCAGGCATGATGAAGCTGAAAGCTGCAAAGACAGTTGAAATTGGCATCAACATTCCGGAAGATCTTTCAATTCAGACAGATTCATTACATTTCGGTAATATCATGTCAAATCTTCTGGACAATGCAGTCAAGTATTCCGGGGATTCAGTGCGCATTGAGATCAAGGCGGATTCCAGCTCAATCAGGATTTCCGACAATGGAGCAGGAATAGAAAAAGAGAATCTTCCGCTCATATTCGATAAGTTTTATCGTGTAGCCTCCGGCGATCGCTATGAGGTGGGAGGATATGGACTCGGGCTTTTCTACGTCAAGCAGATAATTGGCCTGCTCAGATGGAGAATCAGCGTCAAGAGCAAACCTGGAATGGGAACCGAATTCACGATAAATTTTCAAGGCAATGAAGAAAAATAAGGTTTTATTTGTGGAAGATGATTCCACACTCTCCTTCATCGTTCAGGATGCTCTTACCCGCGAAGGCTTTGTTGTCATGGCTGCACAGAATGGTGAAACCGGGCTGAAAATGTTCCGGAACTCGAAACCTGATATTATCGTCACTGATGTGATGATGCCGAGAATGGGTGGCTTCGAGATGGTGAAACTTATTCGGATGACTGCTCCGGAGGTGCCGGTGCTATTCCTGACTGCACGGATAGCCCTCGATGACGTGGTGAAGGGATTTGAACTTGGGGCAAACGACTATATCCGCAAACCTTTCCAGATTCTTGAACTTGTTGTCCGCATAAAGGCATTGCTCAACAGAAACAGAGCGCATAAAGCCGAGGAATCCTCAATTACCATAGGAGACAGCTCGTTTTATTTTGCATCCCAAAAACTTAAGATAGGGGAAGAGAACCTGGAATTGTCACACATAGAGGCTGTGATACTTGATGAATTGTTCCGACATCCCAACGAGGTGGTTGAGGCGCGCACTCTAATGTTTCGGATATGGCAGAACGATGACTACAACAACCTTAACCGTCTTCACGGATTCATCTACAAACTCCGCAAATACCTCTCCGGCTCACGACAGCTTGAACTTCTCAATGTCAGAGGTATCGGCTACAAGTTAGCGACATCCCCTACTCATATATAAGCTCCATATCTCTGCAGAAGCTTGAGACAACCCCGATGAGGAAAGGACTTATCGGCAGAGGTTGATCTTTACACAGCAAGCAAGCTGATGGGTCATGCCGATGTCAGGACTACCCAGATCTACGCAAAAAATCATCTATCAGAAGAAAGATGATGCTTTAAACCGCGTGAATGAGATTTTTTTGTAATCAATTATTACAGAATCTCTTATTTTTAACAAGTTAATAATCAAGCAAGCGACCGTAATCATGCCAGTCGCCAATCATTTCTCCATTTGCACTCGCATCAATCAATTTATTGAGCCGGCTACGGAATAATTCAGGATTGGCTTTCACCCTCTGGATATTGTCAATTCGCACTCGTTGATATAGAGAAGGAAAGGATTTAAAATTATGCCAGGCAGTCGGATTTATACTAAAGGCTTCCACGATTTCCGGATCAATGATAAATTCTGCATCAAGATCCGGACACATCTTGCGTCCTTTATCAGTCATCATCCCAAGTTTCTCAAGGCGGCGACAACGCTCTTTATTCAGTTCTGTCCATCTTCCGGATTTTGATCTGGGACCAAATCGCTGAAGAGAAACACCATCAACATTCTTCAATGTAGAATCGATCCAACCGAAGCATAACGCTTCTTCCACTGCATCAAGATACCACAGGGAATCTATAGGCGGAGTCTTCCCCCTCTTTACTGCTAACCAGCACTCCTTTTCGTTGGCGCTATGCTCGGTAAGCCATTGCCGAAATTCATTACGGCTACTTATGTCAAGAATGTTTTTCATTGGATACTACTTGTTCTAAGAGCCATGCCATGTTTTGTCCGATATTACGCATATTTGCCATTCCTTCTTCGTCATTCATGACATCGCCAACCTCTCTGCCATAAACCA
>CAYROR010000060.1:0-15917 GCA_964425935.1 uncultured Sangeribacter sp.
AAGTTGACAAAATGACCAAATTGACATTAAACGGGGATGATTATTTGCCCACGCAAAAAGTAGGCGTGCAGGGATATGATTTTGATTTATAAATAGTTATCTGAATTGTCGTGATGTGTGGGTGACAAAATAGTACCAAAAATTGAAGAGGTACGAGGTCGGTGACCATGGTGACTGTCATGGTGCCGTGGTGGTGGAGTGTGGCACGGTTGTCTGTAATTTGGATCTCAGGAGTGACACTTCAGTCTCGAGTTCCTTGATACGTTCGTTGGCTCTGTCAAGCTGATCTCGGAGAGCGTCGGGGTCGGTCATTAGGTATTCGGACCAACCGGCAAAGCTGTTCCACTCGTGTGTCTCCGGATCTGTGTACTCCATTTCCCATAGATCTGACAGGTCATGATACACCTCATGTGGATTGGTGCCGTATGCGTCAACAACCTCAGTAGGGTATTGACGGATTAGCTCATCTATCCATTCGGAGCGTTCTATGCCGGGATTCTCTCTGATGAGGTTGTATGCACATGCTTTCAGTTCCTCGATAAAGTCGGTAGATTCCGTTGCCGGTATTAATTCTTTTAGTTCCATAATTACTATGTCTTTTGCTTATTCAAATTCTCTAATTCTGAAAAAAAGGTTTCCATTTGTTTCTTCGTTGTATTCCCTTGAATGATTTGCCATAAAGATAAAATTACAGTAATAAAGACAGCTATAATAGAAATCCAAAAGCTGGTTTCGGACTTATTAAGGTATTTAGTAACAAGAAGATTCTTACGATCAAGCTCATCTCCAAGTTTTACTAAGTCATCCTGGATATAATTGTAATTTGAGTCCAGTTTCAATCGGATATTTTCAAAATAGTATCTTTGGTTTTCTTCCAATCCATCAAATGGATGTATGGTTTTATAAGTTGAGATCATATTTCGTAGGCTGGTAACATATATGGAATCAGCGTGCATCGAATCCTGCTTATAATGTTTAACTAACAGATCTGCAAGAATTGATGATAAAGGTGTGTCAACGGTATAATTGGAGTCCAAAAGATTCGAATTAGAAAATAGCATCACACTTTTGACAATTTTCCTATTATTGTACACTTGTTTTACCTCATCAATTGTGCCACCATTATGTATGATTTTGCATAAGGATTCCTGAATATCTTTTTTCTTAACATATTCGTTGTTGTTAGTTACACCAAGCGATACTAATATTAGTATTATTCCTGTAATTATGGCAAAAGACGTTAATGTTATAGCAATCCATCTGAATGTCCTTTGGAACTTACTTTCTCTATTTAACTCACGTGAAAGACGTTCTATTCTTTCTTGGAATGTTTCTCCCATATTCTCATTTCTTAGTATATTTCCCAGTCTTTGAGACCCTGTTTTCTTTTCTCCTCAACAATCTTCTCGTATCTGTGGAGGTCGTTGAGGTTATCGATAAAAGGTACCATAATCTTGTTGGCACGGTAGATCTTTTCCTTCTCCTCATCGGTCAGCTCTATCTTCTTATGGGGATAACGTTTATTCCAAAATACCTCCAAGAAGTAGATGGCGTTGTCCTGCGCCCTGTGGAAATCACGAAGGAAATCCTTTATGTTCTTTTCTCTGTCCATGCTGATTATGTTTGGGAAATAGATTCCAATAAGAAGATGATTTATATTTTGTCATTATTTCTTTAAAATATTATCTGCTAACTCTCTGTCTTTGGTATCCAAAGGCATGAAAATGGGTTTAAGAGCCAATATATACACTATTGCTATAATACTTCCAGCAAACCCATTCACGTTCAACTGAGGGTAGATAAAGAAAGGTAATATGACTACAAATATTAAGTCTACAATCCCCCTGTAGAAACCCCAAAGACATTGTGACATACATTTCTTTTGATCCGGTGTGCTGCCATATTCCTTAAGAAGCTGCAGGTGAATATATTTATAAAATTTATATTTCTCTGAGTTATAGATGAGTCTAAAGAAAAATCCCAAAAATATTAGGAAGAGTCCAATAAGATAATAAGTTAAACAAACACCCACTATCCCAATACCTATCAATATCCATCCCAGAATTGCGCTTGCAAATCTATTCATATCTTATGGTTTTATGAGACGGAACTCGCCTGTTTGGTTAACAATATATCCGAGGACGCTGAAGATGCGTCTGATATCTTCAAAGTCGATTTCAAATGGTGCATGGATAAGCGTTCCATCCTCGTACTTGTCTGTATTGGTAGAATATAATTTGATGGAAGTGGGGGAAGATCCCGGTTGTACTCTCTTTGTCACGCGATACTCACTTGTCTCAATAACATAATTACGTCCCGGCACGAGTAGATGACGGTCCTTAACTTCCCTTACGGCTAAGACACACCCGTTAGGGTACTCCGTCATGGAATCACCTACATGTCTTATCGCAGCGGTCTCACGTCCGTCAAACCATCCACCGGGTTGAATATACCCCACCAAAGAACCTTCTGAAGAAGATGAGACCACCCCGTTATAGCCTCCTGTTGTCTCAACGTCATAGAAAGGAATAAGACGTCTGTTATTGTTGCCCTGTTGGTTATTGGCGATTTCGTTCTTGCCTGTTGTGGAATCCTTATACATTTCACCCGTACCTGTCATGAGCCAATCAATATTAACATCACAATTATTGTCAATTTTGCTTAAAGTTGTCTGAGCTGTTGTCGGACTAATACGAGAAACAACACTTTTGTCAATTCCGCATAGTTCGGCGAATCTGCTAATGCTCAGTCTTTTATTTTTGAGATATTGGCTTAGGCGATCTTTGGGTGTAATTTCCATTGTGTTAATATGTGTTAAATATGTTGTTATTTGTTGCTTTTCGTTGTTTAATGTATTACTTTTGCACTCGTAAAATTAATCATTAAACTTTACACCCACAAATATTATGGCTGAAAATCAGATAAAGATTCGTCCTACACTGACAGGAATGGAAATAGGGGATACTTGCACTTTCCCCGTAAGACAAATGAAAAGTGTGCGTGCTCAGGCTTCAGAGCTTGGGGTAATTCTTGACCGTCAATACAAGACCAAAACAAACCGTGAAGACCGCACTATATGCGTGACCCGCACGGCCTAACAATCCGATAGACTATGAGTATCGAGAAAAGACTTGAAAGGATCGAGGCCCTCCTGTCAATGAGCTTCAAGGAGGTGCTTTCTGTTAAGGAGGTGGCCGCCCTGACCGGGAGGTCTGAAAGCCGGATCAGGCATCTGGTATCCCAACGCGAGATCCCTCACTACAAAAATGAGAGGGGGCAAGTGTCGTTCGTGAAATCGGAAATCGACGCATGGCGCCTCGGAACGAAAATCCCGACGGCGGCAGAGACCAACAGTCTTGCCTCCACCCATATTGCGATAAGCAGAATATGACAACCAAATAATTAAATATCCCAATGAAAGATTGTATTCGCATATTAGCCGGAGGAATCACGGTTGCAGGATTGATGGCCGTGTCGATGTTCCTGCCGCAGAAACAAAATAAAAACGCGAGTGTGCTCAGTCCGGAGGAGATTTCCTGGGTGGAATTCTGCCGACAGAATGGATATGACCCCCACGAAGAGACAGAGGAAATGTTAATTGAATTCAACGACACCTGGCGGGGTTCCACTGCAGAAGAGGAAGCCCTCCGAAAAAACGGGATTGAATCATGGGGATAAATTCTATTTGCGCAGATTGCCATCTTGTGAGGAAGACAATCAATGGCTACTGGTGCCCGCGGCTAAGGATCAAAGTCCAGTATAAGAGACAGCGGCCATGTGAAGAGATAGAGAAAAGATTAAAAGACAACTAACTGAAAACAAGAAATGAAAAAGATAATGATGTATCTCAGACCGGTTATCCTGCTTTTCGTGGGAATGGTGGCAATGTTCGGAATCTTCTGTGAGCCTGTTGAGGACTCCTCCACATGGTTTTCCGATCTTATGATCTCAAAGCTGATAGGATTCGTGGCCATGGGAGTGCTCATACTGATGAAGCGTGGTAATGGGATGGTGTTCTGGAAACGCATACAGAGAAAAGTCTTTTTAGGTAATAGTTTGTGAATTTATGGAATATTGAAGTTTTTATTGCCAAACAACAGGGCGGCCATGCCGTGAGGCAGGAATGTCCTGCGCGATAAATAGCTTATCTATTAGGTTCTTGGAGACCCCTCATCGTGAGATGCGGATCTCCTGATAAAAGCATTCTTTCATGATTATTGTGAAATAATAAGGAGGCCGCAACGCCGTGAGGCGCATGGCGGCGAATGGACCGGTAGCTCAGTGGCAGAGCGGTGCGGAATCTCCGGTGGGGGAGACAACACGCACGGTCGGCAGTTCGATCCTGCCCCGGTTCACCAGACGATTATAAATCATGAATTATGTGTAAGACAGAAAACAACACAACCAAAAACCTCCAGACTCCGGTTGACAATCCGGAGGAGGACAATCTGGACACCCAGATCAAGGAGGCCGACCGCGAGTTACAGTTGGCCCTCATCCGGCAGAACACGGAATTCAACCGTTCGGTAGCCGGACAGATGACGCGTCAGTTTGAGGCGGTGCAGCGTATCGCCATCCCATGGTCGAAGTCAACGATCGTGCCGACATCCTACCGGGACAATATCGGCAACTGTGTGATCGCCGTGGATCTCGCGTTCCGGATGAACCTGAATCCGCTCACGGTCATGCAGAACCTCTATGTGGTGAACGGGAATCCCTCCTGGTCTTCCAAATTCCTTGTGGCCACCATCAACACCTGCGGACGCTTCTCCAACCTTCGCTATCGGAAACGCCATCTCGGGAAGGTCGGGAAGATCAAATACAACGTCCATGAATGGGTAGAGGTTGACAAGCAGAAAAAGAAAACCCTCGTGACCAGGGAGGGAGATTTCTCCGAGATCGACAACTGGGAATGTGTGGCCTATGCTTCGGAGAAGGCAACAGGCGAAACTCTCGAGGGGGATGCCGTGACAATCGAGATGGCGATCCGAGAGGGTTGGTATACGAAAGACGGCTCCAAGTGGGTGACTATGCCGATGCTGATGCTGTCTTACCGTGCCGCCGCTTTCTGGCAGCGTATCTATGCGCCGGAGGTGGCAATGGGATTCCGCACGGTGGAAGAGGAAGAAGATGTCGTCGACTTAGGCTACGGCTATGAGGATCTATCGGCTGATGCTCCTAAGAAAGAGGAGGAGAAGGTGAATGTACCGCGATCGGTTGCCGTTGAAAATGCAAAGGAGAAGCTTAGAGCCCGCGCCGCCGCCCCGTCAGGACGGGAGGCAAAAAAAACGGAGACGGCGAACCTTGTAAATGAAACCATGCCATGAACCGACCCATCAACAGATATTCCCTCCTGAGAGGGGATAAGCTCGAGGAGCATTTCTCCCAGTTCCTGATCGACTACTGGTCGTATTCAGCGGTGACGACGTTCGCACGCAACGAAAAGGAGTTCGAGCGGCGCTATATCTACCGTGAGCCGTCGCGAAGTGCTGCTTCCACAATTGCAGGCACCGCCTATCATGCCGCCCTTCAACTATATTTCGATAATCTCGGGAATGGGAATGAGCTTTCAATTGCCGACCTTCAGGAGGAAGCATACAGGATCATCTCCACGACCCCTGCAAATGAATGGAAGCTCGGAAAAAAAACTCCCTCTGTGGAGGAATGTGTGGCCACAAGTCTTAAGACTGTTAATGCACTGCTTGAGAATTTCTATAAGGAACGCTCAGTCTATACGGATAAGATCTCCCGGGTTGTGGCCGTAGAGGAGGAGATCGTCTGCTGGATGGTGGTTAATGGTGTCGACATACCCCTTCCTTGCCGCATGAAGATCGACCTCGTGGTTGAACTGACGGATGGACGCCGTGTAATCATCGACCACAAATCAAAGTGTGCCTATACCGACAAATCTGAAATGGCATACACCGGGGCCAAGCAATCCATAGTCTACGCCATCGGTTGGGAGACGATTCATCCGGACATGCCTGTTGATGAAGTGTGGTATATGGAAAACAAGCATAGCCGCAACAAGGATGGTTCCCCGCAGATACAGAGCAAACAGATAACTCTTGATCACGACACTCGCCGTCTTTATGAGGCAATTCTCTACGAACCGCTTCGCCGGATGCTTCAGGCAGCTTCGGATCCCGACTATCTCTATACGATCAACGACTCCGACACGCTGACTGACCGTGCCGAACTATACGACTTCTGGGCGCGCACACTGATCGCCGATATCGACGAATTTATTCACCTCCCTGAGTCCAAAAAGGAACTGATCTCACGACGTCGCCGCAAGCTGCGCGATGCCTCCGTAGCCTCGATCTCTCCCAAAGTAATCAAATCTTTCCGCAAGAACGCGGCAACTTTCATCTCTTATGAACTTCGCGACGATATGACAAAAGAAGAAAAAATCGAACATACCCTGCGCACCTTCAATATTATGGCAAAGGTGGCCCACACTTTCGGCTCATTCTCCTCAGTTTCCTATCTTTTGGAGATAGGTGCAGGAGTCATGATCAAGGCAATCGCCCAACATGCCCTCGATATCGCCAACGCCATCGACGTCTCCTCCGTGAGGGTCCTCCCGGCGCTTACTGTCTATAACGGACGCTCCTATCTTTGTGTGGAAGCGCCACACCGCTCCGGCGACACGCTCCTCTGGGATCCTTCATATCTTAAAGGATCGCGTATCCCTATCGGCCTTGATAACTTCGGCGAAACAATCTTCTGGGATATAAACAACCATTCCACGCCCCACATGCTCATCTGTGGCGCAACCGGCTCCGGAAAATCCGTGTGCATCAAGTCAACGATCGAATATGCACGCCTCGCCGGTGTCTCGCGTATCATTGTCCTGGATCCTAAATATGAATTCCTGAACCTTCAGGGAAGCGGCATGGAGGTAATTGCCGATATCGAGGATATTGAGAGGCGAATGAAGGAACTTGTGGCCGAGATGCAGGATCGTGCAAGAAATGGTGGATCAACAAAGACCATGATTGTATTCGATGAGTTTGCCGACGCTGTTTCTTCCGCCCGCTCCGGTCGCGCTCTCGACATAAAGGACGAGGACGGCAAGGTAATAGGCCGTGAGAAATCGCTTGAAGAGAATCTGAAGATGCTGCTCCAGAAAGGGCGCTCTCTTGGCTACCGAATCATCGCTGCAACACAGCGTGCATCCACGAAGGTCATCACCGGCGACGCGAAGGTGAACTTCCCGGTGCAGGTGTGCTTCCGGGTGCCTAAAGCTGTAGATTCAAAGGTGGTGCTTGATGAAGAGGGTGCCGAGACTCTGGCCGGACGTGGTGACGGCCTTATCAAGTCGCCTGAATATTTCGGGACGGTACGCTTTCAGGGATTTTATAAGCCATGAGCCATGCCCGAGATATGTAGGACCGATATCGGCCTTATCATCAATTATCTCGAGAACCACCGGGATAGCCTGTTGGAGAAAGTACCGGCATCCACACGGACAGCCAACAGGATCCGGCTGATCTCAAATCTTATCAGAAAACTTCAATTAAAAATTGATAATCCATGCCAGAAATTGAATCCAAAAAAACGGAGATCCGATACAAGACTGATGATCCCAAGCGGATGCTTGGAAAATGGATCGTGCGCAACGTCATGAAGACGTGGAATGAGGATCTTGTTGATACCGACACCCAGGAAGTGGTCACCATCGAACGCAATGAGCTTCTTCTGGAGAGGGGCACGTATATTGACCAGGATGTGCTTTCCACAATCTCTTTCCTTCTTTCGGAGGGATCGGTCCGTGAGATCGAGGTCTCCAATCAGAACCGGCAGGGAGTCCTCAGCGAAAACCGATCGCTCTACCCCTACAAAGCGGCGTTCAAAGCCGGAGGAAAACGCAAGACGGCCATACTCTATGCCGTGTCTGTCGCCAATGCTCTCACGATCATCTCAGACTGGGTAGAGCTGAATGTCAAAGGTTACGTCGAGATCGTTTCCATTTCCGCAATGAATGATTGCGTTGTCATTGAAGACCGGTTGAAATCCAAGGATGGAAGGAAGAGCGAACTTGATATGGCATATCTCAAGGGGGAGATCTCTATGGAGGAATTCGTGGAGGCTACTTCCGACATGATTCAGAACGGAAACCCGGATATGATCGACGAGGCAGAGGAAGACCGCATGAAAGGAATGAAATTCTATCAGATTTCTGCCAATATCTTCCTTAATGATGAGAAGGAGGGGGAAATAAAGGAGACCCAGACTTTCATAGTCCACACCACGTCTGCCGTCCGTGCCAATATCCTGATCGAAAAATATCTCCGCGACGAGCAGGAGAGGCGCTATCAGGAATCATTGAAACATCCGGAGAGAACTTTCGTGAAGTATGAGATCGCCTCCTGCATTGAGGAATCAAAGATACTTTCCATCGCTTTCTTCATTCCTGAGTCTTTCTCAATGGTCTACAAACCGGAATAAGATGACGGTGGAAGAATATAAGGAGCTTTCCTCGCGCGGAACGGGCGGGCGGAAGCAGAAATACGGCAACCGGAAGACCGGCGGCCATGATTCCAGACGGGAGCATGACCGGGCGACGGCGCTCCGACTGAAGGAGAAGGCCGGACTGATCTCCGGACTGAGGGAACAGGTTTCATTCACGCTGATCCCGCCCCAGCGGGACAGCGAGGGGAACCTGATCGAACGGGCGACACGCTATGTGGCCGACTTCGTCTATTACGACAGGGAAGGCAACATGGTGGTGGAAGACACCAAGGGATTCCGCACGCCGGAATATAAGATCAAGAGGAAACTGATGCTGCTCGTGTTCGGCATCAAAATAAAAGAGACATGAGATAACCTATAAAGACATATTGACCCATGGCACGTCCACGCAAGACAGGCCTTGATTACTTCCCTTTCGACGTAGATTTTTTTTCTGACGAGAAGGTCGTTTGTATCGGCGGGGAATTCGGAATCAAAGGTGAGCTGACGACGATCAAGCTGCTTTGTGCGATATACCGGAACGGATATTTCACCTTGTGGAATGAGAGTCTCAAATTTAAACTCAAGAGGGAGCTGGACGGAGTATCGGGCGAGTTGCTGGAAAAGATAGTGCAAGGCTTGGTTCGACGGGGATTCTTCGATGAATCGCTTTTTAACTCGGATTCTGTGCTAACCTCGGAAGGCATCCAACGCAGATATTTTGAAGCCACAAGGTTGCGGGAACGCGACCCGGCCCTCCCTTACCTTTTAGGTTTCCACGTTGGAAACCATCGCAAAACGGGAGTTTCCTCGTTGGAAACGGGGGTTTCCTCGTTGGAAACGCGACAAAAGAAAAGAAATAAAATAAAAAGATCTACTGACGTAGATCCAAAAAAAACGCCGCCGCCTTTTGATGAAAAATTTTTTTTGGATGAATTTTTTTCTGAAAAAGGCGACGATGAGAAGAGCCGGAAATGGTGGGCGGCTCTGGAGACGGTGCGCATGGCGCTCGGGCTCGCTGACATGGCGGCGATGCGGGCGCTCGGTGCGGAGGTGATGGCCGAATGGGAGCTGCGCAAACACCGGCCTTCGGACTGGAACGACGCCGCGCTCCACATGCTCTCCACATTGCGAAAGAAGAGCGCCGGGAAGACGGGATCCACATCCCAGGAGAAAGGGGGGCCGCGCCATCAGGGAGGGAGAGACGCCGGCAAGCGCAGCCGCATGGTCCAGGAGGAGGCCGCCAGAGAGCGTGACCGGATGGAGCGCAACAGGAGCTATGAGGAGATGAGGCGCGATGCCGTCAGACCCGCCGATCTGATCCGCAGCTACGGCTACGATCCGGAGAAGGTGACGATTCTCCAGGCTACGGATCCGGAGTGGAGGGCAAGGAATCCGGCAAGCGGACCGCTCGGGCTTCATGAGGAGGAAGAGGGATGAAAACCTGCCACACCTGCCTCTATTGCGCGATGATCTCCTCTTTCGGACGCGCGCCGCTCTACTGGTGCTCCCTCCATGACCACGCTCTCCGGAGGTTCAGCTATACGAAATGCCATAAACCGATTAAAAAGTGAAACCAAATGGAAAATAAACAGGAACAATATCACTCTTCCCGGGAGATCCGGGAGGCAATGAAGGATCTCGGCTTCGACCGGGATCAGATAGGCAACCTTATCGCCCGGCTGGAAGGAGTTGGGAAGGAGCCAAAAGTGAAGAGGGAATCGAAATTCAGGCCGGGCGATCCCGTGGAGCTGCTGATCGACGCGCCGGGGATCGGGCACCCGGTGGGTACCATACTATTTCAGGATCCCGTGGACGGATCATACAAGGTGGATTTCAATGGTCTTCAGCTATGGTTCTCGGAACTTGAGCTGCTTCCGGCGGAGGCGGGGAATTGACATGGGATTGAACGAAACATTAGACCGTCTCGCCAAAGAACGAGAAGAGCGGGAGGAGAACGGAGGCGACGTAAAGCGCCGGATCGTCATTCAGGCATTGGCAGAGCGGGTGTTCTTCGCCCGGATGCTGAAGGATATAAACCACGGCATGAGCGAACCGAAGATTGAGCAGATGATTGACCGCAGCGTCATGATCGCCCGCAAGTTATACGACAAACTGGAGAAGATATGAAAAATAAGGTAATGAGCCTTCTCAGGAGGGCATGCGAGAAGTTATTCCGCCGCAACCGCGGCAGAGCAATATGGAGGCAAGATATTGAAGAGTTCCACTCAATCTCCTTCAATAGAGAAGCCAGCAAGGAGCAGGCTATCGCCATGTTCAGGGAAATGTTTGCACACGCATATCCGGATGCGGAGAAATTCCTGAGCCGACTGCAATTTACGGACGAAGCCAATGGAGATATATTCCAGCTTCGGGGAAGTTTCTGCGCAACCGGTTCCCTGGGTGCAAGAGGTCTTCAATACAATTATCGGAAATGGGAGGAGGATACCGTCAAGGCTATCCAAATGAAATATCCGGATCTAAAGGTTCTGATATTCCACTATCCCTCGCCTGAAGAGAATAAGAATCAGAGTTAAGGTCTGAGAATAAATCCGTCAAATTCGGATTTGTTGATTACTCCCATTTCGGAAAGTTTATCAACAATTCTCACCAGCTGAAGAACTGAAGCGTTGGAATCTCCGGTGACCGACTCTTGAATCCCGTATTTGGCCGCGATTCTCACCATGTCTTCTGAGATTGTCGGCAAAGAAAACAATCCCAATGCTTTCAATTCAGGCACTTCATTGATCTGGCAATATACACCAGTGAGATTCCCAAGATGCTGTATGGTTGCAGCGAAATCTGGGATGCTATAACTATCCTCCATATTATTGAGAATTAAAAATTAGACAACGCAAAATTAACGAAATAACCGGGAGCGACAAATTTTCTCCATTGGAAATTAAAGATTAGACACCTTGTGTCGCTCCCGGATATATTTAAATGAAAGTAAAATAAGAAGCAATGAAAACAATAGAACAACGCGCCATTGACTATGCCGAAGCGAACGTATCATACGGCATGTCAAAGGAAATGGCAATCAGAGCCTACATCGCAGGCGCAACCGAAGCACTCGCGGGGCAGTGGCACACTTATCCAGAAGATGATTTCCCCGAAGATGGGAATGAATATATAGTATTGACTTCAAGCGGAGATTATTGTGCGGTTAATAAATACGCACGCAAGGAAATGGTAAAGCAATACCAAAATATCATAGCTTGGATGGCTATTCCAGAACCACCTAAACCCGAAGAGGAATGATTCCTGAGTGCAAATACTTCAAAGATCATCACTATTGTGGCTTAGAGGGTAGAGAAGTTGGATATTCTGAATATTGCGAGCAAATGGTATTTTGCTCTGGATATGAATCTAAAACCGATAAGAAATGACAATAGAAGAATTTAACGACACCGAATGGCATGCTGGAATGGAAGTGATAGTACATTCCGGACAATACGGTTCTATTCAGCGACCGATAGCAAGTGTGAAATTCGACCAAGCGTTAATCGGCATTGAGACCGACGACGATGATGATCAATTGGATTGGTTCAGATGCGAAAACTGTGATATAGCTGAATGAAATGACTGGACTAAATGCGATTGTGATAGAGAGGCAGGTTTATATAGCCATCCCTACAACAAGATATTCCGATTGCAGAGAATGTGACCTAAAAGAGATTTGCGATGCTCACCATCACGACATCTGCAATGATGTTAACAAAATCTTTGACACCTACATCGAGGATGCCTGTTGGAGCTTCAAGTTCTCCCAGATACTCACAGATAAACTCAACGAGAAATGACAATCCGACTGACATCCCCAGAAGCCTTCGACGGAATTTAAAAAGAAAAGGAGATGAAACAAGTATATCAACAAATAATCTCGTCTGAAAACGGAGACTGCATGAAAGCCACATTATGCTCACTCCTTGAATTGGAATACGATTCAGTATGCAACTTCGTGGAATACGATGATTGGTGGCAGAGAATGGAGGCTGTGCTTAACGATAATGGCTATGAGTGGGGAACAAGGTTCTACAATGAAAAGCAAATGGATTTATTTCATCCAACAGATTGCTTTCGTCCATTCCCTCAATTAGCCGAAGGATTCCGACTTCCCGATATTATGCCGGAAGATACCATTGACGGCTTCTTATTCGGAAGCGTCCTTTCTCCACATTATTTCAATAGCGAGAATTTGGCAAAGGGGTTGCACATGGTGGTAATTGATGCAAACTGCAACATCGTGTTTGACCCGAATCCCGAATATGCAGGAATAGACCATTATCCACTATCTCGTCTTTTAGGCTACAACGGAGTCCTTGAAGCATGGGGAGTAAAGAAGTTGAATCTTAAAACGAGTTAGATATGAAAACAATAGAAGAAAAAGCAAAAGTATACGCAGAATCATATAGACTTAATGGTGCTGTATGTGCAACGGAAGCACTATTGCACATCGTTGAGAAATCCTATCTTGCAGGAGCAACCGAGGCACTCTCAGACCAGTGGCGAAATGTTGCGGATGAATTACCAAAAGATGAAAAGTGTGTCCTCGTGCATATAGACCACAGCGATGATACCAAGCGAATGGATGATTTCTCAAAGGAATCACTTGAAGATGCCATAGGCCACACCATTGCATATTATCATGACGGAAGGTGGACTTTTATGGACGAATACTTCTATGACTGCAAAATTGACCGATGGATGCCGATTCCCGACTTCACCCCTAAAACGAAAGTAAAATGATTAATCTGCTATACATAGACCTTTTCTGCGGAGCCGGAGGCACATCAACCGGCATAAATACCGCAAGGCTGGATGGCGACGAGTGCGCCAAGGTCATTGCATGCGTAAACCATGATGCAAACGCCATAGCATCTCACGCCTCCAACCATCCCGATGCGATGCACTTCACTGAGGATATCAGGACTCTGGATCTTTCTCCCCTGGTGGCCCATCTGCACGGGTGCAGGGAAAAGAACCCCGAAGCGCTGACTGTCCTCTGGGCATCACTCGAGTGCACGAACTTCTCCAAGGCTAAAGGTGGCCAGCCACGCGATGCCGATAGCCGGACACTTGCTGATCACCTGTTCCGCTATATCGAGGCCATCAATCCAGACTATATCCAGATAGAAAATGTAGAGGAGTTCATGAGCTGGGGAGATGTTGACAAAGATGGGAAACCGGTGTCGCGGGATCGCGGACGCTGCTATCTCCAATGGGTGCGGAAAGTCAAGAAATATGGCTATTGTTTCGAACACCGGATCCTCAATGCTGCTGATTTTGGTGCCTACACATCTCGGAAGCGATTCTTCGGTGTCTTCGCCAAGAAAGGGCTCCCGATCGAATGGCCGGAACAAACCCACTGCAAGAAGAGCTATGCCGGATTCTTTGCCGAAGATCTCAAGACATGGAAACCTGTCAAGGACGTGCTTGACTTCAGTAAAGAGGGGGATAGTATCTTCGGGAGGAAGAAGTCTCTCTCAGAAAATACACTTGCCAGGATCTATGCCGGGCTGATCAAATATGTTGCCGGAGGGAAGGATGCTTTTCTGGTAAAATATAACTCTGTCAACAAGAAGACTGGCAAATATTGTCCTCCCTCGGTTGACGATCCATGCCCTACGGTGGCTTGTCAGAACAGACTCGGACTTGCAAAAGTCTGTTTCCTTTCCAAGCAATACAGCGGCTCTCCATGGGACAAGAATATCTCAGTCGAAGAGCCTGCAGGGACGATCACGTGTGTAGATCATCATGCCTTTGTCTCGGTCCACTATGGGAATGGATATAACCGGGGGTTAGACGCACCGGCGCCGACTCTGACATGCAAGGATAGGCTTGCCCTTGTCAACATTCATTTCCTCGACAACCAGTATGGGAATGGCAAACCAACCTCAGTTGATTCAGTGTCCGGATGTCTTACCACCAATCCCAAGCAGAAACTTGTCACTTGCGACCGTTTCCTTATGAATCCCCAGTTCGCATCGGCAGGATCCTCCGTAGATGATCCCTGTTTCACCCTCATTGCAAGGATGGACAAACGGCCCCCTTACCTCATAATCACCGAGTCGGGCAACGTAGCCATCGAGATATATGACACTGATTCAACCATGACCGTCAAGATAAAGGAATTCATGGCAATGTATTGTATCGTCGACATAAAGATGCGTATGCTGATGGTGGAAGAATTGAAACTGATACAGGGCTTCCCGGCAGATTATGTGCTGATCGGCACTCAAGCGGAACAGAAGAAATTTATAGGTAATGCCGTTGAGGTAACGATCGCCCGAAAGCTATGCGAGGCTCTATGTTCCGGCCTCAGAGAGTTTGATCTAAAGAAATATCATTTGAGACAAGCAGCATGATGATCAACAACATCAAGATAATAAATATGGACTGCATGAAATTACTCGTGGATCTTCCGGATAATAGCTTCGATCTCGCAATTGTTGACCCTCCATACTTCTCAGGGCCTGAGCGCAGGGAGTTTTATGGAAGCAAGTTAAGCACAACAGGAGTGACACGCACATATCATAAGTCAGCAAAATGGGAGGTCCCTGGCAAGGAATATTTCGAAGAGTTGCTTCGCGTTGCCCGGCACTACATCGTCTGGGGTTGCAATTACTACGATTACCATTTCGCCCCTGGCCGTATCGTATGGGATAAGTGCAATGGTTCATCAACATTCTCTGACTGTGAGATTGCCGCTACGGATCTCTTCTCCTCCGTCAGACTATTCCCCTTCATGTGGAACGGAATGTGTCAAGGGAAGTCTATGGCTGAGGGAAGGATAATGCAAGGCAACAAGAAGCTGAATGAAAAAAGGTTTCACCCGACACAAAAACCTGTGGCCCTTTATGCGTGGCTACTGACACAATACGCACAGGAAGGTTGGCGAATACTCGATACACACCTCGGAAGTGGTAGCATAGCGATCGCCTGTTATGACCTCGGGTTCCAGCTTCTCGGAATTGAAATCGATGCCTACTACCATGAGATGGCCGTCAAACGCCTCTCGGAACACCATAACAAACCACGTTTATTTTAAAATATTCCAATATGGATCAAACTGCTAATCGTCGGCTTCCACAGGAGTGTGCCTATCGGGAATCACTGAACTGTATGCTGGTTGGTCTATTCCATCCTTGCGCGTTCTACGAGAATTCTAAAGGAGTCGGCTGTCCTATAAAACCAAAAGAAAAACCAAGAAATATGAATGCAAGAGAATTTTTCGATAAAGTAGCTCTCCTGAGAATCGCACAGAAGGAATACTTCGCAACTCGGAGTCGTGAATCATTGAACCAAGCGAAAGCTCTGGAAAGGGAGATCGACAATGAAATTGAACGTGTAACCCACATTATTGCAATCAGTGAGGAATTGGCACAACGATAAATATTACATCATGAGAATAGGCATACAGGATATTGACGGCCACAATTTCCCAAACTTTGCGCTCA
>CAYROR010000061.1:0-15398 GCA_964425935.1 uncultured Sangeribacter sp.
TCCTTCTACAGGTCTTCCCACAAAGACAGAGCAGACCGACCTCATGCAGGCTCTCTACGGACGCAATGGAGAAAGTCCGCTGTGTGTCCTCGCTGCCGCAAGCCCCACCGATTGCTTCAACATGGCTTTCGAGGCTGCACGCATCGCGATCGAACACATGACTCCCGTCATCCTGCTCACCGACGCCTTCATCGCCAACGGATCTTCCGCCTGGAGGATTCCCGAGGACAACGATTTCCCTGAAATCAAACCCCGTTTCGTTTCCAAAGAACAGATCGAGAATGGCTGGAAGCCTTTCGACCGTGATGAGGAGACTTTCGCACGCTTCTGGGCAATCCCGGGAACAGAAGGAGCCATGCACCGCGTTGGTGGTCTTGAGAAAGACTTCTCCACATCCGTGATCTCCACCGACGGTCCCAACCATGAGAAGATGGTGAAGGTGCGTCGTGAGAAAGTGGCCCGCATCGCCAACGACATCCCTATGCTCGAGATTCTCGGAGATCCTTCAGCTGAGACGGTCCTCGTTGGCTGGGGCGGAACCTACGGCCATCTTCTCACCGCCGCCGCAGAGCTTAACGCCGAAGGCACTCCCGTGGCTCTGGCCCACTTCCGATATATCAATCCCCTCCCCAAGAACGCTCTCGAAGAGCTCGCCCGCTTCAAAAACATCATCGTGGCCGAACTCAACACAGGAATGTTCGCCGACTATCTGCAGATGCATCTCCCGCTCCACGACGTGCGCCGCATCAACAAGATCGAAGGCCAGCCTTTCCTCGTGAAAGAGATCACCGACGGAGTCAAAAACATCCTTAACGACTGATCTGAACCATGGACAGCAATTCCAACAATACTTTCGCTCCTGCCGACTTTAAGAACCAGCAGACGGCAAGATGGTGTCCCGGATGCGGCGACCACGCGATCCTCAACGTGCTTCATAAGGCTATGGCCGATCTCGGCGTCGCCCCGAAAGACACCGCGGTGATTTCCGGAATCGGATGCTCCTCACGCCTCCCTTATTATATGAACACCTACGGCATGCACACCATCCACGGACGTGCGGCCGCAATCGCTACTGGTGTCAAGACTGCCCGCCCCGACCTGACCGTATGGCAGATCTCGGGCGACGGCGACGGACTCGCCATCGGTGGCAACCATTTCATCCATGCACTCCGCAGAAATATCGACATCAATATCCTCCTTTTCAATAATAAGATCTATGGCCTGACGAAGGGTCAGTATTCACCCACGTCCGACAGAGGATTCGTGTCGAAATCATCCCCCTATGGCACCACCGAGGATCCTTTCATCCCGGCTGAGCTCGTGTTTGGCGCACGCGGCAAGTTCTTCGCCCGCGGATTCGACATCACTCTCGACACCACCCGCGAAATCATGACCGCCGCAGCACGCCACAAAGGGGCGGCAGTGGTGGAGGTGCTCCAGAACTGTGTCATCTTCAACCATGGCATCCACACATGGCTCTCCGACAAGGAGGTGCGCGCCGACCGCACCATCACTCTCCATCAGGGAGAGAAGATGATCTTCGGCAAGGACAACGACAAGGGACTCGTCAGGGATGGATTCCGCCTGAAGGCAGTGACTATCGGACAGGATGGCTACACTCTCGACGACGTTCTCGTTCATGACGCCCACACTGAAGACGACATTCTCCACCGTCAGCTCGCCCTCATGGACGGCCACGACCTCCCGCTCGCCCTCGGGGTGATCCGCGACGTAGCTGCTCCCTCCTATGAGACCGAAGTTGAGGCTCAGGTGAGCGACGTCATGGCGAAGAAAGGGCATAAATCCCTCCGCGACATGATTCTCAAGACGGCCGAAACCTGGACTGTCTGAATGCGCTCCATCCTTTAAAAGACGGCTGAAAAGCGACAAAAAAATGCACAGAAATCACTTTTTTGTGCATTTTTTATTGAAATATTTCCTTATTTGGATTTTTTTCACTTACTTTGCGCCCTGAATCAATTAAAAAACAATATTAATTACCCAAATTTCAAACGTTATGGCAGATATAGCAAACAGAGTAAAAGCCATCATCGTCGACAAGCTCACTGTTGATGAAAATGAAGTGACCCCCGCAGCTGAGTTCAGCAAAGACCTCGGCGCTGACTCTCTCGACACCGTAGAGCTCATCATGGAATTCGAGAAGGAATTCGGCATCACAATCCCCGACGAGGACGCTGAGAAGATCACCACTGTCGGTGACGCAATCTCCTACATCGAGGAGCACCAGAAATAATTCAAAACCAATCCCCACCAATTTCCCGATATGGAATTAAAAAGAGTTGTAGTAACGGGACTCGGTGCGCTCACCCCTCTTGGCAACGACGTCAAGACGACATGGGAAAATGCCGTCAACGGCGTGAGTGGAGCGGGACCGATCACGCATTTCGATGCGTCGAAATTCAAGACCCAGTTTGCATGTGAGGTCAAGGACTTCAATCCGGCCGACCATTTCGACCGCAAGAAAGCCCGCACGCTCGACCTCTACGCAATGTATGCTCTCGTTGCCGCTGATCAGGCCATCGAGGACGCCGGTCTTGAAAATGAGAATGTTGACAAAAATCGTGTCGGTGTCATCTTCGCCGCAGGTATCGGCGGCCTCCACACTTTCGAGGAAGAGGCCGGATATTATGCCGTTCATGGCGGTGAGCAGGGACCCAAATACAACCCTTTCTTCATCCCTAAGATGATCGCCGACATCGCCGCCGGACACATCTCTATCGAGCATCAGTTCCGCGGTCCGAATTTCGGCACCGTCTCTGCCTGCGCATCATCCAACAATGCCCTCATCGACGCTTTCAACTACATCCGTCTCGGAATGGCCGATGCCATTGTGACCGGTGGCGCGGAAGCGGCTATCTATCCTGCCGGTGTCGGCGGATTCAACTCCATGAAGGCGTTGTCAACCAGAAACGACGATCCTAAGGGCGCTTCTCGCCCCTTCTCTGGAAGCCGCGACGGGTTTATCATCGGCGAGGGAGCCGCTGCTATCGTGCTTGAAGAGCTCGAACACGCAAAAGCACGCGGTGCCCACATTTATGCCGAGGTGGCCGGCGGAGGAATGAGCGCTGACGCTTATCACATCACAGCAACCCACCCCGAAGGCCTGGGCGCTAAGCTCGTGATGGAAAACGCGCTCCGCGACGCGGGGATGAAACCCGAGGAAATCGACTACATCAACCTCCACGGAACTTCAACACCCGTAGGAGACGTGTCGGAAGCGAAGGCAATCAAGGAAGTGTTTGGCGACCACGCTTATAAAATTAACCTCAGCTCTACAAAATCCATGACCGGACACCTTCTCGGTGCCGCTGGCGCGCTTGAGGCTCTTTTCAGCGTGAAGGCTATCACCGACGGCATCGTGCCCCCAACCATCAATCATGAGGAGGGCGACAACGATCCCGAAGTGGACTACAACCTTAACTTCACTTTCAACAAGGCTCAGAAACGCGACATCAATGCCGTGCTTTCCAACACCTTCGGATTTGGCGGCCACAATGCAGCCATTATCCTCAAGAAATATAAAGAATAATTTTTCAACTCTTTATATCCCGGCAGGTGCTCCCCGAGGGGCACCTGCTTTCTATATTATTTCCGCTTATTAATACCCCCCGCTTATGAAGAAATTCTACTATTCAGTGCTTGCCGCATCAATGGCAGCGGGAAGCGTGGCCTCCGCGGAGGCGGATATCCTTACGCCCGAAACCGCTCTATCCCGTGTTTTTTCCTCTGCCAAGGCAACTCCCGCCACCCGCGCCTCGGAAAAATCTTTTGCCCTGATTTCTTCCGTCGACGCACCGTCAGGCCCGGCCGTCTATCTCTTCTCCAACGGCAACCAATCGATGATCGTCAGCGCCGATGACGCGGCTCCTGCTCTGCTCGGATTTCTCGACGAGGGGAGAGCCGACGATGCCAACCACTCTCCGGCCTATCTTTACTGGATGGAGCAATATGCTCTCCAGATTAATTTCCTCAGGGAAAATCCTAAGGCCAAAACCGCTTCAGCCCTCAACACCCGTGCTGAAACATGGGCCGAAATAACTCCCATGATTAAGACCAAATGGGATCAGGGGGCTCCCTACAACGACCTGTGTCCCGAAGTGGGAGGTCAAAGGAGCGTCACCGGATGTGTGGCTACAGCTATGGCTCAGGTGCTCAACTGGCATCAGTGGCCTGAAAAAGGCACAGGCTCATATTCCTACACCTGGAACAACGAAACCCTCTCCTTCAACTATGGCGCCACCACCTTCGACTGGGCCAACATGACCGACACATACACCGACAGTTCAACAGAGGCGCAGAAGAAGGCTGTGGCAACCCTCATGTATGCCTGCGGTGTGGCAGCCGACATGAATTATTCCCCTAATGAGTCGGGAGCCGTGATGGAATATGTGCCCTCGAAACTCATCAATTATTTCAACTACGACAAAGGCATATCCCTCCTTCTCAGGGAGCTTTACGATGCTGAATCATGGGCGGAATCAATCTATTCCCAGCTCGAAGATTTCGGCCCCGTGATCTATTGCGGGCAGAGCAACGAAGGAGGACACTGCTTCGTCTGCGACGGATATGCCGATGGCTACTTCCACATCAACTGGGGATGGAGCGGACTTGACGACGGCTATTTCCTTCTTTCAATCCTTGACCCGGGAGACAACCAGGGAATCGGCGGAACCACAAGTGGCTACAGCTTCAGCCAGGCTGCCATCGGAAATCTATCCAAACCTTCAGCCGATTCCA
This sequence comes from uncultured Sangeribacter sp., assembly GCA_964425935.1. Classification (GTDB taxonomy): domain Bacteria; phylum Bacteroidota; class Bacteroidia; order Bacteroidales; family Muribaculaceae; genus Lepagella. The sequence goes on from CAYROR010000061.1 coordinate 4,759, forward strand.
AGCCCTCGCTCCTGATGGGCATGACCGGAGGTTTCAATATTGATCTCGGGGATCTCACTTCCGTTGCTAAGGGAGCCACGGTGAAAGTTGTCGGCAACTGCACCAATTTCTCGATCTGCGAGATCACCGGACGATTTGGCCTTATTGCTGAAGACGCTTCTGGAAAGCAATATGTCGGTCAGTCGGAAGCGACGTTCAACGATCTGAAACCATGGTATTATCACAGCTACTACACCTGTCCCCTCCCCAATCTTTCTGACGGAGAATACAAGCTCTATCCTGCTTATAAACTTGAAGGTGGAGAATGGCAGAAGATGCCTACCCAGACAGGACTCGTGCAATACTACAACATCACCGTTTCCGGCCGCACCGTGAAATTTGCTGAAGAGGCTCTCGCTTCTGTCAATATCAGCGACATCACCGTGAAGTCAAAGATCTTCACCGACTCTCCGATTCTGATCACCGGCACAGCCACTAATTCAACCGCCCTTGACTTCTCCGGTTCAGTGCAGCTCATGCTCGTAGATTCCGAAGACAATGAGATTGCCCGCGGCTACAAATATCTTCTTGACACTAAAGCAGAGTCAAACCAGGAGTTCACCTACACCGGAGAACTGAAAGCCTCGGATGCAGAGAAGGGAATCCCCGCCGCCACCTATATCGGTTTCTTCTTCGACCCCATGACCGGAGCCGTCTTGTCGTCCGATTTCGAGGTCACCGTGAGCGAGAAGCCCGCCAATACAGTTATCGCCATCTCCGATCTCAAGATCGTGGGAGCGTCAGACAAAGTGGATAAGGATAATATCACTTTCTCCGCACAGGTTAGCTGCTCGGAAGGCTATTTCGCTGACTATCTCGGCGTCTACATCTTCCCCGGACAGGGAGGAACTTCCCTGGCTTACATTAAGTCGGAACCCATTTTCGTGGGTGAGGGAGAAACCGTCACAGCCATTTTCAAAGGCTCTTTCCCGGGTGGTGAAAGCAACCAGCAGTATTTCGCAGGGATCTATTATGATAATGACTGGGCCGCACAATCCCAGCTATTCACGATCTCCTCTTCCGGAATATCCACTCTCACCGATGATGATGCTGTCGTGGCTATGGACGTGTTCACGACCTCCGGCGCTCTCGTGGCTTCCAGCAAGACCGGCAGGGTTGATCTCTCCACTCTCACACCCGGCATCTACGTGATCCGTGCCGTCACATCCGACGGCTCCGTGAAATCCTTGCGCCAGATAATCGAATAATTGACTGACTGATGAAAAAGATCCTGACACTCATATTTCTGTTCCTCTCCCTGACTTCCGCTTCGGCAAACGACCTTAAGGTCAAGTTTAACCGCCCGGCCGATTTCTTTGAGGAATCCTTCGTGCTCGGCAACGGCTCCCAGGGAGCGATCGTCTACGGACGCCCGGACAGAGAGCGAATCTCGCTCAACGACATCACGTTCTGGACTGGCGAACCCGACACGACTCTCTTCTCTCCGGAGGCCTATAAGACTATTCCCGAGATCCGCGAAGCTCTCCGGAAAGGTGATTTCAAGAAAGCGGAGGAACTCCAGAGGAAAGTGCAGGGTCACTACAGCCAGAACTATCAGCCGATCGGCAACCTCTTCATCGACTTCAACAATGACGGAGAGGTTGCCGACTACCGGCGCTCGCTCGACTTAAGGTCGGCCATGGCGAAGGTGGAGTATTCCCGTGGTGGAAACAATATCCTCACTGAATATCTCGCCTCAGCTCCCGACAGCATCATCGCCGTGAGGATCACAGCCGAGAAGCCCCTGTCAATGACTCTATCTTTCGAATCTCCGGTTCCTCACAAGGCCTTTTCCGAGGGGAATATGATTGTGGCCGACGGGCAGGCAGCCTATCATTCGATGCCTGTCTATTCTTCGTCGGAACCCATGAAAGATATGCGCTATGATGAAAAGCGGGGAACTAAATTCAGGACAATCGTGGCAGCTGATCCGCAATCCGGATCCGTGGCCTCTCTTCCCGACGGAAAGCTTGAGATCAAAGACACCCGCGACGTAACCATCTACGTCGCCATAGCCACGAATTTCGCCGGAGCATCCGTAAATCCTGCCAATGGCACGGTTGATCATATCGCCAATGCTCAACGCATCATGGCTTCGGCGCTCCGTAAATCTTTTTCCGATATCGCCGAAAGACACATCGGCGACTATTCATCTCTCTTTTCCCGCGTGGAACTCGATCTCGGAGACTCCCCGCAGGAGCTCAGGGATATGCCTACCGACTTGCGGTTGAAGAATTATTTCGACACTAAAGCCGCAGACCCTGATCTGGAGGAACTCTATTTTCAGTTCGGACGCTATCTCCTCATCAGCTGCTCGCGCACTCCCGGCGTCCCCGCCAATCTTCAGGGGCTCTGGAACGAATCGATGCTCCCCCCATGGAGTTCCAACTATACCACCAACATCAACCTTGAGGAGAACTATTGGCCCGCAGAGGTGACCAACCTAAGCGAGCTCCATCTCCCGATGCTCTCATTCATCAGGCAACTTCCGGCTACCGGTGAGGCTACTGCAAAAGCCTACTACGGTGTCGACCGTGGGTGGTGTCTCGCCCATAATTCCGACATCTGGGCCATGACCAACCCTGTGGGATGCAATTCCGGCCATCCCTCATGGGCCAACTGGAATATGGGAGGCGCCTGGGTGGCGACTCACATCTGGGAGCATTACCTTTTCACTAAAGATCTCGATTTCCTGAAGGAGTATTATCCTGTGCTGAAAGGAGCCGCAGAATTCTGCCTCGGATGGCTCACCGAGGGTCCTGACGGGACTCTCATCACGTCTCCCGCCACATCGCCTGAGAACCTGTTCAGGGATCCGGAAGGGAATGCGATCGCAACCAGCGAAGGTGGATTCGCCGATCTCGCCATGATCCGCCAATGTCTTGCCGACACCCGCGACGCCGCCAAAGAGCTCGCCACCGACTCCGGCCTCATAGCTGAGATCGACAACGTGATACCGCGCCTGCAGCCCTACAAGGTTGGAGCCGCAGGGCAGCTTCAGGAATGGATCACCGATTTTCCGGAAGTAGAACCGACCCACCGCCATCAGTCTCATCTTTTCGGCCTTTATCCGGGACGCCATATCACTCCCGCTGAAAATCCGGAGCTCGCCGCTGCGGCGGCCCGATCCCTTGAGATCAAGGGCGACAACACCACCGGCTGGAGCACCGGCTGGAGAGTAAACCTCCTCGCCCGTCTGCTTGATGCCGAGAAGGCTTATTCAATGTATCGCCGACTGCTTAAATATGTAAGCCCAGACAACTATAAAGGGCCCGACTACCGAAATGGCGGAGGCACATATCCCAATCTTCTCGATGCACACTCTCCGTTCCAGATCGACGGCAACTTCGGAGGTACAGCCGGAGTAGCCGAGATGATAATCCAGTCAACCCCCTCATCCATCACTCTCCTTCCGGCCATTCCTGAACAATGGGCCGATGGCAGCGTGAAAGGTCTTCGCGCACGCGGAGGTTTCATCGCCGATTTCGCCTGGAAAGACGGCAAAGTGAAATCCCTCACCCTACACTCGCCGACCGGGGGCACAACCACTCTCTTCGTAAATGGGCTCAAGGTCCCTGTCAGCATGAAAGCCGGGGAAGAGAAAAAAATGGTTTTCTGATAAATTGCAACGTCAGCAGATATGCAGTGGCTTCAAAACGTTTTCTGCTCCCATTCACCTGTTCAGGCAGTGGTTGTCATTGCCGTTATTATCGCCACAGGGCTCGCCTTAGGTAAAATACAGATCAAGGGGGTCTCCCTCGGGGTGACATGGGTGTTTTTCGCCGGCATTCTTGCCGGACACCTCGGTTTCTCAATCGATCATTCCATGCTTGCCTACGCTGAGAGCTTCGGGCTTGTACTCTTCGTCTACGAACTCGGACTCAAGGTTGGCCCCGGATTCTTCAGTTCGTTCCGCAAAGGGGGTGTAAGGCTCAATTTGCTTGGGCTCTCCACAGTGCTTGTCGGCACGGGAACCGCCGTAGGACTCTCCTATGCCCTGCGCATACCCATGGCCGATATGGCCGGAATCCTTAGCGGTGCCACCACCAATACACCCGCCCTCGGAGCTGCGCAGCAAGCCCTCCAGCAGCTCGGAATCTCAGCCAACGGAGCCGCCCTGAGTTGCGCCGTCACTTATCCGCTCGGAGTCGTGGGAGTCATCCTCGCGATGGTGCTCATGAGAAAGGTTTTCGTGAGGCCGGCTGATATCCGCGACAGCTCGGCCGACGACGATGAAACCTTCATCGCCACATTCCAGATCCATAATCCGGGAGTATTCGGAAAAACAATTCAGGAGATTGCCGCCATCTCGGGCCATCCGTTCGTCATCTCCCGTCTCTGGAGAGAAGGAGAAGTCTCGATCCCTGACTCCTCAACCCGACTTGAAAAGGGCGACCGTATTCTCGTCATAACCACTCCGAAAGAAATTGAGGCCCTGACCCTCCTTTTCGGGAAGCACGAGAGCCGCGACTGGAACACGGGCACTATCGACTGGAACAAGATCGACTCCAGCCTCACGTCAAAGCATATAGTCGTAAGCCGTCCCGAAATCAACGGAAAGAAATTAGGCTCGCTTCGCCTTCGCAACACCTACGGCATCAACATCACCCGCGTGGTCAGGAGCGGCGTCACTCTGCTCGCCACTCCGGGGCTCGTGCTTCAGTTCGGCGACCGGCTCACGGTTGTCGGCAAGGATGCCCAGATAGAAAAGGCCGAAAAAGTGGTTGGCAACGCCACCACGCGCCTCGCAGACCCTAACCTGGGTTCCATATTCATCGGCATCGTGATCGGCCTTCTGCTTGGCTCTATTCCCTTCATGATCCCCGGCATCTCCGCCCCCGTGAAACTCGGTCTGGCCGGAGGGCCTATAGTTGCGGGCATTCTGATCGGAAGATTCGGTCCACGTTTCCACCTCGTCACGTTCACGACACGCAGTGCCAACCTTATGCTGCGCGGAATCGGGCTTTCGCTCTATCTTGCCTGCCTCGGTCTTGACGCAGGCGCCCATTTCGTCGACACCCTGATGCGTGGCGACGGCTTCATCTGGATCGGAGTAGGCGCCGTCATCACCATCCTTCCCGTTGTGATAACGGGTATAGCCGCGATGCGCGTCTGGGGGCTTGATTTCGGAAGCACCTGCGGCATGTTATGTGGAGCCATGGCCAATCCCATGGCCCTGACCTACGCAGCCGACACCCTTCCAGGCGAGAACGCCGCCGTAAGCTACGCCACCGTCTACCCCCTCGCCATGTTCTCCCGCATCGTCATCGCCCAGCTCATCATCCTCCTCTTCCTCGCCTAAATCCAAAAAAATCCCGGGTGGACCGTGTCTATTGACAGATCCACCCGGGCTTTTCTTATTTAAAATTATACTATTATTTTATTTGGGGAGGTCTTTGAGGAGCTCGCGGACGGCGACCTCGATCTGGAGGTCGACACCTTTGACGATGTCGCCGGGGAGATTCTCGACGAGGATGTCGGGCTCAAGCTGGGTGTTCTCGAGGACGGTGCCGTCGTTGGTGCGGAAGGCAACCACGGGAACGCCGAAAATCAGCTCAGGATCCTGCAGATTGACCCAGTTCACACTCGACATAGTGCCGGGCACCGGCATTCCGACCACCTTTCCAAGCTTCTTATGTTTATAAACCCATGGAGTGCCGTGGGCATTGCTGTAGTTGGCCTCGCCTGTCACCATGATGCTGGGCTTGTTCCAGCGTCGCGACGGCATTTCCGACGATTTCCTTCCGTGGATCTCCTGAGTGAGATATTTGTCGCCACTGAAAAGGACCTCGATGTCTTCATGCAGTCGGCCGCCACCGTTCCAGCGGGTGTCGATCACGATTCCCTCCTTGCCGATATATTCTCCGAGGAGCTTGGCATAGACGGTGCGGAAGCTTCCGTCGCTCATCGACTGGAGATGCACGTAGCCCAGGCGTCCGCCCGAGAGGGAATCTACAAGTGCCTCGCGGCTCTTGACCCAGCGGTTGTAGAGAAGGGAGTTGAGCTGTCCGGAAGTTATCGGCAGGATCACCTCCTCATTCTTCTTGCCGGAGGGATCGGTGAAGGAAACGAGTGTCTTCTTTCTGGCGATTCCGTTGAGCACTTTCGCCCAGTCGTCGGAAGCAGTTAGCTTCTCGCCGTTGATGGCGGTGACAACGTCGCCGGCCTTCAGCGATGTAGTGGCACGGTCGAAGGGTCCACCCTCCACGATCTCAGCCACCTTGAGGCCGTCGCCCTTATAGTTGACGTCGAAAATGAGGCCGAGCGATGCAGTGGTCTCCTTGGCGCCGGGGCCATAGTAGCGGCCGCCGGAGTGAGACACGTTGAGCTCGCCGAGCAGCTCGCTCAGGAGCTCCGCGAAGTCATGATTATTGTTGATGTGGGGTAGGAAACGGCGATAGTTCTCCACATATTTGTTCCAGTCGACAGGCATCTCGGGGAGATAGAATCTCTCGCGTGCCTCATTGGCTACATAATTGAGCATGAACTCGCGTTCCTCGGCAGGATTCATCTTCAGCGAACCGGAGATAGCCACCGGTTTCAGCTCCTTCGATCCGGTGTTGAAAGAGCTGACGGAGCTTCCGGCGAGGAAAATATTGCCGTCGGAGTCAGTCTGGAAAGATCCGGCGCGCGGTCCAATCTTTCTGACAAGCGACACATCCCCCTTGCGGAGATTCTTCTTCCAGAGGTCATATCCCCCCTGGTAAGCCCACATGTAATACAGATCCTCGCCATCCTTGGAGAGAATGAAATCGCGGATCGAGGACGATGCGGGAGTGAGCCTGACCACTCTCTCCTCCAGTCCGTCGCGGTCGATCTGCAGAGTCTCCTCCTTCTCGGAGGCCTCTGATTTATCAGATTTATCCCCCTTGTCTGATTTGTCGGCCTTATCACCCTTCTTCTGGTCTTTCGAAGCAGCGGCCTTGGCTTTCTTCTGCTCCTTCTCCACCTCCTTCAGGAGGGCAAGATCCTCCTCAGAGAGACGGAAACGGTCGTAGGCATCCTTGGTGAGGAACACTGCCATAACGTCAGACTCCGATCCCCATGAGGCATGACTCCTCATTCCATATCTGTCAGACACGAAAAGCACAGCCTTCCCGTCGGGGCTGAAACGTGGCTGCTGGTCGAAATATCCGGTGCGCGTCAGAGGGATCATCTCAGCGTTCTCCACGTTGATGATTGCGATGTCGCTGTATGGTTCGTGGAGCGGATTCATATATTCGATGGCGATCCATTTGCTGTCGGGGCTCCACTCCACAGGGAAATCACCGCTGCGGTAGTTGCTCGGAGGATTCTTCGTGAGAGCCCTTGTCTTTCCAGAAGCGAGATCCATAGCCTTGAGGGTGTTGCGGTTCTCAAGATAGATGAGGGTCTTCCCATCGGGAGAGACGGAGGGATTCGAACGCTCTGTTCCGTCTTCCTTGAAGAGAGGCTTCTCGTCGATGAGCGTGGCATTGGAGAAGTTGGGATCATCCTTGCGTCCGATGGAAGCCTTATAGATATTCGGTTTCCCCGATCGATATGAGGTGTAGTAGAGATCGCGGCCATCCTTGCTCCATGTCAGCTGCCCCTCCGCGGCTGCGGTGTGGGTGATCTGGCGTGTGGAGGGATATTTCACCGACGTTACGAAAACCTCTCCTCGTTTCGTGAAAGCCACCTGCTGGCCGTCGGGCGACACCCGCGATTCATCGGCCGAGGAGAAATGGATTGTCTTGTCGCTCTCCGAGTCGGAATCCGTCACCTCTATTTTCAGTTTCACGGGTTTCTCTCCGGGCTTCATCGTGTAGGCCTCCCCGTTATATGTAAACGCGAGGAGGTTATTGCCGCCGGCACTCAGGAATCTCACGGGATGCGATTTGAAATCGGTCAGTTTCGTGGCCTCGCCGCCTGCTACGGGCATCGAATAGACGTTGAACGACCCTCCGTTGCGTTCGCTGAGGAAATAGAGGGTCTGTCCGTCGGCAGACGGAGCAGGGTCACGGTCTTCTCCGGCACGCGCGGTGAGATTGGAATAACCGGCGGAGGGAGACCAGGCCCAGATGTCGCGGGTCACTGAAGAGGTGTGGTGTTTGCGCCACTGATCCTCGCTACCCTTCACACCCTCGAAGACAATCATGTCGGTTCCCGGCACAAGCTCCACGTCGACAGCCGGAGTGGCGAGCATCTGACTGATCCTTCCGCCAGCCACAGGCACGGTGTAGAGTTCCTTATTGACACCGGAGGGGAAAAGAGCGCTCGACGCCGGATCCATGATGGCTGCCGAGAAGATCACGCTCTTGCCGTCGGCGGTGAACGCCTCCGGAGTTTCAGCCGCGGAATTCCAGGTGAGGCGTCGGGGATTTGATCCGTCGACATTCATGATATAGACGTCGGAGCCCCCCTCCCGATCGGAAGAGAAAGCTATCTTCGTTCCGTCGGGACTCCAGACGGGATCCATGTCGAGGGAGTTTCCGATGGTGAGGCGCGTGGCCTTTCCGCCTGTCACGGGCACACTGTAGATTGCTCCTTTATAAGTGAAGGCCAACTTCTCTCCATCGGGAGAGAGCTTGAGATCGCGCACCCAAAGAGGCTCGACGGCCGAAGCAGTCAGCACGGCGGCGGCTCCCAACGAAAGAAACAACGCTCTTCTCATAACGCCTCCACCTCCTTCCCTTCCATGACAGAGAGCAGATTATTTGCCAGCCCGCTGGCTCCGATGCGGAAAAGGCCGCTGTTGAGCCATTCGTCGCCAAGCACTTCCTTGACGACGGCATAATATTTCAGGGCCTCCCCGGCAGTGCGGATTCCTCCCGCCGCCTTGAAGCCGACCTTGCGTCCGGTCTGGGCATGATATTCCTTAATACATTCACACATCACCCAGGCGGCCTCAAGGGATGCTCCGGGATAGATCTTCCCGGTGGAGGTCTTGATGAAATCGGCGTCGCTCCACATCGCGAGGATGGAGGCGTTGCGGATATTCTCTGCCGTGCGGAGGGCCCCGGTCTCGAGGATCACCTTCATCCTGGCGTCGCGGGCAGTGTGGTGAAGCTCTATGAGTTCATCACACAGGTTCTCATAGTCACCGTCGCGGAACATTCCGAGATTCATGACCACATCCACCTCCGTTGCGCCTCCGGCCACCGCGAGAGCCACGTCCGCCACCTTCACTGCCGTGAAAGTCTGTCCCGAGGGGAAACCGGCGGCAACCACAGCCACTTCCACTCCGGAAACGTCGAGAGACGTCGACACCACTTCCGCGAAATTGCTGTAGACGCAGATGGCGGCCACATGGCCATACTGGGGATAGGCCTCATCGAAATCGTTGACCCTTTCCGTGAATTTTCTCACGCTTTCCTGACTGTCCTCGGTGCTGAGAGTGGTCAGGTCGATGGAATTGAGAAGAAACCTGTAGGTTTCCGGGGAGGCATATTTCGGAGCCTCCTCCGAAATTTTCCTCACCTTCTCCGCAACAGCCGCGTCGTCGGTGGTGACGTTGCTGTCGGTGATTGCCTTTGTGTATCTATCCATATTGAAGTTGGTATTGGTTATTCTGATTTATCGTAGAGCCCTCTGCCGGGGGATTGGCGGAAATTCACTTCAGCCTCCTGGCAATCCTGTCGGGATTCTGCTTCAGGAACTGCTCCCAGGATTTCGCCCCCTTCTCGAGCTTCGGCTTCCCGCTCTCATAGAAATGGGCGAGAGCGGCCGCGAGGGCATCGGTGGCGTCGAGAAGTTTCGGCATGTTTTCCTGCGGAATCCGCAGGATGTGGCGCAACATGTCGGCCACCCGTTCCTTGGAGGCCGAGCCGCTCCCGGTGACCGACTGTTTTATGGAGAGAGGAGCATATTCCGAAATCGGTATATCGCGCGAGAGCACGGCAGCCATGGCCACCCCTTGCGCTCGTCCCAGCTTCAGCATCGACTGCACGTTTTTCCCGAAAAAGGGAGCCTCGATGGCTACCTCGTCGGGAAGATATTGGTCGCACAGGGCGGTCACTCTCGTCAGGATCCTGTTGAGCCTCATGTAGTGGCTCTCAAACTTGCTGAGCTCTATGACACCCATCACCACCACCTCCGGCACCTTTCCCCGGATTCCGAGCACTCCGTAGCCCATCACGTTGGTTCCCGGGTCGATTCCCATGATCACGCGGTCGTAGGTGGTGTCGCCCCGGAGCGTTCTCCCCGTCTCCAGGGATGTCCTGTCAGCCTCCGCCCTACGGTTCATAGCTCCACGGTTTCAAGGGTGGTCGTGAAGAAGGCGGAATGAGGGCCGAACTTCTCATGAAAGTCGGCGAGAACGGGATGAAGCATGTCTCCACACCATTTCCCGACCGCCTCCGAAGAGGGGAATTCAGCCTGCAGGGCCACACTCAGCCCATGTTCGGGAGCGGGCTTTGCGCCCCCGGCCTCCACGAGACGGAGCAATCGGGGACACCGGGCCTGGCCTTCCCCTCCGAACAGAGCGGGGAGCGCCGATTTCCTGAGCCATCCGAGAACGTCGGATTCCCGCGAGGGGTCAACGACGAATGTTATGTTGTGTATGAAAGCCATGTCGATAAGCGTGATTAGATAATAAAAAAACGGCATGCTTTCACAAACACGCCGCCAAAACAAAATTATGA
>CAYROR010000062.1:0-14824 GCA_964425935.1 uncultured Sangeribacter sp.
ATTCAAACCTGCAACCTTCTGATCCGTAGTCAGATGCTCTATTCAGTTGAGCTAAGGAGCCTCGATTTGTGTTGCAATCGTTTCCGTTTTGCGAGTGCAAAGTTAGTATGTTTTTCTCAAACTGCCAAAAATATTTCAAGAAAAAAATCAGAATTTCACACATATTTTTGCCTCTCCGGTAAATCCGGATATCGGAGGGGCTGGTTTGCAAATTGTTACAGAGCCATTGATTATTTCGGGATATTTCGACAGAACTCGGTCTACAATTCTTCCGGCCACGGTTTCAAGAAGCAAACGCGGTTCATCCATCTCTTTTTTTATGATTTCATATAGATCGGCATAGGAAATTGAGGTGGCTATATTGTCATCATTGACCCGCTCCGCAGGGATCACTACGGTGGCATCCACAATAAATTCATTCCCTACAGTGCGTTCCTGAGGGAAGACACCGTGATGTGAATGAAATCTGCATCCTGAAAGTTGGATGGAAAGCGTTCTCATGAATCGGATGATTTTTTCAGTTTTTCGTCGTGTCAGCTATCACCGGCATTTTAGCGACTCTTCTGGCATGCCTTCCTCCCTCAAAGTCGGATGATAGAAATGCATCGACCGTCTCCTTTGCAAGATGATCTGAAATAAACCGACCTGGGAGCACAAGGAAATTAGCATCATTGTGCTGTCTTGCCAACGCTCCGAGTTCCGGCATCCAGCAGAGAGCCGCTCTGATTCCCTGATGTTTATTGAGAGTCATCTGAATCCCGTTTCCAGATCCGCACATAGCGACTCCTATCTCGCAATCACCGTTCTCAACCGCAAGGGCGGCAGGATGGGCGAAGTCTGCATAATCGCAAGAATCTTCTGAATATGTGCCGAAATCAACAATTTCATGTCCCTTCTCAAGAAGATATTTCTTGATCAGCTGCTTCAGATTGAATGCGGCGTGATCACAGGCCATTGCTATTTTTGACATTGAAGAAATGTAAAGATATGTGGTTTATTATGAATGTTGACTTAATGATCGTCTCCAACCGAATCATCCCTCTTTTCAGATCCACTTTTAAAGTATTTGCTTGTGAAGGCGAATCTCACGAGAAGATAGTTTACGGGGATACAGATGGCGAGAGCCGGGAGAAGAGCGAGAGTCGGACCGGTTATCTTATGGAAAATGGCCACGAGCCCTGTCTGCAACCCCATATTAATAAGATGGCTCAGAGTGAATCCGAGGCCTTTCTTGGCATTAGGGCGGGTGTGGAAGGTGAAATAGGATGACAGAAAGAAATTCGCGATAAAACTAAGGGCATAGCTTATCAGGGCGGATGGAACGGCTTTTACATGGACTGCATTGACAAAAATAACGTAAAAGCCATATTGGAGGACAGTCGCGAGGCCACCCACCAATCCGAATCTGATAATTTCAGACATCCGGGAGTCAGAATTGATCAGCTGTTTTAATTTCATTGGAATCTTTTGGTTGTGAGTCCGTCGAGTCAGAATTTTCCGGGGATTCAACAATTTTGCAGATTTCTTCCATATAGTCCAGAATTTCATCCCGTCCTTTGGATGTTTCTGATGATGATATGAATATCGGCGGAAGTTCCTCCCACGTTTCGTGAAGTTTCTTTTTATAAGCCTCTACTTTGGCGATGGCCGCATTAGGGCCTATTTTGTCAGCTTTCGTAAAGACAATGGCAAAGGGAACAGAATTTTCACCAATCCAGTTCAGAAACTCGACATCTATTTTCTGGGGTTCATGGCGGATGTCGATGAGCACAAAGAGAAGCGACATCTGCGGGCGTCCGAGAATATAGCCTTCGATAATCCGCCTGAATTCCTCTCTTTGCTCTTTCCCTCGGGCCGCATAGCCGTATCCGGGAAGGTCGACAATATAGAATTTGCCGTTGTTGACGCTGAAATGATTGATAAGTAGCGTCTTCCCCGGTTTTTGAGAAGTCTTGGCGAGCCCTTTGTGGCGGGTCAGCATATTGATCAGGGAAGATTTGCCTACATTTGACCGTCCGATAAAGGCAAATTCGGGCACATCAGTGTCAGGGCATTGTTCCACCTTGGCGCTGCTTATCTGATATTTGGCGTTTTTGATCTCCATAGTTGCAAAATTAATAAAAATATACCATACGGAGCCTATTCAGAGCAATAAAAGTGCATGAGACAGGCCTCTGTTATATATAACAAATTTGAATAAGGAAAAAACCGGGCTCTTCTCTTGAATTGAGAAAAGCCCGGTCGTTAAGCTTATGCTATAATATATATAGCTATGCATCTTCGGTATGCTCGAGTTAGAAAATGAGTTGGTGAACTGAGCGAAGGGCTGTATCCACGTCCTCAAGTGACACCACAAATGATACGGTTGTTTCCGAAACTCCCTCGGAGAATGCGAGCACAGCTATTCCGGCTCTTTCCAGTGAGCTCCTGATTCTTGCCCCGAGACGATGGTTAAGTTTAATATTGTCGCCGACAACAGCCATAGTTGCAAGGTTGTCTCTTCTGCTTATTGAGATCCGACGATCATCGGTTAGTTCGGGAGCAAATTCAGAATCAAGGAGTTCGGCAGCCGCTTCGGCATCCTGACCGGAGACCGCGAAAGAGAATCCCTCCGATGCGTCGGGAAGCGCCACCAGATAGACTGTTATTCCTTGCCGGGCCATGGCGTTGAAAGTGCGCGAATTTATCTTAGGGATATTTGCGGTCTCTTCACCCCGGAGAGTGAAAAGAGTTGTTCCCTTAACAGCAGATATTCCCTTCGGGTTGAAAATACCTTCTGTCCGCACATCGGAAATGAGTGTTCCCGGAGCCGATGGATTGAAAGTGTTTAGAATCCGTATAGGAATATTCTTATGGAAGACAGGATAGATTGTGGGGGGATAGATCACTTTCGCTCCGAAAGAACATAGTTCCATGCTTTCGACAAAGGTCATTTTCGGCATGACGTAGGCATCCGGGATAATTCTTGGATCGGCTGTCATGAAGCCGTCGACATCAGTCCAGATTTCAAGAACCTCCGCATTAAGAGCTGCTGCGATAAGGGCGGCCGTGAAATCGCTGCCTCCACGCCCGAGATTTGTTATTTCTCCCGTGTCACGGTCGGTTGATATGAAGCCCGGCACTATAGCCGTGTGCTCAAGATTCCTGAATGTGTCACAAATAAGATCGGAGGTCAGTTTCTGATCTGCGATATTTTTAGAAAACCATTTCTCCGTCTTGACGAATTGCAGGGAGTCGAATGTTGTTGCCTCGCGGATCATCGCTCCTACGATTACCGACGACATCCTTTCTCCGAAACTCACTATGGTGTCGAGCGTTTTCGCAGGCAGGTCGCGCAGAAGAAACACTCCGTCGTAGTTTCTGCTGAGTTCATTAAGCAGAAGGGTCACCTTCCCCAAAATTGATGGCCGTTTATCCTCTGGAACCATGTGGGCGATGATGTTGAAATGTCTGGCCGCGATGGCTTCCATATTGGCTTTGTAATCTTCATTTCCTTCGGCAGCCATTTCTGCGGTTGAGATCAGCTTGTCGGTGAGGCCTCCGAGTGCTGAAACGACAACGACCACCGGTCCATCGATTTTCTCAACGATAGATTTTACATTCTTAAGACTTTCAACAGTGCCGACGGAGGTGCCTCCGAATTTCAAGACTTTCATTTCCAAACCGGGTTAATAACATTTTCTGTTCGGACTGCAAAGTTAAATAAAAAATGCCACCATGTAATAAAAACCGCTTTAAATTGTTTAAGATATATCCGGATGTCTTCATTGGAAGAGACGTCAGAAACTAAAAAGTGTCGAACTATGGAACCGAATCTCAGCAATCTTCTTTATGATTATACTCCTGATTTAGAGCCTGAGAAGGGAAGCCTTCTCGTTTCGGAGCCTATGATGAGGGAGGAATATTTCAGCAGGTCGGTCGTGTTGCTGCTTGATGCCGATAAAAGCGTGGGTCATCTTGGTCTGGTAATGAATAAACCGTCTCGATTCCGCGTGGGCGATCTTTTCGACGGAATTCCTGCTCTCGACAGTTTTCCGGTTTTTGCCGGCGGACCTGTCGGACCCGACCGTTTCTTCATGATCCATCAGCTTGGTGAATTTCTTAAAGGATCGGGGGAGGTAGTCCCAGGATTATATATCGGCGGTCAGCTGAAAGATCTTGCGGAATACGTAGGCTCCGGAGGAGAAGTCAGAGGAAAGGTCCGTTTCTTTCTCGGCTACAGCGGCTGGACCCGCGACCAATTGAAAGGGGAACTTGAAAACCGGTCGTGGAGCGTCATTGATAAGCCTGACATGAAATATGTGCTTCGTGGAAGCGGCAACATGTATTGGCGCAGGGAAGTGGAAAGGATGGGGGAGGACTATCGTGGCTGGCTCCTCGTTCCGGAAGACGTGTCGAATAATTGAAAAAGTTGCTTTTTTTGGGGGTAGGTCAGAGTTTTAAAGACATTAATCTTGCAGCGGAGAACCCTTCGGAGCTTCTTGTCCACTCTTCTATCAAGGCTTGTTGAGAAAAGCCTGCATTGAGGAAAACTCTCTCCGAAGCATCGTTCCCTTCAGATATATATGCGAAAAGGCGGTTCAGCAACAGGGTATTCCGGCAATACGACGCCAGGCTGCGGATAGCTTCTGTGGCCACCCCTTTCCCCCGGAACTCCGGAAGGACGTAGATGGCGCAGAATGCTTTTAGATGACGTTGCGAAATGTCATAAAGATCAGCGATTCCTACGGGTCGTGAATTTTTATCTGTAATTATCAGCCGAAGCTGTCCTGCCCGGAATGGATCGCCATCATAATCAATGGCATAATCGCGCAACTGCTTTCGCGAGATAGGGGCGATGGTGTCGCTGTAGATCCATGCTTCGCGGTCATTCTCCACCTCAAACATGAAATCCGCATCGGAAACTTCCGGCGCTCTTAGTCTGATTCCCTCCGGTTCTTTCATTGTTTCGGAAATGTGTCGGCGAAAAGAACCCTGTTCTGGATTGATTTCCCGAGAGTTAGTTCGTCGGTATATTCCAGTTCGTTGCCGATGCTGAGTCCTCTCGCAAGCATTGTCACACTCACTGGCAGATCAGCCAGCCTTCGATAGATATAGAAATTGGTTGTGTCGCCCTCCATAGTAGGACTTAGGGCGAGGATGACCTCTTTAAGCTTCTCATCGCGCACTCTGCTGACAAGGGATTCTATTTCCAGATCAGAAGGGCTTATTCCATCGAGCGGGGAGATGACGCCGCCAAGAACGTGATAGAGGCCTTTGTGCTGATGGGTTGCTTCGATTGTGATCACGTCTTTCACATTTTCAACAACGCAGACCACCGAAGCATCCCTGCGGGAGTCGCTGCAGATGGGACAAATCTCAGATTCACTGATATTATGACATCTTGAACAGTAACATATATTTTTGCGCATGTCGATCAGAGATTCCCCCAGGGCTATTGCTTCGTTCTCTTCACGACGAAGAAGATGCAGGGCGAGCCGGAGCGCGGTCTTGCGTCCGATTCCGGGCAGTTTGGAAAGCTCGTTGACGGCATTCTCGAGAAGTGTTGAATTAAACGACTGAATCATGTTACAAAGTTACAAAATGATTTTCATCCGTGAGTTGGAAATAATCCTGAAAATGATTAGTTTTGCAAAAAGAATAGGAAAAACATGATTGACTATATTAACGGAATTATGACCGAACTTACTCCTACAACAGCTGTAATTGAATGTTGTGGGGTAGGTTATGAGCTAAATATCTCCCTGATTGACTATGCTGCGCTTAACGGATCCGCAGGAAAAGGTGAGGAGGGGAAGGTGAAATTATACGTTCATGAGGCCATCCGGGAGGATGCGCATATTTTGTTCGGATTCATGAGCAAGAGGGGGAGAGAACTCTTCCGTCTTCTCATTGGTGTGAGCGGGGTTGGCCCGAACACGGCACGCCTTATCCTCTCGGCCCTCACTGTGGAGCAGCTTGAAACGGCGATCGCCACCGGACAGGATGCAATGCTGAAAGCTGTGAAAGGAATCGGAGGGAAGACAGCCCAGCGCATAATAGTTGATCTGAAAGATAAAATAAAGGTTGTTGGAGATTCGTTAATTACAAGTGCACCAGTTGCCGGAGAAGCTTATGACGATGCCCTGTCCGCTCTTGTAATGTTGGGCTTCACACAGCAGCATAGTCAGAAAGTCCTGAAGAAGGTTTTCACCGACGATCCGACACTGAGCACGGAGAAAGCGATAAAGCTTGCTCTCAAGATGCTCTAAATGATCTTTCGCAGAAACATCATATCCAAATTTCTCAGGCTCCTCTTTCTGGTTGTCATGACCGGAGGAATGGCTCTTTTATCGAGAGGGCAGATCAACGGAAAACCTGGACAGGTTGATCCCGTCAGACCTGTCAAGGGGAGTGATTATGTTGATTTTTTCAAAGAGAAGGGGCCTCTTGAACTCCGTGATCCGGCAAATCTTACAACGGAAGTGGTCTATGATCCTGAGTTGAAGATGTATGTGGTCAGAAGTCTGATTGGCGATAAGGAGATAGTGACTCCGTTTCTGTTGAGCCCGGTGGAGTATGACGGCATTGTCGGGAGGAAGGAAATGTTTCGTTATTTCAACCAGCGTAACGGAGCGCTTGACAGTGTGGTTGACCGGAAGCCGTTTAATGTGCTCGACATGAACTTTGCTCTCGGACCGCTTGATAAGATTTTCGGTCCGGGTGGTGTCAGACTTAATACCCAGGGATCTGTGCAGCTCAACATGGGAATGCAGAGCAACAAGACCGACAATCCGGCTCTTCCTATTCGCTCGAGAAGGAAAACATTCTTCAAATTTGATCAGAAGATTCAGGCAAATATCTCCGGGTCGGTGGGGGAGAGGCTCAAGTTTGATATGTCATACAACACTGACGCCACATTCGATTTTGATTCAAAAAATCTGAAACTTAATTATGTGGGGCAGGAAGACGACATCATAAAGAGCATTGAGGCAGGAAACGTAAGCATGACAACGGGATCTTCCCTGATGAGGGGAGGCACAGCCCTTTTCGGCATCAAGTCGAAATTGCAGTTCGGAAAACTGATGCTTACGGCTCTTGTGAGTCAGCAGAACAGTGAATCCCGATCTGTCTCCACTCAGGGAGGAGTGCAGTCGAAGCCTTTCTCAATAAGGGCTTCCGAGTATGATGCCAACCGCCATTTCTTTCTTGCCCAGTATTTCTATGAAAATTACGATAACTTCGCATCCCGCCTCCCTCTCGTGCTTTCGGGAATCAATATAACCCGTCTTGAAGTCTGGGTCACAAACAAGACCGGAAACTACAATCAGAGCCGTAACCTCGTGGCTTTTGCAGACCTCGGAGAAAACAAGCGGCTTACAAATGATTTCTGGGAACCGGATATGTCGGTTGCCGTGCCATCCAACAGCAGCAATAATATTCTTGCAGTGATTAAAAGAGATTATCCCGGGGCTCGCGATATCAACAATGTCACCCAGGCGCTGCAGCCTCTTTCAGCTTATGGAATCAATGGAGGTGTGGATTATGAAAAAGTGGAGAGCGCCCGTCTGCTTCGTCCCGGAGAATATTCATTTAATGCCGCGTTGGGCTATATTTCTTTAAATTCTGCGCTGACCACCGATGAGGTTCTTGCAGTAGCCTTTGAATATACGTGGCAGGGGAAGGCATATCAGGTCGGAGAGTTTTCCAATGATGTTCCGGCATCGTCAGAATGTCTTTATCTGAAGATGTTGCGTTCTACGACATTGAATCCGCGACTGCCCGTTTGGCGCCTGATGATGAAGAATGTCTATTCTCTCGGGCAAGATCAGATCCAGCGTAACAATTTTAAGCTTAATATCAAATTCCTCAGCGACACAACCGGAACTGAGATCAACTACCTACCGATTGGTCTGATTTCAAATCAACCTCTTCTTCAGGTGATGAATCTTGACCGGATTGATTCAAACCAGGAATCCAATACTGACGGTTTCTTTGATTACGTTGAGGGATATACTGTGCTTCCTGCGCAGGGGAAAGTGATTTTCCCGGTCGCGGAGCCTTTCGGATCGCATCTTGAGAAAAAGATAGGAGACCCTGAACTTGCTTCCCGCTACGTCTACAAACAGCTTTATGATTCGATTCAGGTAGTGGCCCGGCAATATGCCGACCGAAATAAATTCTCCCTGCAGGGAGAATATCAGGCATCGGGGGGAGCCACCATCCGATTGAATGCGATGAATGTTCCGCGCGGGTCGGTGGTTGTTTCAGCGGGGGGAACTATCCTGACTGAAAACAGCGACTATACGGTCGACTACACGATGGGAATAGTGACCATCACCAATCAGAGCATCATAGATGCAGGCACAAACGTGAGCGTCACTCTGGAGAACCAATCAATGTTCAGCATGCAGCGTAAAACGTTGCTCGGACTTGACGCTCAATACAAATGGAATAAAGACCTAACTTTTGGAGGAACCATACTTAATTTTTCTGAAAAAGCGCTGACTGAGAAGGTCGGTATCGGACAGGAGATTGTTAACAATACGATGTTTGGAGTCAATCTCAATTATACCAAGGATTTCTTCTGGCTCACCAATCTTATCAACAAGATTCCGACTGTCAATGCCACATCACCATCCTCTTTCCGTCTTAATGCCGAATTTGCCCGTCTTTCTCCCGGGAAGCAGAAGGGTTCGACGGCAAAGGGGTCTTCCTATATCGATGATTTTGAGAATTCACAGTCGGGAATCGATCTGAGGAATCCCTATAGCTGGACTCTTGCTTCAACTCCATTTGAGAGTGGAGAGGGAGCCTTATTCCCTGAGGCAGCATTGTCTGACAACGTAGATTATGGAAAAAACAGGGCGCTTCTTGCCTGGAACTATATCGACAGGATGTGGACCCAGAAAAATTCATCAATGCTTCCGGGTTATCTTCGTAATGACCTGAAACAGCTTTCGAATCCTTATGTTCGGGATGTCCTTGTCAGGGAGATCTATCCCGGCCGGGATCTCACTTATGGCGCATCAAGCTATATCCAGACCCTGAATCTGTCGTTCTATCCTCGTGAGAGAGGACCCTATAATCTCGACAGTGAGAATATTGATGATAAAGGAAACCTCCTTTTCCCTGAAAAGCGTTGGGGGGGAATCATGCGAAAAATGAGCAACACTAATTTCGAAAGTTCGAATGTGGAATATATTGAATTCTGGCTCCTTGACCCTTTCCTCGACCCTGAGAATCCCAATACGGAGGGGGGCGATCTTTATTTTAATTTCGGAGAAATAAGCGAAGATATTCTTAAAGACGGGATGAAGAGCTACGAGAATGGAATCCCGGTGGATGGAGACACACAGTTCCTCACCTCCACAAACTGGGGAAGGGTCTCCAAACAGAATTCACTTACTTACGCATTTGAAAACGGTCCGGATGCACGACTGATTCAGGACGTGGGTCTTGATGGGCTTTCAGATGAAGATGAACACAAATTCCATTCCTATTCCTCTTATCTGGAGAAACTCAGGACCCGACTTTCCGCAGAGTCTCTTGCCAGGATGGAAGAGGATCCGAGGTCTCCTCTTTCTGACCCGGCCGGAGATGACTATCAATTCTATCGCAGTGATTATTACGACAGGATTCAGGCTTCTATTCTTGAACGGTATAAGCATTATAACGGCGTGGAGGGAAATTCGCTCTCTCCCGAGGAAAGTCCGGATAAGCTTTATCAGTCGTCGCGAAACGTGCCGGATGTGGAAGACATCAATCAGGACAATACTCTTAATGAATATGAGAGATATTTTCAATATAAGGTTTCGATAAGACCTGAAGACCTTGTGGTGGGGCGTAATTTTGTGACCGACCGGAGGGAGACTGTGGTCCCGACTCGGGAGGGAAATGCAACCACGGTGTGGTATCAGTTTAAGATACCCCTTTCTCAACCGGAGAAGATTGTGGGCGGTATCTCTGATTTCTCCACCGTGAGATTCGCCAGAATCTTCATGACGGGGTTCAAGGAGGTGACCCACCTCCGTTTTGCCTCCCTTGAGCTTGTGAGGGGAGAATGGCGTGACTATGAAAACAGTCTTGCGGAAAACAGCGATCTCCCTGCAGAGGGAGACCTGGATCTCTCAATAGTAAACATTGAAGAGAATTACGGCAGGAAACCTGTGAATTATGTTCTGCCTCCAGATGTTTCAAGAATCCAGGACAGCGGGCAGCTTCAGGCGATGCAGCTAAATGAGCAGTCGATGGTGCTCGGGGTGTCAAATCTTCCTGGCGGAATGGCAAGGGGGGCCTATAAGAACACACAGCAGGATCTCAGGATGTATCGAAGAATCCAGATGTGGGTTCACGCAGAGTCAACAATAGATAATCTCACGAATCTGCATGACAACGAGCTGGCCCTTGTTTTCAGAGTAGGCACCGACGTGAGAAGCAACTACTATGAATATGAGATTCCACTCGAGCTTACTCCTGCGGGCAATTATAATAATCTCGATCTCTCTGACAGAGAGGACGTTTGGCCCCTTAATAACAGACTCGATATCGCGCTTGGTATTTTTACGGATGTCAAGACGCTGAGAAACAGAGATATGGGGAACCATGTGCCTGGAGTCGGTTATTCAAGACTTTACTCAATGCCTGATCCGGAGAAGCCTGCGAACACTGTGAGCATACTGGGAAATCCGAATCTCGGAGACGTCAGGACCATGCTTATCGGAGTCAGGAATAAGACGGGTGTCGTGAAAGATGGCACGGTCTGGGTGAATGAACTGAGAGTGACTGATTTCAATGAAGATGGTGGCTGGGCTGCAAGAGTGAATGCCAATCTTGCCGTGAGCGACATTGCCAATGTCAATTTCTCGATGCATCGGGAAACTGCGGGCTTTGGAGGAGTTGATCAAAGTCTCACTGAAAGGCGTCTTGATGACTACAGGCAATATGCGGTGGCCGTGCAGGGAGATCTTGGGAAGCTTATGCCACGGGGTGCGAAACTCTCGGCTCCCGTCTATTATTCCAGAAGCTCGGAGCGGACAACTCCCAAATATAATCCGCTTGATCAGGATATCCTCCTTAAGGATGCCATAAAGGACGCCGACCGTCATGCAAAGGATTCAATCATGGCATACGCCCTCACAAGGAAGAGCGTTGAGAATTTCTCAATTTCCAATCTCCGCTTCAACGTTCAGAGTAAAAATCCCAAGCCATGGGATCCTGCCAATTTTCAGGTTTCATTTTCATTCAACCGTCAGAAAAATATCAATCCCGTGACGGAATATCAGAATGCGAACGATTATCGGGGCAGTTTCCAATATTCCTACAGCCCATACGTCAAGCCACTCCGTCCGTTCTCATTTGTTAAGGGGAACGGGAAAAATGCAAAATTCCTGAGGGAATGGGGCATCAACTGGATGTTTAATAATCTGACATTCTTTACCAACATAAGCCGTTACTATTATGAAGAACAGACAAGGAGCCAGATTGATGTGGATTTTCAGCTTCCGGTGCAGGTGAGCAAGAATTTCCTATGGGACCGGCAGCTCAACCTGACGTGGAATCTTCTCCCCTCTCTGAGTTTTTCATTTGGAAGCAACACCACCGCGAGAATTGAAGAGACCTTGGGAGCCGTGAACCGAAGGCTTTTCCCCGACAAATATAGGGAATGGCGCGACACTGTCTGGAATTCTATAAAGAGCCTCGGGACTCCATGGAACTATAATCAGACCTTCACAGGGGCCTATCGCGCTCCGTTCAGCAAGATAACTCCGCTCGACTGCCTGACGGGAAACCTGACCTACACTTCAACCTACAGGTGGGACCGCGGCGCAACCGTGGAAGGGATGAATCTTGGAAACTCAATTCAGAATCAGACCACATGGAATTCCGATGCGCGGATAAATTTCGAGACGCTTTATAACAAGCTTAACTATCTTCGCAAGGTCAATAAACGTTTCTCCTCTACAGTGGGGAGAAATCCTGCCGATAACAGAAGCCAGGCAAGGTCGTCGGCAAGAAAATTTGAACGTGCGGTCAATCTGAAAGAGGACACCACAACCAGATTGCGTCATAATCTTCGCACCAGGAAACTAAAGATTTCGGCAACAAAGGGTGGTGAAGTTTTCAAGTTGCACACTAAAATCATTGATGAAAACACTATAGAGATTCTTGACAAAGGCCCGGCCAATCTTAAAATAACCATCGCTGAGATCAGAAAGCCGGAACGGAATGATCTGTGGAGCGACGTGGGGGAGTATGCTGCCAGATTTCTGATGATGCCGAGGAGTTTCTCCTTCCGCTGGAGAGGCACCCATTCTTTGAGTGTGCCCCAGTTCTCTCCCGAGATTGGTGATATTTTCGGCCAGAGTATGCGGATGGGTCCGATGTCGCCGGGACTTGATTTTGCTTTTGGATTCTATGATGAAAGCTATGTTGAGAAGGCCCTCTCCAGAGGATGGCTCCTCACCGGGGATGAAATGGCCTCTCCGGCAATTTGGAACAAGGGCAATGATTATAATCTTGAGCTGACACTGATGCCTGTGAAGGGATTGAAGATAGTATTGACAGGGAATCTGACGGATAACCGCACGCGGCAGATTCAATTCATGTATCCGGGAATGCCTACAACACTCGGAGGATCTTACGTCAGGACACATGTGGCACTTGCAAGTGCGTTAAGGAAGTCGAAGGCGGAAGACGGATACAGATCGGATGCTTTCGACAGATTCCTGAATTATCTGCCTGTCATAGCCGACAGGCTTGAAAAAAGGTATGCCGGAACAACCTATCCATCCACAGGTTTCCTTGAAGGATCCATTATTGCCGGCACTCCCTATAACCCATCTGCGGGAAATGTTTCTCAAACGAGTCCCGACGTGATGATTCCGGCTTTTCTGGCAGCCTACAGCGGAACGTCGCCAGAAAAGGTCGGACTGAACCATTTCCAGGGCTTGAGTGCCGTGAGACCGAACTGGCGTGTGACATACGACGGACTTCTTCAGCTCGGAAAGATGGCCCAGATCTTCAAATCATTCGTTATCTCCCATGCCTATCAGTGCACTTATTCTGTCGGAAGCTATTCAAGCTATCTAAACTGGGCAAGCTCAGGGGGGGATTTCGGTTTCTTATATGATGAAATGAGTGGTCGGCCTGTGCCTTCGTCTCCTTATAATATCCCTTCTGTCACGATAACAGAAAGGTTCGCTCCTCTGATCGGAGTGAACCTCACGCTAAAAAATAATCTTCAGGTCAACGCTGAATACCGCGACCAGAGATCGTTGAACCTTAATACTTCTGCCGGGCAGATAGTTGAAACTACGAGCACTCAATTCTCAGTCGGCGCCGGGATTAAGATTCCGGAGTTCAATAAGATCGTAAGATTCGGCTCATCACAAGGTGGAGCCGGGAATGATCTGACGGTTAATCTTGATGTAGCTCTGAGCAACAATCAATCGCTTATCCGCAGGATCGCGAGTGCCTATACGCAGGCAACCCACGGGAGCAGGACATTCTCGATGAATTTCATGGCGAGCTATCAGATGAGCCGAAAAATTACGCTTTCAGCGTTTTTCGACCATCAGGTCAACACTCCGTTGGTGTCGAATGCCTCTTTCCCGACAAGCAACTCCAACTATGGGGTTGCCGTCAATATATCGCTTGCTCGTTAGCCAAGACATCTTCGGGAAGCATCAATTGGGTCAGGTTGCCGAAATTGTCGGTTATAAAGCAGCGGCATCCTGCGGAGGTCTGGTAGTCTTCAAGCATTTCGTCGGCTACATCCTCTTTGTTGAGTGCGATTATTTTGTCGGATATTCCATCGGAAGAGATGATCTCATTGGCCAGAGCCTTATCGTTGTCAAGGCAGATGGTGATGATCTTCCGGTTTCCCATTTTTCCACTCTCCGCAAGTCTTGAGAGGGCAATGTTGGCGATTCGCGAAGAGGGGTCGGACGCCGACCAGAAATTTATGATCGTGTTCTCTCCATCAAGAGATTTCGATTCATTGAGAGCGCCGGGGGCAAGAGTGATCCGGGGAGCTTGTTCCCCGATTTTCAAAGTGTGTCTTTCAGAAGGAATGGCAGATGATAAAAATAGGGCGAATATTGAAGAAAATAATATTACTTTTAAATTCACAACTTTCAATTTTAGTTACACAAATGTCATCCTTCAAAATCTTACGGCAGGATGACGAATAATAATCTCCTTTAAGATCCGGCCTGTGCGTAAGGCAGATCTTTGCTGCGATGCATAAGTGAAAAAATAAGGCAGACGGGACCTGTAATAGATGCCCGTCTGCCTCTGTAGGTTTATGGAGGCGTCATAAGCTTGGGCATTGACGCCTGAATGATTCAGTTCTTGAATACGAGTTCATCTCCATCTCTGTCGATAATGATGGGATGATCACGATCCACTTTCTGAGCAAGAATATCTTTCGACAGCTGGTTGAGCACCATCCTCTGAATCGTTCTCTTGACAGGACGGGCACCGAATTCCGGATCATATCCATCTTCTGCAAGGAGTTCGAGAGCAGGTTTAGTGATCTCAAGCGTGACTCCATTGGAGGCAAGCATCTTGCGGACCGACTTGACCTGAAGATCCACAATCTCCTGAATCTCCTTCTTATTGAGAGGAGTGAACATCACGATCTCATCAATACGGTTGAGGAATTCCGGACGGATCTTCATTTTGAGAAGATCCATGACATCCTGTTTCGTCTTGTCGATGACTTCCAGTCTGTTCTCATCCTTGAGGTCAGCGAAATTCTGCCTTATGATGTGGGACCCCTCGTTGGAGGTCATGATGATGATGGTGTTCTTGAAGTTGATGAAACGTCCCTTGTTGTCGG
>CAYROR010000063.1:0-14584 GCA_964425935.1 uncultured Sangeribacter sp.
GCTGGTCACGGGTCTTGATACGGCAGAGGTTGAGGCAGGCGTTGTGCATCGACTGGTAAACGTAGACTCCCTCGCCAGTCTTCTCACGCTGGATCACTGCGGCCAAAAGACCGATGAGAAGGTGCATACCGGTGTTTGAGTCGCCGAGAGCTGCGCCGCTCTGTGTCGGGATGTCATATTCACCTTCAAACCATCCGGTGGTTGAGGCGGCTGCCGCCGTCACCTGTGCGATAGGCTCGTAAGCCTTGAGGTCCTTGTATTTCGAAGCGAGAGGGAATCCCTTGATTGTTCCGTAGATACATTTAGGATTGAGAGCATGCACGGCTTCCCATGAGAAACCAAGTTTGTCCATTGCTCCCGGGTGGAGGTTTTCAACGAAAATATCACACTCCTTGATGAGCTTTGTCAGAATCTCTTTTCCGTCAGGTGTCTTGGCATCAAGTGCTATTGATTTTTTATCCGAGTTAAGCTGGAGGAAATAGTAGCTTGGGAGATCAGGATTGAACTGAAGTTCCTTACGTGTTGCGTCTCCGACGCCAGGACGCTCGATTTTGATTACATCGGCCCCGAGCCAGGCCAACATCTGGGTGCAGGAGGGTCCAGACTGAACTTCAGTGAAGTCTACTACTTTTAATCCCTGCAAAGGTGCTGTGTTCATAATAATTATTTAAGAATAAGTTATATCAGTTAAGTAGTTTTAACTGCTTTTGCTTATAAAACCATCAAAAGTGAATAAAAGTTCATAAAAAAATAATAATATTTCAGTAAAAAAACACAGATGCAATCCTTAGACTGCATCTGTGACAGAGATATCGTTTTGTAAAATGTTTATAATGACTGGATTACGGACGTGTCCATATCCATGCCCCGGGAAACCGTTTTCTGCACTCTGCGGAATTAAGAATCTCTCGCAGTTCTTCGCGCGAATCGGAGGAAGCCGCAGCCACGCGTGAAACTTTTCTCGAGGGAACGATCTCCAGGGAGAATTCCCCCTTGTCGCAGCTTTCCGAAAATCTCCGGGCTTCCTTCTCTGATGAGAACGTACCCACGATCAGATAATGAGAATGCATTTTCTCCACTTCGGGAATTTCAGGATTCTCATTTTCCTGAATTTCCAAGCTGGAGACTTCAGCGGCCGTCTCTTTTTCCGGCATTTCCGATTTCACCGAAATGAGGGATTCAACCGGTAGAACGGAAGCTCTCTGTTCGCGATCGTCGGCAGGAATCGGGTTGAGGATGACGGTTAGGCAAACAGCGCACACTGCGAATAATACTGCCGCAATGCGGGTGAATCGTTTGCTGATGCTGAAATGATAGTAGCCGGATGCAGTGCTTTCTTCTGAAACGGGAGATTCTGCGGGGGTATCGGTTTCCTTCGCGATGGAGATAGGAACTTCAGAAAAAGCCGTATTCGCCAGAGGATCGGAAGAGGGAGAGAAGATCATCCTGTCTTCCTCGTCCATTGAAAGGACACCGAGATTTCCACACACAACTCTTCTTTCCGAGTCAAGATGCTCATGGAGGATTGAGGCAGCCCTGACTATCGCGAGTCTCGCCTCCTCAGGCGACATGCCGTATTTCCTGATGTATGAATTGGCAAGCAGCCCGTCGTCCAACGACACCGCCCGGTTAAATGCTAACGTCCGAGAGGGGGGAAGGATTACTCCTTTCTCAAAGTCAAAGACAGCAGGGGATTGCCTACATATAAAAGCACCGAATCCCGGCACCACTACACATTCGTGGCGCAGGATCAGATATTCTATATGTAGAAAAAGATTGTTCATGACGTGGAGTTCTCTTGCGGAAATCGGATGCAAAGTTACAAAGAAATTTGAACCCGTAAAAGAGAAATCCGACGAAGTTATCTTCCGGTTGAGGGGAAGAATTTTTCAACAAATTGAGGGTCAGCTCCTTTATCCAGTGCAATTTTTTTATCAATTTCTGCTTCGTCATTCCTGTAGTTGAGATGGTGCAGATAGCCTCTCGCAAGATAGAAATCCGGCATTTCCGGATATTTTCTGATGGATTCCGAGATATCTTCAGATGCTTCGGAATATTTCTGCATGTTGATCTTCAGGAGGATTCGCGAGAACCTCGTGACCGGATCCTCCTCAATGTCCAATGCCTGATTATAGAGTCCGAGGGCTTCCTGAAATTTCCCCTCGGCTTCCGCAATGCCGGCAAGTCCGGAGAGGGCTCCCGCATTTTTCGGGAAATGATTCTTGAGCTCCGTGAAGTCGCGTGAGGCTCCTTCAAGATCATTATTACGGAGCCTGAGATATCCTCTCATTCTCAGCGACCACTCATGCAGGGAATCTATCTCAAGAGCTTTATCAAGATCAGAGAGGGCATTGTCGTAGTTCCCCATAGCCAGATACGTCCTCGCCCTGTTTGCCCGGATGGTGGCGGATCGTGGGGCTATCGAGATGCCGAGTCCGAATGCTTCGATGGCCTCTTCATTGCGCCCCATGTTGGTTCTGACAACACCCAGATTTGATAGCAACATGGAGTTCAGAAAATTTGCCGGCTCAAGCTTTAAGGCGGCCAGGATGGTTTTCTCCGCGTCGGCCCAGCGTTCCTTTTTTATAA
Source organism: uncultured Sangeribacter sp. (assembly GCA_964425935.1). GTDB lineage: Bacteria > Bacteroidota > Bacteroidia > Bacteroidales > Muribaculaceae > Lepagella. The sequence goes on from CAYROR010000063.1 coordinate 2,590, forward strand.
AGTTGTCGGCTGAATCAGACAGGGCTATATATTTCGGAGAAGAGGCCATGGCCCACAAGCATGCCATGAATGATATAAAGAGGGTAAAAATCCGTTTCATAAATATAGAACGTAAAGCCCCGCCTGACATTGCATCGGGCGGGGCTTGTAACACGGTGTTTTAATCTATTTTCACTTCTTGTAGTTATCGACGCCCTCTTTCAGGAAGCCGAGATAACCGGGCACGTCTTCCTTATAAACGAATGCAGGGGCAAGCGGCTTTGCGTCGTTGTCGACAATAACATGGAATGGCTGTGCGTTGGCGCCAAACTTAGAACGCTGGAGATAGCTCCACTTGTCGCCATAGGTGCGGAGGGTGCGAACTGTTCCGTCCTTTTCCGTGACTTTGATAGGAGCCGGAAGGGCTTTCTTCTCGTCGACCATCAGGGTGATGAGCACGTAGTCATTGTCAATCCTGTGTTTCACCTCCGGATCTGTCCAGACGGCAGCCTCCATTTTGCGACAGTTCACGCATCCATAGCCGGAAAAATCGATGAGAGCCGGTTTTCCGAGCTGGCGTGCAAGTTTCATCCCCTCTTCAAAATCATCAGCTTTCGCGTGAACTTCTCCATCGTAGAGAGAAAAATCCTGAGTTGACATCGGGGGTGCGAAGGCAGAGATGCTCTTGAGAGGAGCTCCCCAAAGACCGGGAAGCATGTAGACGGCAAAGGAGAGCGACACGCATGCAAGCATGAATCTTCCAACGCCGATTTTTTCAACCTTATCGTCATGAGGGAAGGTGATCTTACCAAGCAGATAAACTCCGAGGAGCGCGAAAATAACGATCCATAATGAAACGAAGACTTCACGGTCGAGTATTCTCCACCCGTATGCGAGATCGGCCACGGAGAGGAATTTGAGGGCAAGGGCGAGTTCAAGGAATCCGAGCACAACCTTAACGGTGTTCATCCATCCGCCGCTCTTGGGCATGGACTTCAGCATTGTCGGGAACATTGCAAAAATGGAGAAGGGGAGAGCCAGGGCCAGGGCAAAGCCAAACATTCCGATTGCAGGAGAGATGAAATTGGAAGTGGCGGCAGCTTCCACGAGCAATGTGCCGATGATAGGACCGGTGCAGGAGAAAGATACAAGTGCCAGTGTGAAGGCCATGAAGAAAATGGAAAGGTAGCCTGTCGTGGCGTCGACTTTCGAGTCCATCTTGTTGGTCCAGGAGGAGGGGAGAGTCAGCTCGAAACCTCCCATGAACGAGATGGCGAAGATCACGAGCAGAATGAAGAAGGCAATGTTGAATCCAGCGCTTGTTGCAAGTTCATTAAGGGCCGAAGCTCCAAACAGGGCTGTCACTATCAGTCCCAGCGCAACATAGATAACGATGATCGACAATCCGTAGACTGCAGCGGCGGTCACAGATTTGCGTTTCGTCTTGTTCTGTTTGAGGAAGAAGCTGACTGTCATCGGAATCATTGGCCAGACGCAAGGCGTCACGAGCGCAATGAGACCTCCGATGAAACCTGCGATGAAAATATAGAGAAGCGAACGGGTCTGTTGTTCCGGAGAATTGGAAAACGCATGGAGCTCAGTCTCCACATTGTCCCACCATGATTTGTCGCTTTCTCCTGCAGCAAGTGTTGGGAGAGAAGGATCTGAAGGGGCGGAAACAGCAGAGACAATTGAGTCAACCACTACCTGCTCGGTTTCAGCCGGAGCCGAAGTTACAGTTTCTGAACTGGCTTTTTCCGTTTCAGAAGCTTTCACGGGGGCATGACCCTTGAAAGTGTGTGAGCCGAAAAGGGGGATGCATCCCTGATCATCGCAAGCCTGCCCTTTTATCTCGAGGGTGACAGTGAAATCCTTGGCTGTCGGTTTTATAGCCTGGGTAAACGTGACCGAGCCAGTATAGAAATACTGGTCAACCTCGAAAATCTGGTCGAATTCCTTTGTGTAGGATTTGTTAGCTTTTGGTTTGCCATCGATTTCACACCCGGAGGTCTCGAAATAAAACTCAAGAGGCATGGATCCTCCAGCAGGATTATTGAAATCGAAAAGATGATAGCCCGGCGCGATATGTGCCGTGATTTCAAGCGACGGTTTGTCGGTGTTGTCGCCCACAAGCTTGTAGCTCCATTCCACGGCGTCTGAGGCCATCATCACTACAGCGACCATCAGGAACGAGAGTGTCAGAAAACACTTTTTCATTTTAAATCAGATGTTTAGGTTCGTTGTATTTGAATGTCGTTTATTTGAGTCGCTAAATTACATAAAAAAATCCATTATCCATCGGATTTGCATGAAAAATGAGTCTGTTCGGGAGAAAAAAGGATCCTGTGGGTTTAGCATGCCGGAATGTGTATTCAGAATTTATTCTTAATTTTGCAGGCGATAATAAAGAAAGGATATCAATCAAATTATTTTAAAGATGAAACATATTCAGATTCCGGAGCTTCGCGAAGGAGAGGCCAGACGCCTGCCGTTCTATCTCGCAGTTGAGGAATGGGTGGCCCGAAATCTTCCTGCAGGTGACTACTTCTTTTCATGGCGGGTTGACCCAACCGTGATCTGCGGTAGAAATCAGGAGATTGAAAAAGAAGTGAATCTTGATTATTGCAGGAGAAATGGAATAGACGTAGTGAGGCGTAGAAGCGGAGGTGGATGCGTTTATGCAGACCGTCAGAACTTTATGTTCTCCTATATAACGGCCAGCGACAAGGTGACGGAGGTCTTTGCCCGTTATACGGAAATGATTGCCTCTGCACTCCGGAAACTTGGGATTGACGCCATGGCTTCCGGGCGCAACGACATTCTGATCGGACAGCGGAAGGTGTCCGGCAACGCTTTCTATCATATTCCCGGAAGAAGCATAGCCCACGGAACGATGCTATATGATTTTGATCCGGAGTGTCTTTCCAATGCCATAACTCCCTCGAAGGCAAAGCTTGAATCGAAGGGTGTCAAGTCGGTGCCTATGAGGGTGACTTGCCTGAAAAACGAAGGGATCTCAATCTCGCCCGAGGAGTTTGAGAGATTCATGCTTGAAGAGATAACCGATGGCGAGCCGTATGCCCTCACTCCTGAAGACGCTGAGGAGATCCGGAAAATAGAGGCCGCTTATTATTCCCCCTCTTTTCTAAAGATTGAGGCAAAGGAAAATTTGAGCAGTGAGGGGAAGAGGAGAGTGTCCAAGAGGGAAAATATCAAGGGGCTTGGAGAATTTTGCGTTGAATATGACATTGACGGACTCACCAACACAATCTCCCACTTCTCCATCTCAGGCGACTTCTTTATGAAAGGTGACGTTGAGAATCGGATATGCAAAGCTTTCAACGGATTGCAAAACGATCGTTCTGAAATTGAGAGAGTAGTCAGAACCATCAATCCAGAAAGTGTAGTGCCGGGTCTGGATGATGCCACTTTTCTCAGCCTTGTCCTCTCTTAGAGCTCTCTCGTGCTTCATATTCCCGTTCGAGAAATGTCTTGACCTCCTTGAAGAGTTCGGAGGCGAAAACGAAGTCATTAAGGGCTTCGTTTTTGCTCCGGAAGATATTATGGTCGTTGCCCGACCAGTCCATGTGGCCCCGGTTAATGAAAACGATGTTTTCACCGATGCCTAACACTGAATTCATGTCGTGGGTGTTGATGACAGTGGTGATGCCATATTCATGAGTTATGTCGCTGAGAAGCTCATCAATGAGGATCGAAGTTTTCGGATCGAGGCCGGAGTTTGGCTCGTCGCAGAAAAGGTATTTAGGATTCAAAGCGATAGCTCGGGCGATAGCCACACGTTTCTGCATACCTCCGGAAATTTCCGAAGGATATTTGTCGTCGGCATTCGTAAGACCGACTCGATTGATGCAGAACCGCGCTCTTTCAAGTTGTTCTTCCTGACTCATGGTGCTGAACATCTTGAGTGGAAACATAACGTTGCCGAGAACTGTTTCGTTGTCAAACAATGCCGATCCCTGAAAAAGCATACCGATTTCAGTGCGGAGAGTGCGTTTCTGCTGTGTCGACATTGTTTCGAGGTCGCGTCCGTCATAAATAATGGTGCCCTGATCCGGAGTGATAAGCCCGATCAGACATTTCATGAAGACGGTTTTTCCGGAGCCGCTTTGTCCGATTATGAGGTTTGTCTGGCCGGTGTTGAAAGTGGCTGAGATGTCATAAAGCACTCTCTGGCCATCAAACCATTTGGAAATATTTTTTGCTTCGATCATTTTGCGAAATGTTTACTGGAGGAGAAGTTTGGTGAGGATCACGTCGGCGAGGAGAATGATGATGGAACTTGACACAACGGCCTTCGTGCTGGCTTGTCCCACTTCAAGCGCTCCACCTTTGACGTAATAGCCGTAGTAAGCTGCGATTGAAGTGATTATATAGGCAAAGACAAGTGTCTTGATAATGCCATACCACACATACCATTCATTGAAAAACGCCTGAATACCATAAATATAATCCTCAACGGAGACCATGGATGTGAATTGCGCGATTACCCAGCCTCCCACGAGGCCCATGAACATGGAGAGCACGCAGAGCACCGGGACAAAAAACACGAACCCTATGATCTTCGGGAGCACGATAAAATTAGCGGAGTTGATGCCCATTATGTCGAGGGCATCGATCTGTTCGGTCACTCTCATGGTGCCTATCTCCGACGCAATGTTGCTCCCGACTTTTCCGGCGAGAATCAGACACATCATCGTGGAGGAGAATTCCAGCAGAAGAATCTCTCTGGTGGTTAGACCAGTGGTGTAGGAGGGTAGGAGAGGCGAAACGATGTTTATGGCCATCTGGATTGCGATCACGGCTCCGATGAAGAGCGAGATGATGATGACCAGAGGAATGGAGTCGACGCCAAGTTTATTGATTTCGAAAATCAGACGCTGATAGAACACCTTCCCTTTGTCGGGGATGCGGAACACCTGGCACATAAACCGGCAATACTTGCCGAATGAAGCTATTGAGGAAACAATCATTGATTCTGTTTTAAAATAATACCGCGGATTCCGACGCCGGTCGGAGAATCCGTGAAAAAACGGATTTTTGAAATCTCTGCAAAATTAATAAAAATCGTTCAACCGAGTGCAAGTGGCCGACAAAATGGAGAAATATTCGGACATGGAGGCCGTGTGGCTGAATTTTTATACGATGCCGGCATGTCTGATTTTGCAAGCAACGGAGTTTTTATTAATTTTGCAAAACGGAGTTGCCTCCGCCATCTATAACAAAAAACGAGCCATGTTGGTAATTGGAATAGCCGGAGGAACCGGTTCCGGAAAAAGCACAGTCGTGAGGAAGATCATCGAATCGCTTCCGAAAGAGGAAGTGGCGGTCCTTCCTCAGGATTGTTATTATAACGACAACCGCCACATCCCTCTTGAGGTGCGTCTCAAGATGAACTACGATGAGCCGGCGTCGATTGAGTGGAGTCTGTTGTGTCGTCAGCTTTCCGAACTGAAGGAAGGGAAAAGCATAGAGATGCCCACCTACGACTTCATCACATGCTCACGCATGAAAGAGACGGTGACAGTGTTCCCGAGGGAAGTGGTCGTGGTTGAGGGCATTCTTGTGCTGACAGATAAACATCTCAGGGATATGCTGGATGTCAAGGTGTTTGTGGATGCCGATGCCGATGAGAGGCTCGTGAGGGTGATCCATCGCGACTGCATTGAACGCGGACGCACTCCGCAGATGGTCATTGACCGATATATGGAGACACTCAAGCCTATGCATGAACTCTATATAGAACCCTCAAAAAGATATGCCGACCTTATCATTCCGCAGGGTGGAAACAATAAGGTGGCCATTAAATTGCTGACAGACTATATCCGGAGTCTTCTTCCTTCCGGAAAGGGAGACTCGAAATCAAACTCCTGACAATGAAAATTTATTCGCTTTTTAAGAAACATAAGGAAGGGCTTACTCCGGAGGAGGAAGAGGTGGCCAGAGAGATGGAACGCCAACCGGAGCCTGACATGCGGGAGCTGATTGTCCAAGGGGAGGAATCAATCGTGACACCAGAAGGAGATTTCTCGGAATCTGTTGAGATTGATATTCCTGAAAAGGGTGTGCTTCGCACGGAAAATCTCGTGAAGCGCTATGGCAAACGAACAGTGGCCAATCATGTGTCGATCGACGTGTCGCAGGGAGAAATTGTCGGGCTTCTGGGTCCTAATGGAGCTGGAAAGACGACTACATTCTATATGACTACGGGGCTTGTGACCCCCAATGCCGGAAAGATTTTTCTAAATGATCTCGACATAACCGGCTACCCCGTCTATAAGCGTGCTCAGCTCGGCATCGGTTATCTCGCGCAGGAAGCATCCGTTTTTAGGAAGCTGAGTGTTGAGAATAATATCCGAGCTGTCCTTGAGATGACTCCTACCTCAAAGGAATATCAGAAAGAGAAACTTGAGAGTCTGATTGAGGAATTCAGATTGCAGAAGGTCAGAAAAAACCTCGGCGACCAGCTATCCGGAGGAGAGCGACGGCGCACGGAGATTGCCCGGTGTCTTGCAATCAATCCTAAATTCATCATGCTTGACGAGCCTTTCGCAGGTGTCGATCCGATTGCTGTGTCAGATATTCAGGAGGTTGTCTATAAACTGAAGTCGAAGAATATCGGCATCCTGATCACAGACCATAACGCGCAGGAGACACTCCGGATCACCGACAGGGCATATCTGCTCTTCGAGGGGAAGATTCTCTTTCAGGGCACGAGCGAGGAGCTTGCCCAGAATCCAGTGGTGAGAGAAAAATATCTTGGTCGCGATTTTGTTTTCACGAGAAAAAAATTTGACTGAAAGAGAAGTCTCATCCCCAAATTCAGATTCGAAAGATATGACAGAATCACCTGATTCCATCTCCTATTTAAGAAAGTCGGCCGCGGTTCGCCTTCTTGTGTTGCTGACCTTGTTTGCGTTTTTCATTCTTGTGGCAGCCGCTGCCGCTGAAGCCCTTTCCATGATTGGCGGAATAGGGGAACGAACGTTGCTTCTTCTTTCAGCAATTCTTCAATGCGTGATCGGATTCTGCCTGCCGGCTTATCTGACCGCAAGGTTTGCATCCTCAACCCCGTTGGTTTTCACCGGCCTACGGCGGGGAGGGTCTCCGAAGGTCTATGCCGGGATTGTCATTGTGTGCATCCTGGCTCTTCCTGCCATGAATCAGTTGATCAGCTGGAATGCTTCCATCCATTTCCCATCATGGGCTTCCGGACTGGAGAACACCCTTCGGAGCTGGGAGAAAGCAAATTCCGCAGTGGCCGACAAGATCCTTTCTGCCGACGGTTTTCTCCAGATGCTTGCCGGAGTGGCTGTCGTTGGAATATTGACGGGGTTCTCTGAGGAATTCTTTTTCAGGGGAACTCTTCAGACGATTTTCTTGCAGGGGGGAAGCCGATATTCCTGGGCAGTCTGGGGAACGGCTTTTATATTCAGTGCCATGCATTTCCAGTTTTTCGGTTTCTTCCCCCGCCTTCTGATGGGAGGTTTCTTCGGATGGCTGGTGGTCTGGACGGGAAGTCTCTGGCCTGCTGTGTTTGCCCATGCTTTGAATAATTCTTTGGTTGTTGTTGCTTCATGGGCATTTTCTAACTCCGAGGGCTTTGACAGTTTAGGTGTGGCGGCCGACGGGCAGTTCCCTTGGGCAGCCATAATGAGCCTTGCAGCCACCACTCTTTTCTTCCTAAGGTTCAGACACTATTTTTTTAAATCCTTAATGTGATTATGGCAAAGAAGAGCGCAGGACCATCGTTTCGGGATATAATGACCTCTATCAAAAAGGGGCAATTTTCACCGGTTTATATCCTGATGGGTGATGAACCATATTATATTGATCAGATTTCCAAGGCTCTTGAAAACCACGTCATAGACGAGGCTGACCGGGATTTCAACCAGATTGTGTTCTACGGAGCTGATTCCGAGATCGGGAGGGTGATAGGAAGTGCCCAGCAATATCCTGTGATGTCGGATCGTCAGCTCGTCATGCTGAAGGAGGCACAGTCGATGCCGCAAGCCCGGCAGCAGCTGGATAAGCTCGCATCCTACGTCAGGCATCCGAATCCTTCGACGGTGCTTGCTGTGGTCTACAAGGGTGAGTCACTGTCTTCGACTTCTCAATTGATAAAGGCTGCGCAAGAAACCGGAAGTGTTGTTTTTAAAAGTGAGCGTCTGCGTGATTATCAGCTTGGGGCTCCAATCATGGACTATTGTGGATCTCTGGGTGTCGGAATCGATGATAAGGCGGTGACTCTACTATGCGATTATATTGGAAGCCCGCTCAGCAAACTATTCGGGGAGATTGATAAACTAATGGTTGCTGTAGGAAAAGACGTGAAGCGCATCACTCCCGAATTGATTGAACGCAACATCGGGATTTCAAAAGATTTCAACACTTTTGAGCTTGTGAAAGCATTATCGCGGAAAGATTATGCTAAAGCGATGCTTATAGTGGAATACTTCTCCAAGAATCCGAAGCAGAATCCGGGAGTTATGACCGGTGCCACACTTTTCAATTTCTTTTCCCGCCTGTTTATCGCGTGTGTGACGAAGGATAAAAGTGATAATTCCCTCATGGCAGCCCTTGAACTGAAATCGGCCTACGCCCTGAAGGATTACAGAGACGGAATGCAGCGCTACAATGCGCGTCAGGCCCTTGCCGCTGTTCATGCCCTCCGTGACTATGATTGCAAGAGCAAGGGAATTGGGAGCACCCAGAATGAGTTTGAACTCCTGAAGGAGCTTATCTTCAAAATCTGCACGGCGATATGATTTTCTATTTTTCAGCTACCGGGAATTCGAGATATGCAGCTTTCTCCCTGGGAGAAACGCTTGGGGAAAAAGTGCTTGAAATGGTTTCACCGAATCATGTCCCGAATGAATTTTCGGGGGAGACCCTTGGACTTGTCTTTCCCGTGTATTCCTGGGGGCTTCCGGCACCTGTTGTGGATTTTATCAAATCTATAGGAGGAAAATTTGCCAAATCCGTGAAAGAAAAAAACGTCTATGTCTGGGCGGTTATAACGTGTGGAGATGACGTTGCTCTGGCTCCGGAAATGTTTATCAAGACAATGGCTGATTCAAAAATTCATGTGTCGGCTGTGTGGAGCCTCGAGATGCCGAATACGTATATCCTCCTTCCGGGATTCGACGTTGATCCTGAAAATGTGGAGGAGAAAAAAATTGAAGAGGCTCCGAAGCGCATCCGCATGATTGCCTCACAGGTGAAGGAGAAGGCGGAAACTCTGGATGTGGTTCGTGGCAGTTTCAGCTGGTTAAAGACAAGAATGGTCTATCCTCTTTTCCGGAAATGGGGAATTAGCACCCGGAAATGGCACTCCAATTCCGGATGCATAGGATGTGGAAAGTGCAGCCACATCTGTCCGTATCATAACATCAGGATGAAATCCTCGAAAGAAGGGAATCGTCCTGAATGGGGAAATCGATGCTGCAGTTGTCTCGGCTGCTATCATGTTTGTCCGCAGAAGGCGGTGGAATATGGGTCAGCAACAAAAAGGAAAGGACAATACCGTCGCTTCCTCCGATAATTTCCCGCACTAAAAGAAAGAGCATAAATCATTCCAATTAATGAAAATGATAGAGGCGTCCGAATCAAGCGGACGCCTCTATCATTTCTGATTGTTTTGGAGTGTTGAATCCTTATCAAAGGCCGAGCAGGGTGCGGATCTTTTCAGAGGCAGCAGAGAGGCCGTCGGCATCCTTGCCACCTGCCTGAGCGAAGAAAGGCTGTCCGCCACCGCCACCTTTTATTAGTTTGGCAGCTTCGCGGATGATCTGAGAGGCATTATTCCCCTCTTTCACGAGGTCTTCGGAAATCATAAGGGTGAGGAGAGGCTTTCCTCCCGCTTCCGTTGCCCCGATGAAGACAGTGTGCCCCGGCGACTGCTTGCGGATTGCAAATGCAATATTCTTCACCATGTCGGGCATGTGAGGACCGGAAAGGGTGGTGACCTTGATTCCGTTTATAATGTTGGCTGAACTGAGGATTCTCTCCGCCATGTTGCGCACACGCTCCTCAAGATAATCCTCCACCTGCTTATGGAGTTCATTATTCTCCTTAATCGATTTCTCGACTGCTGCCTTAACGTTTGGTGCATTACCGAAGAGGGATGAGATGTCGCGCATCGTATCCTGAAGGTCATCAAGCATATTTTCTACCCCGGTGGCAGTCAGAGCCTCGATTCTCCGAATGCCTGCGGCAATTGAACTTTCGGAAATGATTCTGACCATTCCGATATTTCCGGTGTTGGGGACATGTGTGCCGCCGCAAAGTTCCACAGAAGATCCATATTTCACTACTCTGACCTTGTCGCCATATTTCTCTCCGAATAGAGCCATTGCTCCCATTTCGCGGGCTTTCTCGATCGGCATATCTCTTGCTTCCTCAAGTGGCATGGCTTTTCTGATTCTGGAATTGACGATATGTTCCACCTTTCTCAGCTCCTCCGGAGTCACTTTCTGGAAATGGGAGAAGTCGAAGCGGAGAACGTCGGGCGAAACAAAAGAACCTTTCTGTTCCACGTGTGTGCCCAGCACCTCCCTTAGAGCTTCGTGAAGAAGATGGGTAGCTGAGTGATTGGCTGAAGTCGCGGCTCTCGCATCCTCATTGATTGAAGCGATGAAGTCGGCCGACGGATCGTTGGGAATGGTATGGGATAGATGGACTCCGATATTGTTTTCCCTCTTGGTGTCGAAAATCTCAATGGTTTCGCCATTGACGGAAGTGAGGGTGCCGCGGTCGCCTACCTGACCTCCCATTTCCGCATAGAACGGAGTTTTGGAGAGGATAATCTGGTAGTATTCTTTCCCTTTCTGTTTCACCTTGCGGTAGCGGAGAATCTTCGTCGGAGTCGAAGTCTGGTCATATCCCACAAATTCCTGATCGCCGTTGCCCACCACAACCCAGTCGCCTGTTTCGACAGCGGCTGCATTTCTGGCACGATCCTTCTGCTTCTGCATCTCCGAATCAAACTCCTTGTGATCCAGTGTCATCCCGTTTTCCCTGAGAATCAGTTCAGTCAGGTCGATAGGGAATCCGTAAGTATCGTAGAGCGTGAATGCGTCTTTGCCGGAAATAACCGTTTTATTCTCCTCTTTTGCTTTTGCAATCAAGGTGTCGAGAAGTTTGATGCCGTTGTCAAGAGTGCGGAGAAAAGATTCCTCCTCCTCTTTGATTACTTTCTTGATAAGCTCCTTCTGGGCCTTGATTTCCGGATAAGAATCGCCCATCTGGTCAACAAGACAGTCAACAAGCTTATACATGAAAGCCTCCTTGCGGTCAAGGAATGTGTAGCCGTATCTCACGGCACGACGCAGAATACGTCTGATGACGTATCCCGCTTTCGCATTCGATGGAAGCTGGGAATCAGCAATGGAGAAGGAGATAGTGCGCAGATGGTCGGCGATGACACGCATTGCTACGTCTACCTTTTCATTTTCTCCATACTTAAAGCCGGTCATCTCGGATATGGTTCCGATGAGAGGCGTGAAAACGTCGGTGTCATAGTTTGACTTCTTTCCCTGAAGAGCCATGCAAAGACGTTCGAAACCCATGCCGGTGTCGATAACTTTTGCAGGAAGTTGTTCAAGACTTCCGTCGGCCTTACGGTTATATTGCATGAAAACGAGATTCCAAATCTCGATCACCTGAGGATTGTCCTTATTCACGAGGGTGGCACCGTCAACAGCTTTTCTCTCCTCGTCAGAACGCAGGTCGATATGGATTTCGCTGCAGGGGCCGCAGGGTCCGGTGTCGCCCATTTCCCAGAAGTTGTCATGACGGTTGCCATTTATGATATGGGATTTCGGGAGATGGCTTTCCCAGATTTCCGCGGCTTCGTTGTCGCGCTCGAGCCCTTCGGGAGCATATCCTTCGAATACTGTTGCATAAAGCCGGTCGGGGTCAAGCTTGAGCACATCTACAAGATATTCCCAAGCCCAGTCGATGGCCTCTTTCTTGAAATAGTCGCCAAACGACCAGT
>CAYROR010000064.1:0-13167 GCA_964425935.1 uncultured Sangeribacter sp.
ATTTATTGACCCTCTTTGAAATAAAAATATGTTAATTTCTCTTTTGAAATGTTAACGTCAAGAACAAGAGGGGCAGGATATTTGTTATAGGGATGCAAAATTTTCAAAAAAACTTGCTTGGAGTGTCACACTTTAAGGATTTCTCCGTTTAATTTCATAGAGTCTTTTCTTATATAAGGGGCAATTTGGCCAAGTTTTGAGGTTTATTTTCAAAGCCAGCCTACCCAAATTAAGAATGACCATCCCATCAATTCCACAAAACTAACCTCTGACCAAACGCAAAATGAAAAAAATTTCCACTTTCATCATAATAGCTGCACTCGCGGCCACATTCCCGTCAGCTTCGGGAGCAACCGATTATTTCGTGAAAGGGGTAGCTGCGGCCGACTCCACAGGATCTCCTGAATCGTTCGCGACCCTCAGAATTTATGAATTTCCCGACACGGCCAAGATGCTAATTGCAGCTGTTACCGGCGAAGATGGCAAGTTTGAACAGAAATTACCCAAAGAGGGCCACTACCTTCTCAGGCTCAGCTCCATGGGGATGAAAGTGAGAACAAGAGATTTCACCGTGACTCCTGAGCAACCGGTTGCCAATCTGGACACTATCGTATTCGGGTCTGACAATATGCTTCAGGAACTGGAGGTTACGGCCCAACGCCCGCTGATATCAAGGGAAATCGACAGGATTGGCTATGACGTGGCAGGCGACCCCGAATCAAAGACTTCACAACTCGATGAAATCCTGAAGAAGGTGCCATTGGTGAGCGTTGACCCTGACGGCACTATAAAAGTGAAAGGATCAAGCAACTTTGTGGTCTACAAAAACGGGCGCAAGAACACATCGTTCACCAACAACGCCAAAGACATCTTTAAATCTATTCCCGCATCAATGATCAAGAAGATCGAAGTGATCACCGACCCGGGAGCAAGAGAAGATGCCGAAGGGTCGACAACGATCCTCAATATCGTCACGGAGCAGAACATGGTGATCAAAGGCGTTACAGGCAATGTGGGTCTCAACTATAATTCCAACAATGATGTGCCCAATCCCAGCCTATGGCTGACCACACAGGTGGACAAAGTGACTGTCGAGGCAAACGGAGGGCTCTTCGTGTCGAGCAGAAGATCCTCAAAAGGTCACAGCGAGACAGACAGGACTTTCGAAGGATCAGACAACCGCTCTCTCGACATCTCTGATTCGGAAAATTCAAACACTTCCGGTTATGGTTCTTTCTCCCTGAGCTATGAACCTGACACCCTCAATCTCGTGACCGGAGAGTTTTTCTTCTGGATGAACCGGACAAGCAGCGACAGCTGGGGAAGCTATTCAATGTTTGACCGCGACAACAGCCTCCTCTATAGCTACGACAGCAAAACCCACACATCTCCCGCGCGCAATCACTTCCTTGACGGGACTTTCAACTATCAGCGTCTCACGCGCAAGAAGGGGGAGAAATTCATCTTCACCTATATGATCTCCGGCAACGGAAACAGCAGCAAGTCGGAAACTAATTACCTCAACGCTATCAATATGCCCGTGAGCTATTCCGGAATTTTCTCCGACAACAATGCGGTCCTGACGGAACACACCTTGCAAGCCGACTGGGAACGCCCTCTATTCAAAGGCCACACATTCGATTTAGGCGCAAAATACGTTTACCGCGACAACCACAGCAAAAACAATCAGCGTTATCTCGGAATAGACCGCGACGATGACACCGATTTCTCCCACATTACCCAGATAGCGGCTGTATTCGCCGACTATCGTGTCAACATCGGACGTTTCGGATTGAGAGGGGGCGTAAGATATGAATATTCGCGACTGGAGGCCAAATATAAACTCGGAGATAACGATGATTTCCACAGCAACCTCAACGATCTCGTGCCGAACGCGGCTATCTCTTACAACCTTAACGACGCAAACTCGCTGAAGCTTTCCTACAGCGCGTCGATACGGCGTCCGGGCATCAATTATCTTAACCCGGCGCTCATCACGAATCCACAGAGCGAGAGCCAGGGAAATCCCGACCTCTCCTCCACTCGCAACCATTCGCTGAATTTCAACTATAGCCTCTTCTCACGTATGATATCGATAGATTTCAACGCAGGATATTCTTTCTCGAATAATGAAATCATCCAGATTCAGGAACTCCTTCCCGGCGACCGAATCAGATCGACCTACGCCAACGCCGGGAAGAACGGAAACTTCTCCACGTCGGCATGGGTGCAATGGACAGTGCATCCCAAGACACGCCTGATGCTTAACGCGTTTCTCGACTATAACCATGTGGAGAATCCTTCCCTTAAACTTAAGATGTCCGGATGGACGCCTATGTTCATGGCAAACGTCAACCAACAACTACCCTGGAAGCTGACCGCAACCATCTATGCCAACTATTGGGGCAACTGGAAAAGCTTGTACTCCGTCAGCCAATCTACCGGCATCTCTAAATTCGGACATGGAATACATCTGCGGAAAAGTTTCCTCAAGGAGAACAGGCTGAGCGCAGCAATCGGCGTTTCCAACCCGTTCGGCAATGGACGCAGAACCAGAAGAAGTTATGTGATCAACATGCCCTACACGAGTGTCACCAACTCCTACAACACCGGCTACAGGTCTGTCAATATCTCAATCTCTTATCGTTTCGGCAACCTGAACGCTCAGGTCAAGAAAGTGCGCGGGGTGAAGAGTGACGACGTGGTCGGCGGCAACTCCCGCGAGTCATAACGAGTAAATCACCATAATCAAAGCTCAGATATGAAACGATTATTCCTTATAACCGGCATGAGCATCGCAACATTATTCATGTCGGCACGTAGTATTACTATCAATAGCACAGAGATCGAAAAACTGAAAGACACGACCGACATCACCGAGCTCACGATTGAGGGGAATGTGGCCACTGCCATAAGAATGGACAGCAAGAATTTCCCCAATCTCAAGAAGCTCACCTACAAAGGGGACGTCTATATGATTGGAGCACATTCGTTTGAAGGATGTCCTAAGCTTGAGACAGTCGAGTTTCAGGGACTGGTGGGCCATTCTGACGGATATTGCTTCTTCGACTGCCCTGAATTGCGCACCGTCACCTTCTCCGGACCAGTTTTGTGCACCGGCGGACCGCTCTATCTCCAGAACTGCCAGAAGGCTGAAAAAGTAGTCCTGAAGGGGCTCGTTGTAGGTTCATCTTTCGGAGAGAATGAAATGTGTCCTAACTTTAAGGGATATGAAACTGACGGAGCACTCCTTTACGGAGGCACTCTTAAACCTACCCCCGACAAAGTCTTGCTCAAAAAGAAAGAGAGCCTTATGCCGCAGGCAAAACAGCTAAGCGCATTTATTGAGGATGCTTTGGCCAGCAAACACGAAGCATGGCATTTCAAGATAGCCAACCGCTACCAGCCCATCCTCAAACACCTCCTTTCCCTCTATGATGCTGAAGACCTGGCAGCCGGATGGAAGCTATCGGGAAAATTCGCAGATCCGGAATTGGAGTTTGAAAAACTCACCATTCTTAAGAATGCCAAGCCATATACCCCCGGGAGCTCATCAGCAATCGACTTCAAATATAGCCATCCTTCCGACAGCTTGCTCACTGCCACCCGCATCCGCTTCAATCTTGACAGCGTGGCAGGGAATGGCGACGAGATCAGCAGAATGAAAAATCTTCTCCATTTCACTCACGAAGCCGTAAGGCACGACGGCTCATCCGCTTGGCCCAATGTACCCATCAACTTTGGAGCACTTTATGACATCTGCAAGACAGAAAACAGGGGCATAAACTGCAGGCTGATGGCCATTATGCTCACCGAAGCATTGCTTGCGGAAGGGATTCCCGCGAGATATCTCACATGCGTACCCAAACACTATGACATTGATCAAGACTGCCATGTAATCGTGGTTGCCTGGAGTAAAGATCTTAACAAATGGGTATGGCTCGACCCGACTTTCGATGCATGGGTCACCGATGAAAACGGGACTTTGCTCGGCCCCGCGGAGGTCAGGGAGAGATTGATTGCTGATAAACCGCTTGTTCTTAACGAAGATGCAAATTGGAACCACCAGGAGAAGGAGACAGCGGACCATTACCTGAAATATTACATGGCGAAAAATCTCTATCTTATCGGTTGCAACACGATAAATCGTGCTGAGCCGGAAGGGAGGATGTCGGTGGCGGGAAAGCAAGGAAGACATGTCTTCCTTGTGCCGGAAGGATTCAACTATACCCACAACGACACAATGAATGATCCCGACGTTTTCTGGGCCGCCCCCGAAGAAGGAGGGAAATAAAGATTGCGGGAACGGAGAAAATAGTGTAATTTTGCGATATGAAGAAAAGAAAATCCATATTGCTGGCGGCGCTGACCGGCGCCGCCATTTTTTCGGGCTTTGCAAAAGAAACCGAAATCAGCGTTTTGCAATTCAATATCTGGCAGGAGGGAACAACAATTCCGGGAGGGTTTGACGCCATTGTTGACGAAATAGCGCGTCTGAATCCCGATTTCGTGACTCTCAGCGAGGTCAGAAACTACCACGGCACAAGATTCTGCGACCGTATCACCGAGGCGCTTAAGAAAAAGGGACACACGTATCATTCCTTCTATTCCTACGACACCGGACTTCTCAGCAAATACGAGATAACCGACAGCGCGACAGTCTTTCCCCACAATAACGACCACGGCACAATCTATCGGCTCGACACGGAAGTCGACGGGAAAAAAGTGGTTGTCTACACCGGGCATCTCGACTATCTCAACGACACATATTACGAAGTGAGAGGATATGACGGCAACCACTGGAAACCCATGCCCGAGCCTCTTACGGACGTCGAAGAGATTCTGCGCCGCAACGCCCTCTCGCAGCGCGATGAAGCCATCGACAGCCTTCTCAACAACTCCCGGGATGCTATCGAAAGCGGAGCCCTGATATTTTTCGGCGGAGATTTCAATGAGCCTTCCCATCTTGACTGGACAGAGGCAACTAAAGATATGGCCGAGCATCATGGCGTGGTGATCGACTGGCCTGCAACAAAACGTCTTCACGATGCAGGATTTCGCGATGCCTATCGAACCATCTATCCTGACCCGGTGACCCATCCGGGCTACACTTATCCATCCGATAATAAAGCCTTACCCCCCTCAAAGATCACATGGGCTCCCAACGCCGACGAACGCGACAGGATAGACTACGTTTTCTTTTATCCGCGTCCCGGACTTGAAGTGACGGAGGCCTCAATCCTTGGTCCGAAGACGAGCATTGCCCATTCCCAAAGAATCGAGGAAACCGGAGACGACACATTCATTGAGCCTATCGACGTATGGCCCACTGACCACAAAGGGGTTCTGATACGGTTCCGATATACCTCCGACTGACCCAATCCCACCAGCCTTATTCCTCAACAGGGGGTAGAACGAAAATCATCCCGCAAAACCGGAAACCGGATTTTGCGGGATGAAATATTATCAGTATGCTCGACCCGAACGGGACGGCAATATCTCTACGACTGGTCAGGCATAATCTTTAAGAATCTCACGCAGTCTTTTGCGGGTGAAGAAAATGCGGCTCTTCACAGTTCCGAGCGGCATGGAGAGCTTCTCGGAAATCTCCTCATACTTGTAGCCGGCCACGTGAAGGGAGAAGGGTTCGCGGTAGTCAGCCGGGAAGCTCGCGAGAATCCCGGAAATTTCATTGACCGCATAGAAACCTTCAGGAGAACCGAGTCCCGACTCCTGAGGGAGACTCAGATGATAGTAATCCTCCGTGGTGTCTACAACCGTGTTCTCACGCGCACTCTTCCGATAATTGTTGATGAAGATGTTGCGCATGATAGTGAGCATCCAACCCTTGAAGTTGGCGTTGTCAACGAACTTCTCTTCGTTGTTGAGCGCTTTAAGCGTTGTGTCCTGCACAAGGTCTTGAGCTTCGTCGCGGTTAAGCGTAAGCTTGAGGGCGAACGACAGAAGATTGCTCTGCATTCCGAGAACCGAAGCTTTAAATGTGGACTTACTGCTCATTTTTCAGTTTGACTTAGGTTAGTAATTGTTTTGTATAAATAGGTTTCCACGGATATCCGTTCTTTCGGGGATAATGCTTCCAGCTTTTGGAAAATATCATCAGGAGAGCCCTCCGGCAACTTCCATCCGCTTTAACGATGCAAAGTTAATCAAAGAATTTGATTCTTCAACATGTTTGAATAAAAATTTTTCAATTTTTTTCAACTTTCACGAGTTCGATCCTCGCAGTTGCCATCTTCAGGATCGTAAATCTCAGGTCGCCGATCTCGAATGAGTCTCCCTGTACCGGGAAAGCACCCAGATTATCAAGAATATATCCTCCGATTGTGTGGTAGGTTTCCGATTCCTTCAGATCAAGATGAAATTCCTCATTGATGGATTCGATTTCGGCGCGCCCGGCGAATTCATAAACCCCGGGGGCAACTTCGCGGGCAAGCATCCTCTTGCGGTCGTGCTCATCCTCAATCTCCCCGAAAATCTCTTCCACAAGATCCTCAAGCGTCACCAGGCCGGCAGTGCCTCCGAATTCATCGACCACCACCACCATCGAACGCTTTTCAGAAAGCATCCGCCGCATCATTTTGTTGGCAAGCATCGTCTCCGGAGTGAATATCACCGGCTTGATATGCCTGCGCCAGTCTTCTTCAACATTGAAGAGCTCCGACACGTGGATATAGCCCACCACATCGTCGATATCCTCTCGATAGACCACGATTTTCGACAATCCGGTTGCGATAAACTTCCTGACGAGCTCCTCGCGGGTCGTGGAATCGATGCCGACCGCCACTATCTCATTGCGGGGAATCATGCACTCCCCTATCTGAGTGTCCTTGAAATCTATCGCATTCCTGAAAATCTTGACTTCATTTTCCACTGCCACTTTGTCGGAGTGGTCATCAAGTTGATGCTGAAGATAATCGTCGAGCTGGTCGATGGTGAGCACCTCCGGGCTGTCACTGTCGCTCTTTATGCCGGCAAGCTTCATTAATCCTTTCGACACTCCTGAAACCATAAGAGTGACGGGATAAAGAATCATATACGTCAGCAGAAGCGGAAGAGCAAACAGACGCATCATGAAATTGGGATTCACGCGGAAGGCCGTCTTGGGCAGAAACTCCCCGGCAAACAGCACTACCCCCGTAGAAAGAATCGTGTTGACCACAAGCACCAGCGCATCCGAAGGGAGCCACCGTTCAAGAAGGGGGTTGATGATGATTGAGAACGTGATTCCATAGACCACCAGAACCACATTGTTGCCTACAAGGAGAGTAGAGATAAACATATCCTCATGGCGGGAGAACCGACGGATGATCCTGTCGATGAGCCCTCCCCGGGCGGCATCTATCTCCATGCGCACTTTGCTCGACTGCACGAATGCAATCTCCGAGCCCGAGAAAAGGGCCGAGAGAAGCAGGGCTATGATAGTGACGGTGATGGCTGTTGCTAAATTCATTGCTTTATTCTTTATCGCGCGCGTCAGGCTTCAGATTGTCGCGGTTAACGGGGAAAATTCCCGTCGGATGGAGAATCCTGTATTCCGTCAGGCGCTCGTTCGACTCGAAGCCTGTGCCTTCAAGCACATGAGTGGAATTCTCGATATGGATAAACGTGTCGGAATAGAGGCGCTGATGCCGCTGATCCCAGAACACCCTCGGCGAAAGGAAAAGATCTTTCGGGGCCTTCGTCATCTCTACGTTTCCGTCGAGCCGCCAGAGCTTCTCGATGGTGAAGAAACGCGCGGAGTCCGCAGCCACCGTGGCCACCACATTGAAATCAGCATCAAATTTCTGAAGATACAGTCCCTCTGGAAACGACCAGAAGGGGGTGTCGGTCTCGTCATAAACATACCACACCGGCGACACGATCTTATATTGCGTGATTCCTGAGTCGGAGACAAGAGTGCTCACGTTATGAGTGACCATCGAGGGCATCTTCTTGGGATTCAAGGCTGCCGCCATGTCGATCTTTGATTCCTCACGACACCCACCCGCGACGAAGGAGAGAGCCACGGCCATTGCCATGACCCATCCGGCAGACCTCATAGCTAAATATGATTTCATGAGCGGCAGGGGTGAAAGGAATCAGATCAAGAGGCCTCGGACATCACTTGATCCTACGCTGCCAGAACCAGAGTTCGTTGACATTGATTCCGAGCGTGATGTTAAACATGTTCTCGGTGATGAGCGTTTCGGGACGCGCGGCGCGGTGTTTCCACTCGAATCCGAGATTGACCATCGTGCGCCCCTCCGGGGTGTTGAAACCGAATCCGGCGGTCAGCCCATATTCATGCAGGCGGTTGCCCTGGATGTTGAGATAGTCCTTGCCGATATATGCTCCGGCCCTATAGGACATTCTCTGGATATAGTTTCCACGCACCTTGGGAACATATTCGCCACCGAGCGCAACACGCACGCGATTATTGAATTTCATTCCCTGGAACACCACATTCTCCGGCTTGCCGATCTCATAGAGTGAGGAATATTTCGCCTTCGACCATTGCTGATAAGTGAGGTCGGCCTCCACCATCCATTTGGAAGCGCGGTTATGCTCATAAGACACACCGCCACCGAGCGACATAGGAGTTTCATATTTCCCTTTCATCCCCGAATAGGCCACGGTGTCGGGCTCGCTCTCGAGCGTGGTTTCCTGCTTGGTCACCCAAGTGTTGCCGTGGAGCGATTTTTTCGGAGTGAAGGTAAGGCCCACGGTGGCTCGGTCGTAGCGGTTGATCCGGGCGGTGTATTGCACGCCAAGCTGGAGATCCCAGTCGCGGATCTGCATGATATGCTCCACGAGGGCCTGGCCGCTTGTGTGGGGATTGGTGAAGAAGTCGTTGCGGATATTGCCGAAGGAATAGGCCAGATTAAAACCTGCCGACAGGCCCGCATAGCGACCGGCAAGACCGATATATGCCTGGTTGATACCACCCTCTCCCTGATTCTGCATGGCACCGTAAGCGATGTCCTTTCCAAAAGAATAGCCCACCGAAGAATAAGGCACAAGGCCTATCGAACCGCCGAGATATTTGGTGATCGGAAACTGCATCGTGATATAGTCGAGGCCACCACCCGTGGAGCGCTCCTTGTCGGCGCCCTCCTTCTGCCAGAGGATCGAGAGATCGGCGCCGATGTCAAACAGGAATGTGAGTGAGTCGATGGAGGCGTAAGACGCCGGATTCATCGCATTGATCTGTCGCCCTGAATTCATGGCATAGCCGATAGAACCCATCTGGCGCTGCATCGACGTGGCCCGGTCGGAAAGGATGCCATAGCCATACATCGAATATGGTGTGGTGACATTCTGGGCGTAAACTCCGGCAAATGCCGCGAGAACTGTGATTAGAAAAAGTTGTATCCTCTTCATAGGTGTTATGGGGAAAACGTTTTTATTCTTTTTTCAATAAGGTCAATTCGTCAGGCGCATGTTGTGTCTGAAGATATGGAGCAATCCGCGGCCAACGAGATTAGGATCGGAGTCTACCTTGAAGCCTCTCTCTCCGAGCCTTCCCACGAGGGCGGCGGCATCATTTCCGGTGGCCACGATTCTCGTGGCTCCGTAGTTTTTCCGGGCCTCGCCGAAAGCTTCGGCGATTTCCGCTATCATCCCGCCCACTACTCCTGCCCGGATGGCTGTGACTGTGTCATAGCCGAAAACCGGGACATCCCCCTCGGGCGACACGAGCGGCAGGCGGTCGGTGAACTCATGAAGCGACCGGAACCTCAACGACATTCCGGGAGCAATGTTCCCGCCGGCAAAGACTCCGGCCGGATCCACGACGTCGAGGGTTACGGCTGTTCCGGCATCCACCACGAGCGCCCCTTCTCCGGGGAAAAGGGAGGCGGCTCCCGCTGCAGCAGCCACGCGGTCGGCTCCAAGAGTGCCGCGGGAGGCATAACGGATTCCGATGGGGAGCGGCGTAGAAGGAGTCAGCACCAACATCCGTCCGTCGAGGAGGCGCCTCAGAGTCTCCAGGAATTTGGCATCGGCATGGCCCACGCTGCAAAAGGCACATCCCTCAGGCGCATATTCATCAAGGAGGGGAAGGAGAGCCTCGACCGAGACATCGAAAAGACGACTGGCACAGACCACCCTCTCCTCTTCCCATATCACGGCCTTCATCGATGAATTGCCGCGGTCGATCGTCAGCACCCTGCGTGGGAGAAAACCATTCATTTCTTCTCGTTTTTCTCCTTTTTCTCCACGGAATAACCGAGTTGGGCGGAAATCACCTGGATCACCGCCCCGGCAAGCGTGAAAAGGATGGTTGACCTCAACACGGCAAGCGGGCCGGCAAAGGGGCCGACGCGTCTTTCCGTGTAAAACCACAGGAAGGCTCCCACTCCGAATGCCACTCCGGCCCAGAACTCCATGCGGCGGATTCGACACAACCTCGGAGAATATCCGGGATCCGCAGCCCCCACGATCCGCGCCACAAGGAAAATCAGAGCCCCGGCCGCATAAATCCATTTATAGATGGCAAGGCCCGACATTTCGTTGCTGATGGCAAAGGGAGCAACCAGAGCGGCACACAAAAGGAGGAGACCGAACGTAGCCGTTCGCTCAACCAGTCGGCGTCGCTTTTCAAGCGGCATATTTTCCGAAGCGTTATCTCTCATATTTCTATATTCTCACGGACAATTGGATTGACAAGGATCATTTCAGGATGAAGACGTCTTCTGTGGGACGGTGCATGTGAAACTTCTCCCTCGCCATGTGCTCAAGATCTGCGTGGCCATGGATGATGGCTTCCCGCTGGCGCCTATAGAAAGCGGCGGAATCCCGACATTCCGCAATCTGCGCGCTGAGCTCGTTGATCTGGCGCTCATATTCCATGTTGAGCGACAACGATGTGTCGTCGTTAAACAGGAGCACCGTCACGGTCAGCGTGCCGACAACGATTATCGGAATATTAAACCTTCGCCTCAGCCAGAAACTGACTTTCTTTGCAATCCTACTCACGTTCCAATCTATTAGAATGACCACAAAATTAATGATTATATGCGATTATAGCACAAAAGAAAGCGCGATTTTTTTAAAAATTAACCAATGAGATTTAAGCTCAAATCAGCACAAAACTTTTATTCTACTATATTTCAGACATATACAATCATTTAAACATTTTTTAACATTTAATCCCTATCCTTTTTTCTTTCCCCGATGTTATAAAAGTGTAAATCGCCGAGGGCGGAGACACCGCCGGAAGCTCTAACCAATTAAAACTATAAAACGATGGCAGATTCCACTTTCAAACAAAGACTTCTCGGGTTGCAGGGCAACCTCCTTAGCTTCGCTTACCAGTTGACAACAAGTCGCGAAACAGCACAGGATCTCGTGCAGGACACCACTCTCAAGGTGCTCGACAATGAGTCAAAATATGTTGACAACGTCAACTTCAAAGGATGGGTATTCACCATCATGCGCAACATCTTCATCAACAACTACCGTCGTCAGGTGAGAAGCGCAACGGTTGTTGACACTACAGAAGACCTTTATCACCTTAATCTTTCACAGGAATCCGGCCTCACAACTCCGGAAGGCAGCTACGCAGTCAAGGAGATCTCGCAAGCAATCAAGGAATTTCCCGAAGAATACAGAGTTCCATTCTCAATGTATGTTGCAGGCTACAAATATAACGAAATCGCCGACAAGATGGAGCTTCCGCTGGGAACCGTGAAAAGCCGCATCTTTTTCGCCCGCAAACGTCTTCAGGCTCTTCTGAAAGATTACCGCTGATTAAAAAACGGAGACATATCCCCCAAAACCGACAGACATCTGCCATCGTCTGAATTCACCGGCTAAGCCCGCTCGCCGCTGACTTACACCATATATGTCTCCCTCTCATATCGGCAAACGTAATCACGAAAGTATATGACCCAGAATAAATTTATGGCGTTCCGCTGTCAGCGGAACGCCATTTTTTCTTTATCACTTTATTTCCCGAGGAGATCAGGGCGCAGGCGCCGTGTGCGCTCAAGACTCTGCTCATGGCGCCATTCATCGATCTTCGCCTCGTGGCCTGAGAGAAGAATGTCAGGCACTTTCCAGCCGTTATAGTCAGCGGGACGTGTATAGATCGGAGGAGCAAGAAGATCGTCCTGGAATGAATCGGAGAGGGCAGACTGCTCATCGCCGATGGCTCCCGGGATCAGCCTGACCATCGCATCGGTCATCACCAGGGCCGGGAGCTCCCCTCCCGTCAGCACGTAATCGCCGATCGATATCTCCATAGTGACGAGATGCTCGCGGATCCTGTAGTCGATCCCTTTATAATGGCCGCAGAGGATGATGACATTTTCCAGCATCGACATCCGGTTTGCCATCTTCTGGTTGAACGTCGCGCCGTCAGGAGAGGTGAAGATCACCTCGTCATATTCCCGCTCTTTACGCAGAGCGTTGATGCAGGCCTCCACGGGCTGGATCTTCATGACCATTCCCGCTTCTCCGCCGAATGGATAGTCGTCAACCTTCCGGTGGCGGTCGGTGGTATAGTCTCGGAGGTTATGCACCACTATTTCGGCGAGCCCTTTCTCCTGGGCCCGCTTCAGGATCGAACACCCGAGCGGAGACTCAAACATCTCGGGCAACACCGTCAAAATATCTATTCGCATGATCAAAACAGGGACGACTTGATTGCTGCCCGTGTTGAATATAACGCAACCGCACTCCACTTTATTACAGAGGGCGGTCCGTTTGAAAACGAACCGCCCCCGCCTATATTACATCGGCATTACCCTGAGGGTAATCTTTTATAGACAGTCAATCATCAGTCAATCTTCTCGTCAGCCTCATAGCCGCCCATCTCGCGGATGGCGTTCTTCAGCATGACATACTGCTGGAAGAGATGGTTGACAGGCACCTCATCCTTAGTGTAGTCGTGCATCGGGCTCTTGAGGAAGAAGCTGAGGAAGCGCTGGATGCCGTAGCGTCCGGCACGCTGGGCCACGTCGCTGAGAAGCACGAGGTCAAGACATAGCGGAGCGGCAAGGATAGAGTCGCGGCAGAGGAAGTTGATCTTGATCTGCATGGGATATCCCATCCAGCCGAAGATGTCGATATTGTCCCATCCCTCCTTGTTGTCGTTGCGCGGCGGATAGTAGTTGATGCGCACCTTGTGATAATACTGGGTGTCCTCATCATTGCCATGGCCAT
>CAYROR010000065.1:0-12145 GCA_964425935.1 uncultured Sangeribacter sp.
ACGACCCAATGATTAAGAGTCATTTGCTCTACCAACTGAGCTACGGAGTCATTGTTGGTAATGATTGCAATCGGATTTGTTCCGAATTGCGGTGCAAAGTTACGGCGAAATTTTTTATCCGCCAAATTTTTCTCAAAAAAAATCGCATAGACCCTCCCTTTTTTTTGATTGCAGAAAAAAATCCGTTTTTTTTCTCCTTGGTTATGGTGGTGTGGCAAAAAATCATTACCTTTACACTCTCAAACTGCATCCTATCCTGAGGTAGATGCGGCAGCGGTTCCACTTCTCTCTCCCTCGCAGAAATAGATTTAATCTAACCCTTTTAATATCAGTCACAAGTTATGAACAAAAAAGTTCTGTATCTTGCTCTGGGCGTTGCCATTCTCGGCACAACAAGCTGCTCGAAGAAGCTTGGTGAGTTCCAGAGTAATTATTTCAACACCACTCCCACTCCCCTTGAGACGGTAGGGCAGATGGTTCCGGCTACCATTACCGGCAACATCCCTGCCAAGTTCATGGTGAAGAATGTGAAGGTAACCGCAACTCCTGTCCTGGAATATCTCGGAGGTGAGACTGCCGGTGCTTCCGTCACCATCCAGGGCGAGAATGTTCGCGCCAACGGACAGGTGGTGAGCTTCAACGACGGTGGAACAGTTCAGATCCCCTTCAACACTGTCTACAAACCTGAGATGGCAGAGTCTACTCTCTATCTTGATTTCACGGTTGATCAGAACGGCAAGGTTTACGGTCTTCCCAGAGTTAAGGTAGGCGAGGGCATCATCGCAACCTCAACACTTGCTTCCGCAGCAACCGTTCAGCCTGCCGTGGCAAAAGACAACTTCCAGCGTGTTATCAATGAGAAGTATTCAGCCGACATCCGCTTCCTCATCAATCAGGCCAACATCCGCGCCAACCAGATCTCCGCTACTGACTACGTTGACCTCAACAAGCAGCTGGTGGCCGCCAACGAGGCTCCCAACCGTGAGATTGCCGGTGTGAACATCGCTTCTTACGCGTCTCCCGACGGAACTCTCGCTTTCAATACCCAGCTTGCTGAGAAGCGTGAGCAGAACACAACCAAGTTCATGGAAAATCAGCTCAAGAAAGATAAGATCACCGAGTTTGGTGAGCTCACCTCTTCTTTCACTCCCGAGGATTGGGAGGGATTCCAGGAGCTCGTTTCCAAGAGCAACATCCAGGATAAGGATCTTATCCTCGGTGTCCTCTCAATGTATAAGGATCCCGAGCAGCGTGAGAAGGAGATCCGTAATCTCTCAGGCGTCTTCAACGAGCTTGCCGACCAGATTCTCCCTCAGCTCCGCTATTCAAAGATCCAGGCTTCGATCAACGTGATCGGCAAGAGCGACGAGGAGCTCATCAATCTCTTCAACACAGATCCTTCAAAGCTGACTGAAGACGAGATCCTCTACGTTGCCACCCTCACCAACGACAACACCCGCAAGATGGAGGTCTACAAGAAGGCCACTCAGGTTTATCCCAACAGCTACCGTGCGTTCAACAACCTCGGTATGACCCAGTATGCTGCCGGCGACTATGCCGCTGCCAAGACTGATTTCGAGAAGGCAAAACGTCTGAACCCCTCTTCTAAGGAGGTTGACATGAACCTCGGTCTCGTTCAGCTCCTCGACGGCAACTACAACAAAGCCAACGAGCTTCTCGGCGCCGCTGCCGGTGTGCCTGAAACCGCCGATGCTCTCGGTGTTTACTATCTGACTCAGGGTGAGGTTGCCAAAGCTAACCGTGCATTCGGCAATGCCAAGACCAACAACGCCGCTCTCGCCAAGATTCTTGCGAAGGACTATTCCGCAGCACAGTCAATCCTTTCCGCTATCTCCGATCCCGACGCAACCACCTATTATCTGGCTGCTATCGTCGGCGCACGCACAAACAATGAGAGCGCTGTGATGTCGAATCTCCGCAAGGCTGTCAGCCTCGACAAGAACATCCTCAACCAGGCTAAGACAAACCTCGAGTTCGCTCGCTTCAACCTCAATAGCCTCTGATAAAAGAGGGCTTTTGATCAGCCAATAAAAATACGGACGCCGCTCCTTCCCGGAGTAGGCGCCCGTTTTTTTATTGGCTTTTCCCTGGTCATGTCATTGGCAGAGGGGTTGATTCATCGGGTAAGAATCTTGCTCCATTCGTGGCGCAGATCCTTCCATTCGACTATCTTATTCCCTCCAAACGTCTGCCACACTCCGTTCAGTCTCAGGGCCACGAAATCATTTCCCGAGTTATCCTTGAGGCAGACCATCAGCAGATTGGCTCCCAGAGGCGACACTTCCCAGTCTTTCCAGGTCTTATTTAGATTGGTGGCAGAACTGCGCGGTGAATAGCATCCCTCCAGTCTCATAAGGGCGAAAAGGGGGATCACTGTCTCGGCATGACCAAACCTGAGCATCGCCACGTTGGTCTCCTCTCCGTTGAAAGCGCTGTCGGCCGTTGACATGATGTTTTCAAGAAGCGGTTTTGCCGCTTCCATTCCGGCCTGTGAAAACCGGTTGGCCGAGCGTTGGAGATAATGTTTGAGATTGTCGGCTTTCCAGCATGCTTCATATTCCGCTTCAGAGAACCATTCTTCGGGATTGCCGGCTATCTCCGAAGCGCGGAGCGACTGAAGGATTCCATAGGCATCCATAGTCAGTTTCCTGAGTCTGGAGGAATCTTTTTCCCCCGTGATCATAAGGGATGCCGGAGCTGTCGGCACGTTCTGCTCCACAAAAGCGTCGTAAACCTTCACCCAATCGCCATGCTCAAGATATGCCACATAGGCACTGTCGGTAGTGAAATAACGGAGTAGGGGGCTGAATTTCCTCCCTTCAGAGGCCTCTATGTCAAGATGGGATGAATGGCGCGCGAGCGCATGACACACCTCATACATCGTCATCACTACGCGCGGCACATAGGAGGAGATCGCTTTCACGTTTCCTTTTCCGAGCAGCTCCGGACACAGGGATGCCATCTCGTTGCCGAGTCGGTTTTCCTCGTAAATTCCAGTGGCGTTGAGCGCGCCCCACCTCCCCGCAGTCCTGGCGATAACGGTGTCGGTGAGCTGAAGGAAATCACGCCCCTTCGCAGTCAGTCTGCCCTCCTTGTCGGCATCGAGAAGATATTTGCGGATCGACTCCACTTTCTTCTCCGACGATAGGAACCGGGCGCCATGGCGGGCTATATAGTTTATGAACACCGGCTTCAGGTTGTCTCCCCAGGGTTTTACGGTGTCTGAAAGCGAGAAATCGTAGGGCATCATCGTTCCGTCGAGCCTTGGGTCGAAGGCTTCCGAGCGCAGCGGGGAAAGCAACAGGGCAGAAAGCGCGATCGCAAAACGCGTCATGAAGCTTCTTGTCCGGGAGAAGATCCTTTGAGAGTCGGTTTTCATATATATAAGGTATTTGGTGATACCTTAAGAACGGCGGCAGCAGGGAAACAGTTTAAGGCCGGGAGGGAAAAGATCCGTTTTCCGGTTCAGAATTCAGTGAACGAGAGGGGGAGCAGAGATGCTATCGAAGGGAGGATATAAATATCGTTGCTCCCGTAGAGGATCACTTCGATTGGGCCATAGAGCGCCTCATATTCGAGCAGCGACTGGCGGCATGCTCCGCATGGACTGATCGGAGACGCCTGAAAACAGTCTTCCCATGGAGTGTCGGAGTCTGCGTGGAGACGCGTCCACGCAGCGATGGCGATTTTCTTCATAGCTATTCCCGGTTTTGCTGAAGAGGCATAGAAAGCGGCTGTGCGTTCGGCGCATAATCCGGAAGGATATGCCACGTTCTCCTGATTCGATCCCTCGATTATCGTTCCGTCGGCCATGAGGACGGAGGCTCCCACGTGGAATTTGGAATAAGGGGCGTAGGAGCGGCGCGTGGCCGCTTTGGCATGTTCCACGAGCTTTCTGTCTTCATCCGTCAGTTCGTTGAAAGAGCAAACCCTGACGGGCGTGGTTATGTTCAGAGTCTTCATTTCTTATGGTTGTTTTCTGCAAAATTACAAAAATCCTCCGTGCCCCCTTCCGCTCTCGAGTGCAATTTAAGTGTCCAACCGACGTTTTCTAAATAAAAAGCCGACAAAATACCGTCATAATGAAAACATATTTAAAAACTATCTTTGCCGCTCCCCTCTTGGCAGCGGCCATCATGTTTCCCCTCTCCGGAGGGGCCCGCACTAAAGTTGTTGCCCACCGCGGCTTCTGGACCACTCCCGGTTCCGCCCAGAATTCCCTTGCCGGGTTGCAGAAAGCGGACTCCATCGGGGTGGATGCCGTTGAGTTCGACGTCTGGCGCACATCCGACGGTGTGTTTGTCGTGGATCACGACCGCCATTTCAAAGGTGTGGATCTCCCCCTCTCCCCTGCCGCCGAATCGCTGGCAATAGTGCTCGACAACGGAGAGCTCCTCCCCTCGCTCAATGAATTCCTTTCTGCCGCGCAGAGATATCCCGCCACTGGGCTTGTGCTTGAGTTGAAGAGCATCGGGGATGACGCCGCTGATGCCGAGGCTGCCGCCCGTCTTAAAGAAGTGGTGGAATTCTTCGGGATTGCTCCAAGGCTTGATTTCATATCCTTCT
The DNA here is from genome assembly GCA_964425935.1 of uncultured Sangeribacter sp. GTDB lineage: Bacteria > Bacteroidota > Bacteroidia > Bacteroidales > Muribaculaceae > Lepagella. The sequence continues at coordinate 4,588 of CAYROR010000065.1, forward strand.
CTCTGGCGGCCTGTAATGAATTTCATCGCCAGATGCCTGACGTCCCCGTCTACTACCTTGGCGGAGAGCTGGCTCCGAAGACAATAAAGTCGCTCGGTTTCGCGGGCATAGACTATTCCATGGGTGCCTTGAGGAAACACCCCGAATGGATCAAGGAGGCGAAAGACCTCGGACTCAAGGTGAACGTGTGGACCGTCGACAAGGATTCCGACATGAAGGAATTTCTTGACCAGGACGTAGACTTCATCACCACCAACCAGCCTGTAGTTCTCCAGACCCTGCTGAAAAAGGAAGGGAAATGAAGGCTTGGGGAAAGCTTGCTGTGTCGGCTGTGGCCGTTGCCTCTCTTTTCACGGCAAGGGGAGCCGATCATTATTCCGCATACATAGAGAGGTTTGCGCCGGTTGCTATGGAGCATCATTCCCTCTATGGCATCCCGGCCTCCATCACGCTCGCGCAGGGGCTGCTGGAAAGTGCCGCGGGGCGCTCTCCGCTCGCTGTGGAGGGCAACAATCATTTCGGCATCAAATGTCATAAAGACTGGAAGGGGGGCACAATGAAACGCAATGACGACGCTCCGGGAGAATGCTTCCGCACCTACGCCACTCCCGAGGAGAGTTTTGCCGACCACTCCCGTTTCCTGAAACGCGACCGATATAAGAAACTGTTTGATCTTCCCGCTTCCGACTATCAGGGATGGGCCCGTGGACTCCGGGAATGTGGATATGCCACCGACCCACATTATGCCGCCCGGCTGATCACCATCATCGAACGTTATGCCCTCTATGCCTATGATTCCGACTCCGGCGACACGGATGCTTCCATGGCAGACTATATCCGAGATATGCTGGCCAAGACCCACCCCGTGCGGCGCAGCCGGGGACTCCATTATGTCGTGGCTCTTCCCGGCGACACATATTCCTCAATCGCCCGGGAGTTCAACATGAAGCCCGACCGCCTGATGCGCTTCAATGATGTCGGCCACGATGGAGAGATAAAGCCATGGGAGGAGGTTTATCTCGAAGAGAAGCTTGATGATCCTCCAGAGGGAGTTGACAATGCCGTGATTGGCGACGGCGAGAGCATGCATTCGGTTGCCCAGCGTTTCGGAGTGCGTCTTTCCCGTCTGCGGGCTCTCAATTCCAAAGCTTCCGATGCTCCGGGCACGCGCCTCCGGCTGCGTTGATTCCCGCTATGCGGGGTCTCGCCTGGAGCCTGGAGAGGGGGTGCTGAAAGGTGAAAAAAAACAAAAAACACTGATTTAAGTGAAAGTGTTTGGAGTTAAATGATTTTTTGACTAATTTTGCGCGAAAATTCCAACAGGCGGATTCCGGCCACCCGCCGGGGTCTCCTGCACACGCCTCTGTAGTTCAACGGATAGAATAGAAGTTTCCTAAACTTTAGATAGGAGTTCGATTCTCCTCGGAGGTACTGTTTTTTAACACTTTAACGACCAGTGGGAAAGTTTTCACAATATAAAGTTCAGCTTGCCTCGCTTCCCGACGGGAAATTCGAGCAGGAGTTTGAATGTGGGACCGAGTTCTTCAAAAACATGGAGAACAACGAGATTCTCTCGTCTGACGTTCATGTCCATCTCGACCTTGAGAAGAAAAACGAGGCCTACGATTGCACATTCCATTGCAAGGGGCTCCTTCAGATTCCGTGTGACCGTTGTCTGGATCCTATCGACCATGAGGTTGATGCCACCTACCACGTCACCGTGAAATATGGCGACACCTATAAGGACGATTCCGACGATCTTCTGATCATTCCAGAGAGCGACACATTCCTGAACGTGGCATACATGCTCTACGACACTATCGTGCTGACGATCCCCCTGCGCCACGTCCATCCTCTCGGAAAATGCAACCGCGCCATGGCCGCCGCCTTGAGCAAACATCGTGCTTCGGCCGACGACGACGTGAATGAAGCCATGGATGAAGTTGATTCCGAGATAGAAAATGACCTTGACTGATCCATCTCACGGAATCATTCCGGAGATAAAATAAATAAAGAAACAAGTAAAAATTAAAGACATAAAGAAATGGCACATCCTAAACGCAGACAATCGCATACCCGCACCGCGAAACGTCGTACACACGACAAAGCCCTCATCCCCACACTTGCAATCTGCCCCAACTGCGGAGCATGGCATGTTTACCACACTGTTTGTGGCGAATGTGGCTACTATCGTGGAAAGCTTGTGATCGAAAAAGACGCTATCTGACGAATAAAACGTCTGTTTCGGCCGCGAGTCGAAGCGTGGCTAAATGATTCCCGCCGTGTTGCCCGTGCAGCCGGCGGACAATTTATAACATCCCCAGAGAAAAACAGGTTACTGACACAGGAATTATGCTAAAAGCTAAAATCAGCGGAATCGCCTCCTACGTGCCCGAAGACATCCTCGACAACGAGATGCTCTCAAAGATGGTCGACACCAACGATGAGTGGATCACGACCCGCGTGGGCATCAAGCAGCGTAGAATCCTCAAAGAGGAAGGGAAAGGCTCCAGCTATCTCGGAATAAAAGCTGTGGAGAAACTGCTGGCCGAGACCGGCGTGAAACCCGAGGAGATCGATCTCCTTCTTTGCGCAACCTCCAATCCTGACTATCGCTTCCCCTCCACCGGCAGCGTGATTGTCTATGAGACGGGGATGACCAACGCCTATTCCTACGATATCCAGGCTGCTTGCGCCGGATTCATCGTCACCATGCAGGCGGCCAGAGCCTATATCGAGGCCGGCCTCTATAAGAAAGTGCTCGTGGTTTGTGCCGAGAAGATGTCGAGTATGACCGACTATCAGGACCGCGCCACCTGTCCTCTCTTCGGCGACGCCGCAGCGGCTGTTCTCGTTGAGCCAACGGAGGAAAACGTAGGCGTGATCGACGGTGAGTTCCACGTTGACGGATCAGGACTTCCAAACCTCCTCATGAAGGCTGGTGGAAGCGTGAAGCCGGCTTCGGAAGAGACCGTGAAGGCACGCGAACACTTCATCTATCAGGAGGGCCGCGCCGTCTATAAGAATGCCGTAACCGACATGCTCACATCCACCCTCTCCGTCATGAAGCGCAACAACCTCACCGTGGAGGAGGTTGACTGGCTCGTGCCCCATCAGGCCAACCTGCGTATCATCGAGGCTGTGGCCGGACGCACGAAAATCGACGAGAGCAAGGTGCTTGTCAACATCCAGCACTACGGAAACACATCGGCGGCATCCATCCCCTTGTGTCTCGATGAGTTCAAGCATAAGCTGAAGAAGGGCGACAAGATCATGATGACCGCTTTCGGGGCCGGGTTCACCTGGGGTGCCATGTATCTCATCTGGGCCTACGACTCCTGATCCCCCCTCTCCTGCCTTGCAGAGACATCCGCGGGCCGATGGATTTTTTCCACCGGCCCGTGTTGCTTCCATCCCTATTGTTTAAACTTCGCGCCGCTTCCCGCGTTGTAATTATAGGGGGGCGTGAAATCCGCCACCTCCTCCGGCGTGACATTCCGCCGGAGACATAACCCAGAATTAAAATAACAGTATTATGGAAGAACAGATAAAGGAAACCATAGAGGGCGCTGAGGCGCAGGCCCACAAGGCAGGATTCGTAAATATCGTAGGCAATCCCAACGTAGGGAAATCAACCCTGATGAACGACCTTGTCGGGGAGAGGATATCAATCATCACATCCAAGGCTCAGACAACCCGCCACAGGATCATGGGCATTGTCAACACTCCCGAATATCAGATTGTCTATTCCGACACCCCCGGGGTGCTGAAGCCCAAGTATAAGCTTCAGGAGTCGATGCTCGAATTTTCTGAGGGAGCCCTGACCGATGCCGACATTCTCCTCTACGTCACCGATGTTGTGGAGGACCCCGAGAAAAACAAAGATTATCTCGACCGCGTGGCCAAGGAGAATATCCCTGTGCTCCTTGTCATCAACAAGATCGACCTCCTGAAGGGTGATTCCGAGCTTGAGGCTCTTGTGGAGGCATGGCACAAGCGTCTTCCCGCAGCCGAAATCTTCCCTACGAGCGCTAAAGAGCACTTCAACATCGAGAATCTCAAGAAGAGAATAGTGGAGCTTCTTCCCCCATCGCCCCCATTCTTCGGAAAAGATGCGCTCACCGACAAACCGGCCCGCTTCTTCGTGACGGAAATAATCCGCGAGAAGCTTCTCCTCAACTATGATAAGGAGATCCCCTACAGCACGGAGGTGCTTGTGGAGAAATTCGAGGAGAAAGACAACTCGATCCACATCATGGCCGTCATATATGTGGAGCGCGATTCCCAGAAAGGAATTATCATTGGAAAAGGGGGCGATAAGATCAAGAAGATCGGCATCGAGGCGCGCCACGACATCGAGACCTTCTTCGGCAAGAAAGTATTTCTCGAGCTTTTCGTGAAGGTGGAGAAAGACTGGAGAAATCGTGAGAATAAGCTCCGCGCTTTCGGATACATTGAATAATGAAAAAAACAGTTTCATGATGCCGCCAGGCATTGTGGATTATGAATTGAATTAAGGTTATGAGCAGATTAGTAGCAATAGTAGGGCGGCCGAACGTGGGGAAGTCAACCCTGTTCAACCGTTTGACGCAGACAAGAAAAGCGATTGTCGACGACACTGCCGGCACCACGCGCGACCGTCAGTATGGAATGGTCGACTGGTGTGGGCAGGAATTCTCGATAGTCGACACCGGGGGATGGGTGGTCAATTCAGAAGACATCTTCGAAGGAGAGATCAACAAGCAGGTTCAGATTGCAATCGAAGAGGCCGACGTGATCCTTTTCGTGGTTGATGCCTCGACCGGCGTGACCGATCTCGATGATCAGGTGGCGGCAATTCTCCGTCGTTCCAAAAAGCCTGTGATTCTCGTGGCAAACAAGGAGGATAAGGGGGATGCACGCTTCAACGTGCCTGAGTTCTATTCCCTCGGTCTCGGAGATCCGATAGAGGTTTCGTCGGCCAACGGCAGCGGCACCGGCGAACTCCTCGACACCATCATCGCCGATATGCCGGAACCGCGTGATGACGACCGTCCGGAAGACGATGTTGCGAAATTCGCTATTGTCGGACGCCCCAACGCGGGGAAATCAAGCCTCATCAATGCCTTCATCGGCGAAGAACGCCACATCGTGACCGACATCGCCGGAACAACCCGGGATTCCATCTATCACCGCTACAACAAGTTTGGTTTCGATTTCTATCTTGTCGACACGGCAGGAATCAGGAAAAAGCAGAAAGTCAACGAAGATATTGAGTATTACAGCGTGATCCGCTCCATCCGCTCCATCGAGGCGAGCGACGTCTGCATACTCATGATCGACGCCACGCGCGGAATCGAGAGCCAGGACGCAAATATCTTCAGTCTTATCCAGAAGAATAAGAAAGGACTTGTGGTGTGTGTCAACAAATGGGATCTTGTGGAAGATAAATCCGTCACGGCGCAGAAGCGCTATGAGGAGGCCATCAGGGGTCGTTTCGCTCCGTTCACCGATTTCCCCATCATCTTCACGTCTGCCCTGACGAAACAGAGGATTTTCAAGGTGCTCGAGACCGCGATCGAGGTGTTCGGCAACAGGAAGAGGGTGATCCCGACATCCCAGCTCAACACTTATATGCTCGAGCAGATTGCCATCACGCCCCCCCCGAGCAACAAGGGGAAATTCGTCAAGATCAAATATGTCACGATGCTCAAGGATGCCGTCATCCCGACGTTTGTCTTCTTCTGCAATCTTCCCCAATGGGTGAAGGAGCCCTACCGCCGCTTCCTTGAAAATAAGATCCGCGAGAAATGGGATTTCCACGGAACCCCCATCTCGATCTTCATGCGCGATAAATAATGGGATTCCGGAGAGTGCGAAAGCTCCCGGAAACGGATAATGGATAAAAATTTTGGCTTATAGGTCAAATGGGAGGCTATTCATGGGTTTTTCTTGGCATCTACCAAATTGCATAATGCTAAATATCAGCGAGTTATATACACTTATTAAGTCTAACATATACGTTCAAAACTTTTGAAGTGTGATAACATACTGATTTGCACGATATTTACAGCGATTTTAGCCTCCATTTTGACCTATACGCCAAAATTTTTCGGAGCCACGCTGAGAATCAGTTCTCAGCGTGGCTCCGAAAAATTTTTGATCAGTTGGATTCCTGTCGGGATCAGGCGTCGACGTCAACGTCGAAATCGTCGGCGAAAAGATCTTCCCCTCCATCGCCGTCCATTATGTCTTCAGCCTCGGGCGACGATGTCTCCTCTTCGTCGGAGCGAACCGACTCCTTGCCGGGGAGGAAGGGATTCACGCTTTTATTGCGCAGGGCATCGCGTTTCTCATTGAGGGTCTTCACGATCTTCTCCTCCAGTTCGGCTGCCAGTTCAGGATTGTCCTTGATCACCTTCTTGACAGCATCGCGTCCCTGTCCGAGCTTCGTGCCGTTATAGGAGAACCATGCTCCGCTCTTCTTCACGATTCCATGCTCCACGGCCATGTCGATGATCTCGCCGGCCTTGGAGATGCCTTCGCCGAACATGATGTCGAACTCGGCCTTCATGAATGGAGGGGCCACCTTGTTCTTGACCACTTTCACCTTGGCGATGCGTCCGATCGTGGTGTCGCCATCCTTGATGAAACCTGCCGGACGTATTTCCAGCCGGACCGATGAATAGAATTTGAGAGCGTTGCCGCCGGTGGTGGTTTCCGGATTGCCAAACATCACTCCGATCTTCTCGCGGATCTGATTGATGAAGATGCAGCATGTGCGGGTGCGGGAGATCGAACCTGTCAGTTTTCTCATGGCCTGGCTCATGAGGCGGGCATGGAGACCAACGTTTTTGTCGCCCATCTCCCCCTCGATCTCCGCTTTCGGCGTGAGAGCCGCCACGGAGTCGATCACGAGCACGTCGATCGCTCCCGAGTTGATCAGCTGCTCAGCGATGTCGAGAGCCTGCTCGCCGTTGTCGGGCTGTGCGATCCACAGGTTGTTGACGTCCACTCCGAGTTTCTCTGCATAGAAACGGTCGAAGGCATGTTCTGCGTCAACGATGGCGCAGATGCCACCCTGTTTCTGAGCCTCAGCGATCACGTGGATTGCCAGAGTGGTTTTTCCCGACGATTCGGGACCATAGATTTCCGTGATTCTTCCGCGCGGAAGGCCGCCGACGCCGAGCGCGAAGTCAAGACCTATGGAACCGGTGGAGATCGTCTCCACGTCTTGCACCGCATCGTCGCCAAGCCGCATCACCGTGCCGGTGCCGAAGTCCTTCTCAAGATGTGCCATCGCCATTTCGAGAGCCTTTTTCTTCTCATCGAGGTTGCTTATGCGGGATGCCGGAGCTGCCGCTGCCGTTTTTTTCTTTGCCATATATATTCTGTGTTTTATTATTTATTCTGATTCAATGCCGGGATGGCGGTTTTGTTGAATTCCGTTTTCCGACAGTGCAAAGTTAACACTAAATCGGGGCTCCGCATAATTTTTTTGCTTATAAATTAGCTTCGTGCGGATTAAACTATAAAATCCCAGCGAAAAGCGTAATATGCGGGCGGCCACCTGAAAAAA
>CAYROR010000066.1:0-12142 GCA_964425935.1 uncultured Sangeribacter sp.
GAAGCAATATTTTTATGGTGAAAATTTGCGTAAGGAAGGAATTATTTCTAATTTTGCACTGAGTTTTTCATGGTATTAGATTTTAAGATTACATTGTAAAGATTGGTTGTCGGGAGACAATCAATTATTTTTTTATAGATACTCTAAGTTATCATGCTGATAGGCAATGAAGAAATAAAACCACCCGCGAGCCTTTAAGGAGGCAGGCAGGTGGCTTTTTTTGACTCAAAGGAGGCGTTCAGAGACTTTCCTCAATATCGAGTAGTATGCCGGTAAGGTTGTATTCGAGTTCAAGGAGGTCGAGCTCAGCGTTGAAATAGTAGCTGCGTTCCCTCAGATATTCGCTAAGTGAGATTTGCTGTCCATTATAGGCAACAGCCAGAAGCCGTAGATTTTCCGGATTTCGAATCACCTTGGAAACCTGATCGACGTAAGTCTGGAGGAGATTGTAGCGTTTAGCTCCTCCCAAGATTGTCTCCCTGAGTTCAGTTCTTGTTGCCAAAGCTTTAGCCTCAGCTGCTTCCGCGTTTAACTTAGCCGCACGCTTCTTTCCTCTTGCGGAGAAGATGGGGAGAGAGATTCCGATAGTAGGCCCATTGAAATGTTTGCCGTCTTCAAAGGCATGACGGTAGCCGATCGACAGATTCGGCAATCCCTCCCTTGCAGCTGTCTTCATGTCGCGCCGGGCCGCCTCCGCCTCTGCCTCCGCAGCCATTACGGTAGGCGACGACTCAATCGCCGAGGAGAGATCATCCGGCATCTTGTCCCATACGAATTCGCATTTCATTTCGCTGACAAGAGTGGAAGGATCAGCTCCATAGATTGCGGCGATAGCTGATATAGTCTCAGCTCTGAGCGATAAAACCTCCTGTAGCTGTGTGTCGGCTTGAGCCTTCTCAACTTTAATCTTGTTCATGTCAAGGATGCTGACTCCATAGCCGGCAGAGAATGACTTCTGAAGTCCGGAAAGAAGGGAATCATTTGCAGAAGCCACTGATTTAAGAAGGCTAATCTGTTTTTCCTGTAGAATATAGGAGGAAAGGAGGCGTTTTATCTCAACGAGAAGGTTGTTGAGTTCGCGATCGGTGGATTTTTCCGATGCCAGTATCCTGCTCTCGGAAGCGGATTTCCTTGCCGAATATACTCCGGGCCATTCCAGCCCCCAGGAAATTTCGGCACCCCAGCGGTCTTTCTCCTCTTTCCCGGCGAAGAGATATTCCCCTCCGATTTCAGGGTCAGGGAGATTTGACTCTATCTTAAGAGCTTCCACCCCGGCTTTATGAGCCAGATTCAGCGCTTTCACCGCAGGCGCATCCTGGAGAATGGTCGCAGCCACCTCCCCCGGGGTCTTATCCTTTGCGCCAAGAGGAAGGATAATGGATGCGGCGATGAATGATGTGATTATCTTTTTCATCAGATTCAGATTGTTACATTCAGGTTTTTCTTCTTTTTCCTGATCTCGATCTCACGATAGATGCAAGGCACCACAAAGATGTTGAGCAATGTGGAGGAAATGAGACCTCCGAGAATCACGGTGGCCATCGGAGCCTGGATCTCATTGCCGGGGCTTGCATGGCGCAGCGCGAGAGGCACGAGAGCCAGCGCCGAAGTGAGAGCCGTCATAAGAATTGGGTTAAGGCGATCGGCTGAACCACGGGCTACCCTCTCTTCAAGGCCGATGCCCTCATCGCGGAGAGTGTTGTAGTGGGATATGAGAAGCATTCCGTTTCGGGTGGAGATGCCGAGGAGGGAGATAAAGCCTATGATTGCCGGGATATTAAGGTCGTTGCCTGAAATCCAAAGGATCAGGACTCCTCCAATCACTGCCAGAGGCATATTCACAAGAATGAGGAGCGACTGAGGCAAATCCTTAAATTCCGAATAGAGGAGCAGAAAGATAATGAGGATTGCTCCTAAGGAAGTGAGCAAAAGGGTTCGGGATGCAGATTCCTCGCTCTCGAATTGTCCGCCGTAGGTGATGGAATAACCTTCCGGCATCCTGACGTTGTCTGCCACGGCGTCTTTGATTTCATTGACCGCACTCCGGAGATCGCGGCCCGAAGTGTTGGCCGAGACAATCAACCGGCGGGAAACGTTCTCACGGTTAACAGTGCTTGGCCCCGAAGAGAAATCGATGTCAGCAACATAGCTCAGCGGAACAGGGCCTTCTTCAGAATCGATCAGAAGATCGCCGAGATTGTCGACCGAGCTTCGGCTCTTGTCGTCGACCCTGAGAGTGACATCGTAGGGGAGCGCACCGTTGTTGACCTGGGAGACTCTCTCCCCGGCAAGAGCTATCGACACGAACTTGCGGAAATCGGCCATGGTGATTCCGTAGCGTGCGAGCATGTCCCGACGTGGACGGATGTCGATCTGGGGACGCGGGATCTGCTGCTCGATATTAACATCGACGATGCCATCGATTCCGGCTATATTTTCCTGAATTTCCTTGCCTATGGAGTAGAGACGGTCGAGGTCGGGGCCGAAAATTTTGATTGCTATCTGGGCTTCGCTTCCGGAAAGCATGGCATCGATCCGGTGGCTGATGGGCTGTCCGATCTCAATGTTAAGGCCCGGAAGCGACTGGAGCTTTTTCCTGATATCGCTGACCATTTCCTGCCGGGAGCGTCCTTTGTCAAGAATGTAGGGCACTTCAATCTCAGATACGTTTGATCCGAGAGAATGTTCGTCGAGCTCAGCTCGTCCGGTCTTTCGCGCGGTCAGTCTGACCTCCGGCACCTCAAGAATCAGGGCCTCGGCCCTTCTCCCGATAGAGTCGCTCATTTCAAGCGATATTCCCGGCAAAGCGCTGACGTTGACTGTTAGAGACCCTTCATTGAAGGAGGGGAGGAAACTGCGGCCGAGCGTGGGAAGGAGTGCGATTGCGAGAATCAGCAGACCAAGAGTTACAATAGCCACAGGCGCAGGTTTTTTCAGAGCTTTTTTTAGGGCTCCCATGTAGCAGGCGGAAATCTTGCGTGCCACAAAGGGTTCTTTATCTTCATTTTTGTGGGATCCTCTGTTTCCAAGAAGATAGAAACATAACACTGGAGTCAGGGTCAGCGCTACAACAGTGGAGGCCACCAGCGAAAGGATGAACGAGATTCCCAGCGGGATAAGCATACGCCCTTCGATGCCGCTCAGGAAGAAGAGGGGAAGGAAGCTGGCGATGATTATGAGAGAGGAGTTGAGGATCGGGAGCCGCACTTCGCGTGACGCCTCAAACACAATCTTTCCAACAGGAATCCTTTTTTCCTCAGGAAGGGCAGCATTGAGCCTTAGGCGTCGGTATACATTCTCAACATCTACAATGGCATCATCCACAAGAGAACCGATTGCAATAGCAATGCCTCCCAGAGTCATAGTGTTGATGGTTAGTCCGAGACCATGCAGGATAAGCACCGTCACGATCACCGACATCGGGATTGCCACGATGGATATGAGAGTTGTGCGGATATTCATGAGGAAGAGGAAGAGAATGAGGATCACGAATATCGCTCCCTCGAAAAGAGAGGACTGAAGGTTTGAGATTGAATTTCCGATAAAGTCGGCCTGACGGAAGATCTCAGTGTTCATATCGACACCCGCCGGGAGGGTGGGGGAGAGCGCGGCAAGGCAATTCATGATATTGTCGGTGAGCTGAATGGATCCCACTCCGGGTTGTTTCGTCACAGTGAGCAAAACGGCAGGGTGAGAGTTGACCGACGCTTTCCCGATCTCCGGGGTTTTGGCTGCGATGCTTACTTCCGCAATATCTGCCAATGTCACGGGGAGTCGATCCTTGACAGCTAACGGTGTACGCTCCATCTCGGCAATATCATCGGTTGATACTGTTGCTTTCAGGAGATATTCGTTGTCGTAGTCGTAAATGATTCCTCCGGAGGCGTTGGCATTGAAATTCTCGAGTGCCTCGGCCACTTCCGTAGCGGTCACGCCGAGATGTCGCATTTTCTGAGGATTTAGGGCGATGCGGTATTCCTCTACCTCCCCACCGATCACGGCCACCGAAGAAACTCCGCTGAGAGCGAGGAGCCGAGGGCGCACAAGACGGTCGGCCACGGAACGGAGTTCACCAGCCGAAAGACTATCGGATGTGAGGCCGAGAATGAAGATCTCTCCCAGAATCGACGACTGCGGACCAAGGGTGGGCATTCCAGCTCCTGCGGGGAGGGCCGATTGCAACGCCGGAAGTTTTTCAGCAACCGTCTGGCGGGCTGTATGGATATCGGTGTCCCAGTCAAATTCAACCCACACCACAGAGAATCCTGTGGCCGAGGAGCTTCTGACGCGTCTCACACCTGCACTTCCGTTCATCGCAGTCTCTACGGGGAAAGAGACGAGTTGCTCCACCTCTTCGGGAGCCATGCCGGGAGCCTCGGTCATGACTACGACCGTCGGCGCATTAAGGTCGGGGAAGATATCGACCTCCGTGCGAAACAAGACCACCATGCCTGCAAGCAGGATGGCACCGCTCAAGACAACCACGAGCAAACGGTTGGCGAGCGAAAAGCGAATTATTCTGTCAAGCATGGGAAATCAATGATTATGAGTGTGTCCCGGAGGCGCGATTGCTGAAGTCTCGGCCATACGGACAATTGTTGCGCCTTTTGTCACAATCTCCTCGCCGGGCATAAGACCATCGACTATCTCCACGTTAAGTCCGTCGGTTGCCCCCGTCTTAACAAGACGTTTCTCATAGGCGTGGCCATGCTCGCGGACATAGATATATTTGTTGCCCTGCATCTCGATCAGAGCCTCACGCGGCACGCTGATCACGTTGTCGCGCTGAGCTCCTTTCAGGTAAACCTCCGTGTAAGCCCCGGCAAGAGTATTCCCGTTGCTGTCAAAAGAAAAATAGACTGGAATGTAGCCGTTTCTGGAAGCGGCAGTGGCATCTCCTGAAATTCTTTTCCCTCCGAGCTCACTCACGCTGAAGACCTCGCGGGTGTAGTCAGGCCGGAAGTTGGCGCTCACGATGGAAGATATTCTGGGAAGATATTTCTCAGGCACGTCGGCTCTGAGTGTGAGCCTTGAGTTTTTCGCGATTGAGGCGATCGGCGCGCCTGCCTCCACATATTGACCGGAGGTCACAAATATATCGGTTACTATTCCTGCTCCGGGAGCAGTTTCGGAAGACACTCCTTTAGCTCCGGAGACGGCTGCTCCGGAGAGGGCCAGGGCTTCCTTATAGGCTCTTTCTGCCTCATTAAATTCGGAAGCAGTGACGATTCCCTCCTTATATAAAGGAGTCAGCCGATCAATTTCCTTTTTTGTTTTCTCAAGATTAGCGGCCGCCGCAGAATTGACGTCGCCCCCCTGCATCCCCTTCGAGGAGATGGAGCAGATTCCTGATCCGGAAGAAACTTTGGTTCCGGGAGATATGCCAGGATTGAGAGTGACGATTCCGCTTCTTTTAGCGGTGACGGTCATTCTGTCGGAGGGTGCGGGTTCTATCTGACCGCTGACAGGGATTATTTCAGCAAACGTGGAAGGCTGAAGGATAGTAGTCTCGATGCCGAACGAAGCTGCTTTTTCCGGTTCCATGACGACGGCACCGTCATGGGCATGGTTCTCCTCTCCGTGTTCATGCGAGTGTTCATGATCGTGATCCTCGGATTCATGGTCATGCTCTTCATGGGAATGTGTTTCCTCGCCGTGATGGTCGTGGTCATGATCATGCTTTTCATGGGAGCATGCTCCAAGAGAAGCCGCCACGCAGAGCGACAAAAAGTAGTGAAAATATCTTTTCATGACATAAATTTCAATATTACCGCAAAACTATCAAATTCTGACTGCAACCCGGTTGCAATGTCGGGAAGGACGCGGCGGTTTAATCTTTTGGGCTTCTGAATCTCAATTGAATTAAAAGATTTTTATAATTTTGCAATCTGAATAGATTTTAATTTTTAAAAACGGAAAAACATCATGATAAAAAGAAAAACAGCATTGACTCTGTTTTGCGCTCTCTCATTGTTGCCCGTAGCCGGAAAGGATAAGGCGGTTGAGAAGATAATCGAAGAGGGCACTTCCAACAACCAGGTGATGGATCATCTCGACATTCTCACAGGACGTTTCGGCGGTCGGCTTGTCGGATCGGCCGCGTTTGAGGATGCGGCTCAGTGGTTGCTGCATAAATACCAGCAGTGGGGCATTCCAGCTCGCCTCGAGGAGGCCGGAGAGGTGCCGGTAGGATTCAACAGGGATGCCTGGAGCGGACGTGCGTATGGAGTTGACGGACTCGACCATCTTCATTTCGCCACTCCCTCCTACACCTCCGGTACCCACGGAAAGCAAATGGGCCATGTGTTGCCCGAGCCGACTTCGAAAGCAGAATTTGAGCGGATGAAGGGAAAACTGAAAGGCGCGTGGGTTCTCCTCAATGGGAAAAGCACCGGGTTCCCTATTGACAAAACTCATAAGGGGGATTCAATCCGCGAAAGCGTGAAGCTCAAGAATGATTCCATCTCAAAGATAAATAATTCGATAAGGGAATGGATGTGGAAAAACCGCAAAGATTCCACACTCATGAAACTCGAGGAATATCCGGGATTGTTCTATAAGGAGATGTGCGACGCCGGAGTGCTCGGCTTCATTCAGGCAGCTTCGACCCCGATCCGGGCACTATATGACCGCCCATTGGTCAACGATCCCAACACAACATTTGACAATCTTCCCACTCAGCCGGAAATAAAGCTTGACGAGCATCAGTTTGCATTGATAGAGAGGGCGGTGAAGGAGCGCCGGGATGTTTATCTCGAATTTGACATCCGCAACCATTTCCGTCTCGGTCCCATCAAATATCACAACGTGATAGCTGAAATCAAGGGAACGGAGCATCCTGATGAATATGTGATTGTGAGCGGCCATCTTGATGCCTACGATGTGGGAACCGGGGCTATTGACTGCGGCACAGGGATCGGGCCTATGCTTGAGGCAGCGCGTCTCATCGCACAGTCGGGCGCAAAGCCTAAACGTACAATCCGTTTTGTGGCATTCGCCGGCGAGGAGTTCGGCCTTTTAGGGGCGCAGGCCTATTGCAAGGATCATAAGAAGGAACTTCCAAAAATTTCCCTTATCCTCAACCGCGACGGGGGTCCGGAGCCTCCTGTGGGAATTGCCGTGCCAAAGGCAATGATGAAGGATATGGAGAAAATCTGCGAACCAATCAATGGCATCAACCCTAAATATCAGTTCCAGGTGACTGAAGCCCAGCCGAGAAAGAAGCCGACACAATATGGTGGTAATGACGCTACAGTCTTTGCCGTTGAGGGAGTACCTACATATTATTTCCGTCTTTCAGACGTTGACGGCACTAATTTCAATTATGGAGAAATCTGGCACACTGAGAATGATATACTCAACAAGGAAGTGCCCGACTATCAGAAGCACACATCTATCGTGACTGCGATAGTGGCGCTCGGGATCGCAAATCTCGACCATCAGCTCTCACGCGAGGGGATGTTTAACTGACGGAATCCCGGATAGTCAGTCATCTTCGATGATTGGCTATCCGGAGAATTTCTCCAATCCAGAGCACCAGGGAGGTGGCCCCGATGATGATCACCCAGTCTGAGAATCTAAGGGGAACAACGTTGAAAAACTCTCCACCCAGACTGACAATGCCGATCTGTCCGAAAAGGATAATCGCGGCGATCAGGATGAATCCGCCGCATCCTTTGAAATGGAATGCAGATTTCCCGGTAGCGAAGGCCCGGGCGTTGAACATGTTCCAGAACTGAAGGAAAACGAAAATCGTGAAGAAAAGAGAAAGCTCATATCCGGAGAGATCATGGGCTTTTATTATGACCGGATGCAAGATTTGTGTCATTGAAGTGATGTCGGAATGGCTGAAAAGCCAAAGCAGACCACCGAGAATTGCAAAAAAGATAATTCCGGTAACGAATATTAATCTCCACATCGGAGGAGTGATTATGAATTCGCTTCTTGGCCTGGGCTTCTCCATCATGACTGATTCCGAGGGCGGGAGGGAGGCCAGGGCCATGGCTGCGAAAGTGTCCATGATCAGGTTGACCCAGAGCATCTGAGTGACGGTGAGGGGGGATTGAGTGCCCATTAGATTGCCAAAGAAGACAATGAGACACGCAGCAACATTGACAGTCATCTGGAAAAGGATGAAGCGTTGGATGTTGCGGTAGAGGGAACGTCCCCACATTACGGCTCTGACAATAGAGGAGAATGAATTGTCGACAATCGTGATGTCGGATGCTTCTTTGGCAACGCTCGTTCCGTCGCCCATCGAAAGTCCTACATGTGCGGTTTTCAAAGCCGGGGCGTCGTTGGTTCCGTCTCCGGTCACGGCCACTACCTCATTCTCTTTTTGGAGAGCCTCCACGAGTCTCTTCTTGTCGAGAGGGCGGGCCCTGGCGATAATCTTAAGGTCGGAAGCCTTTTCTCGTAGCTCGTCATCATTCCATGAAGCAATTTCCACGCCTGTGGTAATATTCTTATCAGAATCTTCAGAATCATTCCATAGCCCGATCTGTCGTCCGATCTCCTTTGCAGTTCCGGGAGTGTCGCCTGTAACGATCTTAACCTTGATACCGGCACCCAACACCTCTTTTACGGCTGGTGGCACTTCCTCCCTGACCGGATCTGATATTGCCGCCACTCCGGCGAAATTTAGACCTTTGACATGAAACTCTCCGTTGGTGGAAATGCTTTCATTAGGCTCCATGAGTTTCCACGCAAATCCTAAAGTCCTCATGGCCTGATTCTGGAAATTTCTGAGGATCTTTTCCAGTTCATCATCTGTCATTCCCTCTTTATTCTCTGCCATCGACCACACAATCTCAGGAGCTCCTTTCACGTGGAGGATACGTGTGGCATCCGGACGCTCCACAACGGTTGCCATGAATTTTCTCTCTGTAGTGAATGGAAGTTCCTCAATGACATGGTCTTTTTCGCGGATTGCCCGGTAGTCTGTTCCGTGGCTGTTAAGCCAAAGGAGCAATGCGCCTTCAGTCGGATTGCCAACAACTGTCGGCTCCGATCCTGTCATGTCGAGTCCGGCTGTGGAATTGACGGCTATCCCCTCAGCGATTAAATCAGAAGAGACGTTAGGGGAGAGCTTGAAATCAGCCACAACCATACGGTTTCGGGTGAGGGTGCCGGTTTTATCAGTGCAGATCACTGTAGCGGCCCCCATAGTCTCGCATGCATGCATCTTCCTGACAAGATTGTTGGTTTTCAACATTCTCCGCATTGAATAAGCAAGCGAAAGAGTAACGGCCATAGGCAATCCCTCCGGGACAGCTACCACTATGAGGGTCACGGCAATCATGAGAGTCTGCAGGAAATACGTGAGGAAAGAGATCCAATCAAAATCAAGATGGATGAAATACATGGCTATTCTCGCCGCCACTATCATCAGGGCTATTCCATAGGAAATGCGGGTGATGAGATTTCCAAGGCCGTCAAGCTGTTCGTTGAGAGGTGTTTTCACGTCATTGCTGATCTGGGCGGCCTCAAAGACATTTCCGTTTTCCGTTTTGTCGCCCACTGCAAATACTCTCATGATGCCATGTCCCTCCATCACCTTTGTTCCTCGCATGACGTGGTTTGAGGGGAATGTGGCATCAGGATCATTTTCTTCAGGTTTCGCGCTTTTATGAGCCATCGGCTCTCCCGTGAGGGTTGATTCGTCGATATTCAGGGAGGTCGACTCGAGCAGTTCCCCGTCGGCAGCCACTTCATCTCCGGTGTTAAGCAACACAATATCACCGACAACAACGTCTTTTCTGGGAATCTCACGGATATTGCCTTCACGAATCACCTGCACGGGTTCGTCATCATTCACCTGATTGAGAATCTCAAACTCCTTTTCAGCCTTGACCTCAAAAATGAAGGCTAATCCTGTTGCAAGAAGTATGGCGATGAATATTCCGACAGGCTCAAAGAAAACCGAGATGGATTGCTCAAGTCCCCAGTATTCATAGCAGGAAATGGCAATCGAGAGTATTCCGGCTACTATAAGCACTATTATCAAGGGATCTCTGAATTTCTCCAGAAACCGTTTCCAGAAGGGTTCCTTGGCAGGTGGAGTGAGAATGTTGATACCATATTTCTGGCGGCTTTCGGCTACTTGTGATTCTGATAGCCCTCTTATTTCGTAAAGATTGATCATCGGTTGTTTAGTTAAACGTGTTTATCCGGGTGCAAAGTTACAAATTCTATCCGACATCTGCTTCATTTATGGTGGAGCAGATGAACATCAGGTATGCTCTCCGGCGTTATAATAAAAGAAGGCGCGGATGAGAAAAATGTCTGTACCAATTTCAGAAAATATAATCCAATTATGAAGCATACAAAAATAGTTGCCACAGTTTCCGACAAGCGGTGTGATGTGGATTTTATAAAGGCTCTCTCCGAGGCGGGAGTTAACGTTGTCAGAATGAATTCAGCCCATCTTGATAAGGACGGGATGAAAAAAATTGTAGATAATGTCAGAGAGGCAGATCGGCGTCTCGCGATCATGATCGATACCAAGGGTCCGGAAATCAGGACTACAATTACTGTTGACGGCAACCCTGTTGAGTTTTCCACCGGCGATGAAGTTGTCTTTCTTGGAGATGTTGACGGATTGACGTCACGGAAAGAGATCTGCCTGAATTATTCTGATATTTCAAAACATCTGCATGAGGGGGATCGTCTTCTGATTGATGACGGAGAGCTTGCATTCAGGGTGAAACGGATTGACGGAGACAGAGTATATGCTGTTTCAGAAAACGACGGAAGTCTTGGGTCAAGAAAGAGTGTTAATGTGCCCGGTGTGCCGATGCCACTTCCGGCAGTCACTGAGCGAGACCGGACAATGCTTGAGCATGCAGCTTATCTGGGAGTTGACTTTGTGGCACATAGTTTTGTGCGATCAAGAGAAGATGTGGCTGCTGTTCAGAAGATTCTGGATGATCTTGGAGTCAACATGAAGATAATCTCAAAGATAGAGAATCAGGAGGGAGTGGATAATTTTGATGACATTCTTGATGCTTCTTACGGCATCATGATCGCACGTGGCGACCTTGGAATTGAAGTGGCGGCGGAAACTATTCCGGGTATTCAGCTCAATATGGTGAATAAATGTATCCGGGCTCATAAACCTGTGATTGTGGCCACACAGATGCTTCATTCCATGATAGAGCATCCTCGTCCTACTCGTGCTGAGGTCAGTGATGTCGCTAATGCAGTCTATCAGCGCGCCGATGCTATGATGTTGTCAGGAGAAACCGCGTCTGGAAAATACCCCCTTGAGGCTGTTCGAACAATGTCTAAGGTTGCGTTGGAGGTTGAACGTTCAATTTCAGGTCATCAGGATGTTCCCCCTTTGTCAGGTTCGGAAGTCGCCTCGTTTCTTGCCCGTCAGGCGGTCCTTTCGGAAGGAAAAGTTGGAACTCAGGCAATCATAGCCGACACCCACCATGGAGCTACAGCTCGTTTCATCGCTTCTTATCGCGGCAACATGCCGATATTTGCGATATGTTATAATAGATCTGTGGCCCGATGGCTTGCTTTGAGCTATGGAGTGGTGCCGTGTCTTGACCTTATGGAGCGGGATGCTTCCCGTCATCATCCTGTGGAGGCGATTAAGAGCCTTATCACGGACGGAAGACTGTCGGGAGATACTTTGGTGGCCTATCTTGGAGCAACAAGAAACACCTCATCGTTGCTTGAGATAGATACGGTTGAAAACCTTGCCACGGAATAAAAAAATAGGGTTTTGTAATAAGTCTTTGATTTATTGGAAAATAATAGAGATGTCAAAGATGGCGGGGAGAAATTTGGAATAAAAAAGCATTAAAAATGTTGGGAAATCAAAAATAAAGCAGTAATTTTGCACCGCTATCAAAAACGACCGAGGAGAGATGCCGGAGCGGTCGATCGGGACGGTCTCGAAAACCGTTGTGCCCTTACGGGTACCCAGGGTTCGAATCCCTGTCTCTCCGCCAAATATGTGTTAATTGATTGGTAATAAATCAGTTAACACATATTTAATTTTTAGGCCATAGACATGTTATGGACACGCCGCCGGAGGGCATTACCCGAATCACGACCTATGAAAAAAGAGCGGAGGAATCCGCTCTTTCCAATCGACTACTGTCGGTTTCTAAAATCGTTGCTTTCGCAC
>CAYROR010000067.1:0-11104 GCA_964425935.1 uncultured Sangeribacter sp.
GACCCCCTGATTAACAGTCAGGTGCTCTAACCAACTGAGCTACTGAAGCAGTTTTGCCTTTTTGAGAACCCCATCATCAGGCGTTTCTCTCATTTGCGGTGCAAAGTTAGCAAGTTTTGCCGACACGTGCAAATATTTTTTGAAATATTTTTTGTTTTTTTCATAAATATCTGACATTCAGCCTCACCTCCCTTGCGGTCATAACCAAAAAAAAATCCCGGAGACTTCGCAGAATATGATGGCGACCCATCTGCCGTCGGCAAACGGGAAGATGATTGTGAAACTTCAGTTAAGGTTCAAGGGATTTTTATTTTGATTTTCATGCTTCCATATTTTTTATTAACTTTGCTTCGGTTAACCTAAAAAGAATCAACATGACCGTCACTGAAAGATTTTTGAGCTACGTCGCTTTCGACACCCAGAGCGACGATCTGACTAATATGACGCCCTCCACTCCCGGACAGATGGTGTTTGCCCGGTTCCTGAAAGAGGAGATGGAGAAAATGGGGCTTGAGGATATCTCGCTTGACGACAACGGATATCTGATGGGGACTCTTCCCGCGAATTGCTCTACTGATGCGCCCGTAGTGGGCTTCATTGCCCATCTCGACACGGCTCCCGACATGAGCGGCAAACACGTGCGACCGAGAATAGTGAGAAACTACGACGGCAAGGATATCCTTCTCAATGCGGAACAGAATATCGTTCTGAGCCCGACGGAATTCCCGGAGCTCAACGACTATCTTGGCGAAGACCTTATCGTGACCGATGGCACAACCCTGCTTGGAGCTGACGACAAGGCTGGAATTGCCGAGATTCTCACTGCCATCGAGCATCTCCAGAAGCATCCCGAAATCAAGCATGGAAAAATACGCATCGCTTTCAACCCTGATGAAGAGATCGGCCAGGGCGCACACAAATTCGACGTGGCCAGATTTGGTGCCGACTTCGCCTACACGATGGACGGCGGAGCCATCGGAGAGCTTGAATTCGAAAATTTCAATGCCGCGAGTGCCAAGGTGACAATTAAAGGAAGGAATGTTCATCCCGGATCCGCAAAACACAAGATGATCAATTCCATCCGTGTAGCTACGCAATTCATCGTCATGCTACCGCGCTGGGAGACTCCTGAACACACCGAAGGCTATGAAGGATTCTATCATCTTGTCGGGATCGAAGGAAGCGTGGAGCAGACCGTGCTCACATATATTATACGTGATCATGACCGCAATCGCTTTGAAAGCCGCAAGCGAGAGATCGAGCATCTGGTCAGAAAGACCAACATGGAATTCCCGGGATGTGCGTCGGTTGAGATCCGCGACCAATATTACAACATGCGCGAGAAAATCGAACCGGTGATGCATATCGTTGAAACTGCCGAGCGGGCCATGCGCGAAGCCGGCGTGGAGCCCAAAGTGCAGCCCATCAGAGGAGGCACGGATGGCGCCCAACTTTCGTTCAAGGGTCTCCCCTGCCCCAATATTTTCGCCGGGGGAGAGAATTTCCATGGAAGATATGAATACGTTGCCATCAAGAGCATGGAGAAAGCCACGGATGTCATCGTCAATATCTGCCGTCTTGTAGCTGAAAAGTGAAACCGTTGTTAATAGTCATCACAGGGCCGACTGCCTCCGGGAAGTCGGCCCTCGCCGCTCTTTTGGCAAAGCGCCTCTCCACTGAGGTGATTTCGGCCGACAGCCGCCAGATATATCAGGGGATTCCGATCTGCACTGCCGTTCCATCGGCCGAAGAACGTCTTGGAGTCAGGCATCATCTTCTCGAGACGCTTCCTCTTGATGCATATTACAGCGCGAGCATGTTTGAGGAGGAAGCGCTATCCCTGGCCCAGAAGATAATGGAAGAGAGGGAAACCGTTGTGGTATGCGGGGGATCGATGATGTATGTCGATGCCCTCTGCAACGGCATGGACAATCTTCCAACAGTAGCCGAAACCATCCGCATGGAGCTCACAAACGAATGGAAAGACCATGGCGACACATGGCTCCTTTCGGAGCTGAAGGCTGTAGATCCTGCTTATTATGAGAAAGCGGATCTCCGGAACATGAAACGAGTGTTTCATGCCATCGAGGTGTCGCGTCAGGCCGGTAGACCCTACAGCTCCCTACTTACGGGGGAGCGCACGCCCCGCCCATTCAGGATTGTGAAATTTCTTCTTGACGGGGAGAGAGAGCTTCTTTTTGAGAGGATCAACAGGAGGGCTGAGGGCATGATCAAGGCCGGCCTTGAGGAGGAAGCGAGAGCCGTTTTCCATCTTCGTCATCTCAATTCCCTCAACACGGTCGGGATGAAAGAGATGTTCAGTTATTTCGATGGAGAGATGACATTGCCCGAGGCAGTGGCAAGGATGCAGAAAAACACTCGCGTCTATGCCAAGAAGCAACTCACCTGGAACAGACGCGACAAAGAGATGACCCCGCTTGATTTTTCCATTCCGGCGGAAGTCAACTGCGAAAAAATACTTGGCTTGATAAGTCAGAAGTCATAGCCGAGCGAAAACACCCATGCCTTGTTGCGCCCACCCTCGTGGGGAACTTTCCAGGCTTTTCTCGCTCCTGCCATATAATGGAGATAAAATGAATAGGTGCGCTTCAGGGAGAAACCGGCTCCAATTTTCAGGCCTCCGTCGAGGGAATTGGCATGTGCGATCGCAGGATTGACCTGTGTCGACGCATCCGGCTGCACGTTGGGGACAATAATCTTGTTTTTGTCAGTAGAATGAAGCATGAACTGCGCATAGGGTCCCGCCTCCGCTATCCATCTCACCGTGGGGGAAAGATTAAACCGGAAAGAAAACATGACGGGGATAACCATATTATAGGTGCGGTAGCGTCCCATTTCAGTAAATTCCTGTTTTTCGCCGCTATAATCGAAATAATCCTGTGCATACGCATAATTTCCAGACCGCGATTCGAAAAACACACCCGGCTGAAGAGCGAAGAAATCGCGGATATTCAGATCAAGCACGAAACCGGCGTCAACACCTGTGCCCCAACTGTCTACGTTCCATTGGCGAAAATAATCCCTGCTGAAAGTGCGGATTGAGGAATTTGCTCCGACTCTGAATCCGAGACTGATCAGATTTCCGGAAGGTTCGGCTGAAAGAAACTCCTGCGCGCCGGCGCTGAAGCAGCAAAAAGAGAGGAGAAATGACAAAACGAGGATCCTTGATATTTTCATAAAATTCAAACTTATCGTGAATATGAAACTTTTCATGCAGGCAAAATTAGAAAAAAAAGTCCGGAATTGAAATTTATTACTTAAATTTGCGTAAAATTCCCAAAGAATAATCCAAAAACAATAACAATTCCCAAAAAAGATGGCTATAACAGACAGGAATAAACTGATGGTCAACCTCCGCGACTACTCAGGCATCGTGTTCGGGCTTCTGCTTTATGCGATAGGATTCACAGCGTTTATCCTTCCCCACAGCATTGTAATCGGTGGCCTCAGCGGTGTGGGCACACTGGTCTATTTCGCTTCGGGCACTTTGATCCCTGTTGCGGTCACCCAATATGTAGCCAACCTGATTCTCCTTGCGTTCGCCTTCCGCATCGTGGGGAAAACGTTTGTCACGCGCACCATCTTCGGAGCCACCGTTCTCTCGCTCGGCATCGGCATTTTCGAGAATTTCTTCATGAACCTCGGACATCCCATCATTGCCGACATCTCGATGAGCGCCATCCTCGGCGGCATCCTGTGCGGACTTGGAATCGGCACAGTCTTTGTCCACAACGGTAGCTCCGGAGGCACCGACATCGTGGCCGCAATGGTTTCAAAGGTGAGCAACGTGAGCATCGGACGCACGATGATTTATGTCGACATGTTCATCGTGACCTGTTCCATCCTTCTCCCCTACGACGGCACCTTTGAGGAGCGTCTTGAAATGAGGGTGCCGTTGATTGTCTACGGTCTGGTGGTCACCTTCGTGGTTTCCTACGTCACTGACATGATCATCAACACCAACCGTCAGGCTACCCAATTCATCATCTTCTCCACCAAATGGGAAGAGATCGCCGACAAGATCAACCGCGAGGCTCAGCGCGGAGTCACCGTTCTCGACGGCACCGGATGGTATACGAAACATTCCGTCAAGATCCTGATGGTCTGGTGTCGTAAAATTGAAAGCGTCACCATCTTCAGGATCGTGAAGGGGGTGGATGAAAACGCGTTCATAACCCAGGCAAATGTCAATGGTGTCTATGGGAAGGGATTCGACACGATGAAAATAAAAATGAAAAAACAGAAGGAGCATCGTCAGCAAGAGATAAAATTCTGAAATGAAAGCAAAAGGATACATTGCCGCTGCCATCGCGGCAGCCGCCTACGGAACAAACCCTGCCTTTGCCGTGCCTCTGTATGAGACAGGGATGAATCCCACGTCGGTGCTTCTCTTCAGATATTTGCTCAGTCTCCCCATCCTGGCTGCCATGCTCCTCTTCAGAGGACGTTCGCTGGCTATCCGGAAAGCAGAGATAATCCCGCTCGGAATTCTCGGAATCCTGATGGGCATCTCTTCGCTTACCCTTTTTGAAAGCTATAACTACATGAATTCAGGAGTGGCCTCTACCCTCCTGTTTGTCTATCCTATTCTTGTGGCCGTGATGATGACATTCTTCTTTCATGAGAAGTTCAAGACCTCCACAGGAATATGCCTGCTGCTTATGGGCGTCGGGCTGTTTCTGCTCATGAAAGGTGAGCCCGGCGACGCTCCGTCAGGCTTCGGGTTCGTGCTCGTCATGATCTCATCTCTCACCTACGCCCTTTATCTCGTCATGATCAACGTCTCCAAGACTCTCCACGGGATGTCGACAATAAAACTGTTGTTCTACGTCATTGCCTTCGGTTCCGTCGTATTCATTTTCATGATCGGAATCGGGACCAGCCTCACTCTCCCCGCTGAAGCCATCGGCTGGGGCAATCTTGTGGCTCTCGCCGTGGTTCCAACAATCATCTCCCTTTGCTGCACCACCATCGCCATCAATATCATCGGCTCTACCCCTACTGCCATCTTCGGAGCTCTTGAACCGGTGACTGCCGTGATCCTCAGCGTGACGGTGCTTAATCAGGGAATCACCCCCACGGATGTGGTTGGCGGAATGCTGATAGTGATAGCCACCACCCTCGTGATCGCTTCCGATCCGGTTGAAAACGTAATCCTCCGGATGAGGAAGATGCTCCCCCCTCTCCACAAAAATAACCGACACAATTAAATAACCTTAAATTTCACATCATGCTCAAACGAATTCTTTTCATTGTGGCAGTTCTTTCCGCCACATCTGCCTTCGCCCAGAACGACTGGAACTGGCCCAACTATAAAGCCTATGCATCCCGGAATGCAGAACTCATGAAAGAGAAACCCAACGATCCGTCGCGGGTAGTATTTTTCGGCAACTCGATCACCGAAGGGTGGCCCACCGCCCGACCCGAATTCTTCTCAGAAAACGACTTTGTGGGAAGAGGCATCTCCGGCCAGACCACCTATCAGTTTCTTCTCCGCTTCCGCGACGACGTCATAAATCTCAAGCCGGCTGCCGTGGTTATCAATGCCGCCACAAACGATGTGGCTGAAAACACCTGTGCCTATGATGAGCGCCATTCATTTGAAAACATCATCTCCATGGTGGAGATGGCTCAGGCCAACGGAATAAAAGTGATCATGACCTCCACTCTCCCCGCAGGAGGCTTCGGATGGAATCCTTCGATAAAGGATGCCATGCAGAAGATCGTTTCGCTCAACAATCTTTTGAAAAACTATGCGAAAGAGCATAAGATTCCTTACGTCGACTATTTCTCAAGCCTCGTTTCAGAAGACGGCACACGCATGGATGCCGCATATTCAGGCGACGGCGTCCATCCCAACGCCAAGGGCTATGAGATCATGGAAAACCTCATCCTTCCCCAAGTCAGGAAAATGGTTAAGGCTCCGAAGAAATAACGGTATCCAGAGACCTTTTCGTTACGAATGAAATGTCTCTCTTCATAAAAAATGCAAGACATGAAACAACCCATAATCACAATCGGATGCGCCTCCGCTCTTCTCATCATGGCGGCATGCTCCAAGAATCCGCGTCTCGACATCTCCATGTCTGAGAAATTTGAAGGGCAAACTGTGGAACTCATCAATTTCCTCGACTCCACGAGCATCGCCACGGCCGTGATTGAAAACGGAAACGCAGTGATTGAACTCCCTGAGGGAGAACCCGTGTTTTCAGCATTGCTCATCGACGGTCGCACCCGCGCCTTCTACATCACCGAGAGTGGCACGGCTTTCGTCAACGACTCGACCAACGCAGCTGTCGGGACTCCGCTCAACGATAAGTTCGCCGCCCTTCTCACCACCCTCGACTCTATCGAGGATCTTGATGACACTCCGGCCTACGTTGACTTCGCGCGCACAGCCTACAACGACAACAGCGGCAATCCGCTCGGCTCCTATTTCGGAATCGAATGGATCAGATATGCCGACCGTCAGACCTCCGACAGTCTCCTGGCCACAGCTCCCGAAGGAATAAAGAATTCCCCGAAGACGCAGCGCTATCTTCAGCTTGCCTCCCTTCGCGATGCCACCGCTCCCGGGAAAACCTACACCGACCTCGATGGTGAAGATGCCGACGGAAACCCGGTGATGCTTTCTGCCTACGTGAAACCCGGCAACTACAACATTGTCGACTTCTGGGCATCATGGTGTCCCTACTGCATCAAGGAGATTCCCGAGCTTATCGCCCTCTACAACGATTTCGCTCCATTAGGACTCCAGATCGTTGGTGTGGCTGTCAGAGACAGTCCTGAAGACTCCAAAGCCGCCATCAACAAGCATAACATCGTTTGGCCGGTGGTATTCAACACCCAGCGACGCCCTTACGACGTCTATGGTTTTTCAGGAATTCCACATCATCTGCTGATCGGCCCCGACGGAACAATCATCTCCCGGGGTGAGAATGTGGCTCAGATACGCAAAAGACTCGAAGATCTGAACATTCAGAACAAATAATCAGTTATATAGAAAGAGGAGAAAGAGCCGGGAGTGGCAAACAGCACTATCTCGGCTCTTTTTTCATTCCACACATTCACACCTCCTCGCACTATTAATTATGACTGAAGAAAAATCACTTAAACCCTATGGCCCTGAATCTCTCAACAGTATTATCGAGGCCGCAGTGAAGAAAAACTGGAATCTTATGGCGCTTTCCGATCTCGGAGGGGCGAGCTACACTTTTTCAGAACTCGCCGAAGCCATAGAAAAAATCCACATACTTTTCGAAGGCGCAGGGCTGAAACCGGGCGATAAAGTTGCGCTCTGCGGAAAGAACTCATCAGACTGGGCAGTCGCATTCATTGCATGTCTCACGTCGGGAATGACGGCCGTGCCGGTGCTCCATGAATTCAAGCCCGACAATATTCTCCATATTCTCAACCACAGCGAATCCCGTTTCCTTTTCGCCGACAGGAAAATCTTCGACAACCTTGACACCGGGCAGATTCCTGCAATCGAAGGGATTTACATCCTGAATGAGAAGGTCCTCCCCCTGTCGAGAAAAAAAGAATTGTCTGACAGATTTGATGATCTGAATGAGGAATTCGGCAAAAAATTCCCCCATAGTTTCTCTGCCGACGATATAGCATACTACCGCGATCAGCCGGAAGATCTCTGCCTGATAAACTACACCTCCGGCTCCACAGGCGCCTCAAAGGGAGTGATGCTCCCCTATCGCAGCATCTGGAGCAACATTATCTATTGCATCGAACATCTGACATTCCTCAAACCCGGCGACGGCATGGTCAACATGCTCCCTCTCGGCCATCTCTACGGAATGGTGATCGAGATGCTTCATCCTCTCGTAAAGGGTTGCCACTGCTGCTTCATCACCAAAGCGCCATCACCGGCTGTAATCCTGAAGGCATTTGCCCAGGTGCGCCCGAAACTTATAATAACCGTTCCTTTGGTGCTTGAAAAGATAATCCGTTCAAAGGTTTTCCCGAAGCTCCAGACCCCCATGATGAGATTTCTTCTCCATCTGCCGATTGTGAGACAACGGATTCTCGCCAAAGTGAGGGCCGCGCTCATCGATGTTTTCGGAGGAGAGGTGAAACAGCTCATCATCGGCGGCGCGCCACTCAACGCTGAGGTTGAGAAGCTCCTCACGGAAATCAAGTTCCCTATCACGGTGGGCTATGGAATGACAGAATGCGGACCTCTCATAACCTACGCTCCTCCTCAGGAGACACGACCCCACACCGTAGGCCGCATTGTAGACCGTATGGAAGTGAAGATCGATTCTCCCGATCCATCCCGCATTCCGGGCGATATACTCGTGAAAGGAGCCAACGTGATGAAGGGTTATTTCAAGAATCCGGAAGCTACGGCAGAGGCATTCCGCAATAACGACGGTTGGATGAACACCGGCGACATGGGAACGATTGCGCCCGACGGCCTGATTGCCATCTCCGGGAGATCGAAGACAATGATCCTTGGTCCCTCGGGACAGAATATCTATCCGGAGGAGATTGAGCAGGTGATCAACAACATGCCCTACGTCAACGAATCCCTTGTGATCGACGACGGCGGGAAACTCGTGGCTCTCATCCATCCCGACTATGAGGCCGCCGCGAAAGACGACCTTTCCAGAAATTCCACCAACGACAGGATTGTGGCGCTCCTGAAACCGATCAATTCCAAACTGGAGTCCTACAATCAGATCAAGGAGATCCGGATCATGGAGGATGAATTTGAAAAGACTCCGAAACGAAGCATCAAGCGGTTCCTTTATACGAAGTAACCGCCTGATGAATCAGACATAATAAAGATGGAAGAGGGATGAGCCACGCAGATCATCCCTCTTCCATCTTTATTATGTTGCATTTTCAGTCTTTCTCCTGCCGGAAGGTTTTACACCAGGGGCGCAATCCGCAGTCAAGACATTCCGGTTTTCTGGCCTTGCAAACGTAGCGTCCGTGAAGTATGAGCCAATGATGAGCCTTAGGAACTATTTCAGCCGGGATATACTTCATGAGGGTCTTCTCTGTGGCAAGCGGAGTCTTTGAATTGTCGGTCAGTCCCAATCGGTTGCTCACCCGGAACACGTGCGTATCAACAGCCATTGCAGCCTTGTCCCACACCACCGCGAGCATGACGTTGGCAGTCTTGCGGCCAACACCAGGGAGCTTCATGAGGTTATCGATATCGGAAGGCATCTCCCCGCCAAATTCCTCCACAAGAACTTTCGCGGCATTTATCAGATGGCGCGTCTTGTTGTTGGGGAAAGTTACGCTGCGGATATATTGGAAAACGTCTTCCTCCCTTGCTTTGGCGAGCGATTGCGGATCCGGATAAGCCTCAAACAAAGCAGGAGTCACCATGTTGACACGTTTGTCCGTACACTGAGCCGAAAGTATCACCGCAAGCAGCAGATGAAAGGGGGTGTCATAATGAAGCTCGGTTTCCGGAGAGGGCACATTCTCCGAAAACCAAGACAATATTGAGTTGTATCTCTCTTCTGTCGTCATGAAAGGAGTTTAACGGGCGGATTCAAACTCCGCGAGGAAACGCACATCGTTCTCGCTGAACATGCGGAGGTCTTTCACCCTGTATTTCAGATTCGTGATCCTCTCCACTCCCATTCCGAAAGCATAACCTGAATACACCTTGGAATCTATTCCACACGCTTCAAGCACATTCGGATCGACCATTCCACATCCGAGAATCTCGACCCAGCCGGTGCCTTTGCAGAATGCGCATCCCTTTCCGCCGCAAAGGTCGCAGCTGATGTCCATTTCCGCTGATGGTTCCGTGAATGGGAAATATGAGGGACGCAAACGGATCTTCGTCTCCGAGCCAAACATTTCCCGGGCGAAGAGGAGAAGAACCTGCTTCAGGTCTGCGAAAGAGACATTCATGTCGATATAAAGGCCCTCCACCTGATGGAAGAAGCAGTGGGCGCGGGCTGAGATTGCTTCGTTGCGATATACCCGGCCGGGGCATACGATCCTGATCGGGGGCTGAGCATGTTCCATCACTCTGGTCTGAACGGAGGAGGTGTGGGTACGCAAAAGCACGTCCACCGGATTGCGGGTGATAAAGAATGTGTCCTGCATGTCGCGGGCAGGATGGTCTGCCGGGAAATTTAGAGATGAGAAAACGTGCCAGTCATCTTCGATTTCCGGACCCTCGGCAATCGTGAAGCCCATGCCGCCGAAAATGCGGATAATGTCATCTTTCACGATCGAGAGCGGATGGCGCGAACCCACAGGTAGAGGGGTGGCGCTCCTTGTGAGGTCGATTGCCGAAGCTTCTTTGTCGGTGAGCGACGCGAGTTGCTCCTTAAGGTTGTTTATCCGGTCGGTGACGAAGGTCTTCAGTTCATTGAGTTTCTGCCCCATCTCGCGTTTCTGATCGGCGGGCACATTGCGGAAATCAGCCATCAGTGCTGACAACGCTCCCTTTTTACTCAAATATTTTATGCGGAGTTCCTCCACTGCTTCCGGAGTCGAAGCCAACGCCGAAGCTACCTCCTCTTTAAGACGGTTGATTCTTTCTATCATTGCTTTGCTTTATTGGTCCGGCCTCTCTCTTTCGGGCTAAAAACCCGTGAAGGCCCTTTATCTTGCGAAATTACAAAAAATTTCCCGTAAATTCCCCTCTCTATTCAAAAAAAACGCGCCACCTCTCTCCTTCCCCTCCTCCTATGAAAAATGATTAAGGCCATAAACATTTTTGGATCGTCTGCTCGTCAATTCCGTTGGCTCGCATCCTTTTTGCAATATCCTGATCTCTGTTTCTTTGTTCAATAAAAGAGAACATAATATCTGCAAAACCTTCTATAGCATTGTTTACGCGCTCTATATCATCCTCTTTTGTCATATCTATGTCGCAGAATGAGGAGCGCTCTTTGTGCAGGTTAAGATAATATAACCCTCCAATCAGTAACGAACCAAGCGCCACAAAGTCAACGTCAGTGCCCTTAAACAAAGATTTGTATTTTTCTACCAGAGGCAGTGTAAACATTTCTCGCAACATTGCCATTCTCTTTGCAGGGCAACCGCATCAGAATAAATAAAATTTAATATCGAATTAGAGATTTTTCAG
>CAYROR010000068.1:0-11040 GCA_964425935.1 uncultured Sangeribacter sp.
CCTGAAGGTATCAGGGATTGAGCCGGTGTCTCGCGGAGTTTGGGCCGTTTACTTTATTCCCACTACTTTTTTCGATCTTAAAGCAATTTGAGGCGTATCAGGCCTCGAGTACGGTAATAGTAATTGTGGAACAAAAGCGGCCACACACTTAGTAAAACTTGAGGAGGAGACCGCAAAAGCAATCTCCTCCTCTTGTGAACCTTTAAGAATCTTTTTCAACAGTTCAAATGATCATTCGGGAATAATTTGACTTTAGTTGAATTTACATTATTATACAAAATTAAAAAATATTTTTCTTTCATTAAAATCTTTGCTCGGATTTTTCACTCGTTCGGAACAAACTGAGATGTATTGGCGTTCATCTCGCCATATCCTACGCATCTTCCATCTTCAAGCATCCATGCAAGATTGATGATCGCATATCCATCTGCTGGATAGAACATACAATGGTAGCCTGATTCAGATGTGTTGAAAGAGGCATTGCCTTGCCAATATCCAACGTCTTCAACACTCAGATCGTGAGTTGTTCCGTCTGCGAGGGAAACCCTAAACGGAGTCTTCTGAAGAGGCACGCGGAAAAGGACGTATTCACCATCCTCATCCTTACCTTTCTTATCAGCGAGAAGCTCCATTTTCAGATTATATCCTGCTCCGAAAGCGTCTTTAATTCTATAAAGATTCTTGTCGGTTGTGCACACTTCAAGTGAACCATAAGCTCCTTGATTAGGCACAAAGGAGACTCCATAGTAGAGGGTTCCGTCAAGAACATATTCCCACTCAAGTCCTCTGAATGCAATCTTGCTCAGTTTATGACTGGTTCCTCCATTCGAAGCCACTGCAAGAATATACTTGAGGCCGGTGATGCCTGTGACATCTACCTCAACATTCTCTGCTCCATTAACGGAAATCTTTGTGCCACTATTAAGGACTTTCTGAACGTAGGAGTCCTCGCTGCCGGTTTCCAGAGCTTTGTCAACCTCAGCTGCATCCTCGATAAGATAATAAACCTCGCGGGTGGCGCTATTGGTTGCAAAACGAACGGTAACGTCATTGTCCGGATTAAGATTTTCATCAGCCGGCGCGTAAGTATAGAGGGTTACGGCAGGATTCGGATCTGTTCCGGGATCTGTGCCCATATCCTCTTTACACGATCCCATAAGAAGAACGGGAAGTGCCAAAAGTGAATATATCAGTTTTTTCATTTTTGAATCATTTTTGCTTGTTACAAACTCTTACCACGAAAATTCGGGAGAATCCTCTGTCGGAGCAATAGGTGTCGGGTTGTTGATCAGAGCGTCGTTATAGTTACTCTCGGTCTGAACGAAGCAATAGGTCATCCATTGCGGAGTTGTTTGAAGATTCCAGCGATATCCAGACACATGGTTGGTTTCAGGATAGCTTCTGATTATGCCTTTCTGCAGACGCTTGATATCAAATGTTGCAATGCCTTCTCCCCAGAATTCAGCACGACGCTGCCACCAGATTTCGTTGATGAACTGCGGAGTGCTATAGTTATAATAGGCATCAGTATGGGTGCCATATACATATTCAGCATCGCGGGTTTTAGCAAATTCCGTGAGAAGCTGGATTCCACGAGCCTCATTCTGTCGGCCGGCTGCTTCCGCCTCAATGAGAACCATCTCCTCAACACGCATGATAGGAACGTCGACACAATATCCCACCTGGTTTGTAGTGTGGTTGCCATCTTTAGAACGGAACTTCATAGGCATACCACCGTATGCTCCCTGAACCGCACCTGTCGCAAACACGTATTCAGGAACATCAGAATAAGCCTTGAGAGCCTCGACAATCTCCTCTTTTGTTTCCATCTCATCAAGTGAGAAGTCAACGAAACATTTCTTGCGGAAGTCGGTTGAAGGTATGGTCTCATATAAATGACGGTCCATGTAATTGGCACCACCATAGTTATTATAATAACCGAGATCGGTATCCTTTCCGGCAGGGAATTCGCAGATCATCCATGTGCCCCAGCAGTTGTCACCGTCATTATAGGTGATAGTTTCATCGTTAGCCTTAAAAGTCATGGCAAACATCCAGGCATTATTGGAGTTGCAGTTGTTGAAGCCCTGATTACGGTCAGTATACTGAGCCTCATTCATGATGGTATAACCATTCTGAGCGAGTTTGGCATATTTCTCGGCATTCGCCCAATCTTCCGTGAGAAGATAAGCACGGGCCTTAAGGCCGTAGACAACGCTCAGGTCTGGCATATACTTATTGGGACGTGTATAATCCTTAAGCATCTCTTCAGCAGCATCCAGATCCTCAAAAATGAACTTATACATCTCCTCGTTTGTGGCACGAGGATTCATCGTGGCCTCGGTAAGGTTGAGGTTGTCGCGGATAATCGGTGCGGTAGGAGCCTCCTTGTCTGCAGCGTATGTTTTCTGAGAAAACATCTGAGCGATCTCAAGATACCACATCCCACGCAGACAGTGTGCCAGACCGGCACCCTGAATGAGTTCTTCGGTCTCTGGATTCTCTCCTGAGAGTTTGAGCACTGTGTTGCAGGCCTTGATCTGAGTGTAGTAGAATGTGAGGGGATACTGGCAGTTCAGATAGATAGGAGCGAGACCAACACCACACTGATACCATGTGCTGAACCAGTTGTTGTTGATAGCAACCATATCATTGCCCATCACATCGCGCATCAGATAAAGCGATGAATAACCGAAGTCGTTAGCCTGCTTATTGGAGGAGAAAACGAACTTACCGGATATATTGGAGGTGAGAGCGTCCACGAAATTCGAATATGAATTCGGAGCATCTACAGCCTGACTCTGTGAAACAGATCCCCCCTGAGGTTCGAATTCCTGAATGCAGGAATTGAAACCGAGCAAGGTTGCCCCAGCTATTATGATTGAAATTTTCTTCATTTTTAATTCTTTTGTATGATTTAAATCATTGTCAGAACGCAACCTCAAGACCGCCGGAAATCGTACGCATAGGTGAGTAGGCACCGAGTGAAGTGTTTCCATCAAATGCATATCTCGGGTCGAGACCCTTGCGTGCTGACCAGAAGCAAAGATTCTCGCCGGCAACATAGACACGGAGTTTTGAAATCTCTTTGCAGAATTTAGGCACGGTGAAACCTACGGTGAACGACTGGAAGTTGAGATAACTTGCGTTTGTCATATAACGGTCGCAACCCATGTTGCCGTTGGTGTCGCCGATCTGCCAGCGGGGAAGTTCACTCGTGGTGTTGTCGGGACTCCAGCTCTTCACCCAATCCTTGTGGAAGTTGGAACCACCGCTCGGATTATTTGCATCAAGGCTGGTGTTGGGACCCATGAGTGAAGCATAACGGCTGTCATAAACCTTTCCTCCGATCTGATAGTCGAAGGTGGCTGTGAAATCAAACCACTTATAGTTGATCGTGGTGCTGAAACCTCCGAATGCCTTCGGAAGAACGCTTCCGATAGTATAACGTGATGCTTCACCGGCATTTGTAGTCACATACCTCTTATCCTTGATCGTTCCGGGAACGTTTGTCTTCATTGCTCCATCATCATCCAAGAGATTCGGGTCGTAATAATAGAGAGACTGTCCCTGATCATCAACTCCGGCGTAGCAAAGAGTCATGTAATTATAGATTTCACCACCGATGGAATACCAATAGGGAGATTCATAGAAACCACCATAGTTCTTTACAATCTCACCGGTTTGAGGATCTCTTTCCTTCACAAGTTTAGCGTATGGGAGTTTAAGAATCTTTCCGACATTATGAGAAATATTGCCGCTGACTGTCCACTCGAAATCCTGAGTCTTGACAGGAGTTGCGTTAAGCGTGAGCTCAATACCGGTGTTGCGGATGTCGCCCATGTTGCCGTAGTAGCCACGGCCTCCGGTGGTCTCCGGAACTGAGATCCAGAAAAGAAGGTCGGTAGTTTTCTTATTATAGAAATCGAAGCTACCGCTCAGACGGTTACCGAGGAATCCGAATTCAAGACCGAGGTTGAGGTTTGTAGTTGTCTCCCAAGAGATATCGGGATTTCCGAAGCCCATGTTGAAGATCGGCGACATTGTCGTCGGACTTGCAATCGAGAGGTTATACATATCAGTCCATGTGTAGTAACCTCCACGTACCTTGTCATTACCCTGCTGTCCGATTGAGAATTTCAGCTTAGCGAAATCCAGCCAGTCGCGGGTGCCATCCATGAAATTTTCCTTTGTGAGGATCCAGGCAGCTCCGACGCTCCAGAAGTTACCCCAGCGGTGGCCTTTCGCAAAGTAGGAGGAAGCATCGCGGCGATAAGATGCTGAAGCATAATACTTCTGAAGGAAGTTATACTGCACGCTGCCAAACCAGCCCTCTACATTGTAACGGGTCTTATTGGAAGAGGAATTGAACATTCTGTTTGCAAATGCATCAAGCTCAAGAATAGAGGGGGAGAAACCACCCTCACCGTAAGCATAAAGGTAGGTCTGGTCCGTGCGGAAATATTCATGACCAAGCATTACATTGAGTGAATGCTCGCCAAACATCTTATCGAAGGTGAGAGTCTGAGTGTTGTTGGTGCGGATAGTATTGGTTACAGATTTGCCAAGTTTACCATTGACATTGGCATTCATCGGATTATACATTGATCCATAATCTGTCACGCGTGACTGTCCCCAGGTAACGTTGCTGACAACATCAAGCTTGAGATAATCGGTGAATGTCAGGGTTCCATTGAGAGTGGCATTCAACTGATCGCCGATCGTATAATATTCATCAACACGTTGAAGTCCGAGACCATTGCCGGGAGCGGAGAATGGACGCGATTTCGTATAGTATGTTGCCACACCATAGTCATATTTCGGCAGACCGTTTGCCTCTTTATAGATAAACGGATTTCCACTCTCATCATAACCTCTGACAAAAAGAGGATAGATAGGAGCGATCATGGAAGCGTGATATTGAACGTTGCCTGCACTGAGGGAAGAAGTGGAGAAACCGGCGTTGCCCACATTTTTCGAATGGGTGTAGCCTACGTTAGCGCCTACCTTCAACCAACTCTTGGCCTGATAATCCGCGCGAACACGACCGCTGACGCGATCAAACTTCGAAGGTTTCAAGATACCCTCCTCTCCAAGATAGTTGAGAGAGGCATAAAAACTGGAACGGTCTGTGCCGCCGTTGACCGACATATTATATTCCTGACGGAAGCCGTTCTTATAAGCCTCATCTGTCCAGTTGTCGGGGATCAGATATCGTGTCTGACCATTGAACATATATTTGTTTCCAAGAGTAGCGTTCGGATTGAGTTTACCATCCATTCCAATAAGGCTCTGACCCTCAGGTAGGGTATAGGCATTATACACAAGGTTGTTCATCATGTGGGTGTTGGCCTTGGCATTTGCCTGAGCTGCCTGCATCCCCTGTCGATAGAAGTAGTAGTTGTAGACAGAAGCATAGTAGGCCTCGTAATACTCAGCAGGATCAGTAATTACATCGTAATCCTGAACGGCACGGGTATTGTTACCCCATTTGGCGTTAATATAGACCTCCGCATCTTTTTTCTGACCACGCTTTGTGGTGATGATGATCACACCGGCGGCACCTCGCGCACCGTAAAGAGCTGCCGAAGCGGCATCCTTAAGAACGCTGACAGAAGCGATGTCGTTCTGGGGGATGTTGGAGAGGCTGGCAGTGTAAGGAGCGCCGTCTACGATGATGAGTGGCTGTATATTTGAATAAAGAGAGGAGATACCACGAATAGTGATATTGCCCTGTGAGGAACCGGGAGCTCCGGTTGTTGAACGCATCTGGAGTCCGGGGACAGAACCGACAAGAGCATCAGCAATATTTGTAGTGGTGTGTTTCTTGATGTCGTCAGCGTTTACGACTGCCGCGGAACCGGTGAAAGCCTCCTTTGTTGTAGTACCGAACGCAACGACCATCACGTCGTCAAGAGTCTGGTCAGTGGTCTGGAGACGAACTACCATATTGTTCTCAAGAGGCACCTTAACGGTGTGGTATCCGATGTAGGAGACCTGAACTTCCTTCACTTTTGAAGGAACCTTGAGAGTGAATTTGCCGTCGACGTCAGTGGCCGCTCCCTGACCACCTCCGATAGGCATCACTGTCGCACCGACCAGCGGTTCATCGGTCGTTGCGTCAACCACAGTGCCATGGAAAGTCACGTTCTGAGCCTGGAGACCCAGCGTGCACGCCATCAGCGCCATGATGATTAAAAACAGTTTTCTCATACTTTAATAATTTTGAGATAAGTTATTATTGATGTAAATCCTTTTTCCTTATTTTAGATTTGAGGCGAACTCTTGCGAGTGTTCAGGCATCCGCCACAAACGTTAAAATATCTGTAGAACCAATAAATTTCCGCAAAATTAAGATTTTTTTAGTTTCCAACCAAACGTCGGCATGTTTTTTAACATGTTTCAATGTCACAAATCGAGAAATATTACGTTCCCAGGCACACACGAAACCATAATGGAATGGAAAAATGAAATTTTCACCCCATCAATTAATCACTAATGTTAAAAAAAATCTCATTATAGACACAAAGTCAATAAAAAATTCGAACAAAATGACAAAATAATAAAAAATCACGCAATAAGCAGTTTATCGCGTGATTTTTTCTGATCTTTCAATGTCTGGAATCAAGATAGGATGTAAGGATGATCACTGCAGCCATTTCATCCGCCCTTCCCTTCTCCTGCCGCTGTTTCTTAGTGAATCCTCCAGCAATCATCTCCCGATGAGCGATGACGGATGTGAAACGTTCATCATGAAGTTCAACCTTCATATCCGGCATCTCCTTTTTTAAATTGGCAAGGAAGGGACGGATGTAGCGCATGCTCTCGCTTTCATTCCCTTTCATGTCGAGTGGGAGGCCCACTACAATCAGATCAACCGGCTCTCTTGCACAATACTCCTTAATATATATAATAAGATCGCATGTGCGGACTGTAGGAAGACCGTTGGCGCTGATCTGAAGAATGTCGGTCACAGCCACACCACAACGCTTCCTTCCATAGTCGATAGCAAGGATTCTTCCCATTCATCTCGAAGATTCACGGAATAGCCCCGATAAAAGAAAACGGCTTGCTACGTAGAAACCGCAACAGGCCGTAATCATTTCTTTTATAAAACCGGAAGCGACATTCCGCAGGGATTATCACTTCTTGTTGCCGAAGAATCGCTTGTAAAGACCCTCGAAGCCCTGACCATGGCGAGCCTCGTCTTTAGCCATCTCATGAACGGTGTCATGGATTGCATCCTGGTTGTTGGCCTTGGCATTCTTGGCGATACGCATCTTGTCGGCATTGGCGCCTGCCTCTGCCTGCATACGCTTCTCAAGGTTTGTCTTGGTGTCCCAAACCATGTCGCCGAGAAGTTCAGCAAACTTGGCTGCATGCTCAGCCTCTTCGAGAGCATAACGCTTGAAAGCGTCAGCTATCTCGGGATATCCCTCGCGGTCAGCCTGACGAGACATTGCGAGATACATGCCGACCTCAGTGCACTCTCCAAGGAAATGGTTGTTAAGATCTTTCTTCATTTCCTCATCGGCATCCTTAGCCACGCCGACAACGTGCTCCGTCACGAACTGAAGGAGTTCTTTCTGATCAAGCTCCTTGAACTTCGATGCCGGAACACCACACTGAGGACACTTTGCCGGTGGATTCTCGCCTTCTGCCACATATCCGCACACGGTGCAGATCCATTCTTTTGCCATAATTATTTCAATTTTTTTGATTTATACTATTATTTAATTCCCGAAGGTTTTCCCAAACCCGACAAGAACATCGGTTTTGAAAGTGCCTTCACTCATATAACAAAGAAAAGAGGAAAAAGTATGCAGAATTGGCAATCTTTTTTTAATTTCGCGGAAACAAAATTCCATCATGATGTCGGCATCCACTTCAAAGAAAATAGAAAAGGCTGTTGGAGAAGCACTAAAGCGTGCCGGAGCAACCCGGGTTCTTGCGGCCGTGAGCGGCGGCCCCGACAGTGTGGCGCTCCTTTCTGCTCTCCGTTCGGTTTCAGGAATAGATCTTATGGCAGCCCACTGCAATTTCCATCTTCGCGGAGAAGAGAGCCGGCGTGACGAACTTGAGGTTGAGAAACTTT
This sequence comes from uncultured Sangeribacter sp., assembly GCA_964425935.1. Lineage (GTDB taxonomy): Bacteria > Bacteroidota > Bacteroidia > Bacteroidales > Muribaculaceae > Lepagella. The sequence continues at coordinate 8,096 of CAYROR010000068.1, forward strand.
GCGTGAGACTTGGCGTCGATCTGATAAAGACCGATTTCAATGTTGCTGAATACATGAAACTGCATAAAGGGACGTCAATTGAAATGGCCTGCCGGGAACTCCGCTACAGATGGTTTTCCACACTTCTGGAAAAATTTGGATTCCAGCGTGTTGCAACCGGCCACAATTCCGACGACAATGCAGAGACCTTGTTTCTTAATCTTTTGCGAGGATCTGGCACCACCGGACTGCGGGGAATGGCCCCAGACAATGGCACAGTGATCCGCCCCCTTCTCGAAGTTTCACGGAAAGAGATCCTTGAATATCTTGAAAATATTGGCTTAGGCTACGTGACAGACTCCTCCAACCTCTCATCTGACTACAGAAGGAATTTTCTGCGTAATGAGATTTTCCCGGCCCTACGCACCAGATGGGCCGGAGCGGACACCGCCATCTCGCGCACACTCCATAATATAAGAGAGGAAAACAAAGTTGTGGAAGCAACCGTGGCGGCAGCGCTCCCTGAAGCGGGAAAACCACTTCACATCTCCTCAATAATGGAATTTCCAAGTCCTGAACTGCTCGTAAGACGTTTCATTCAACCACTCCGGCCGCTCACCACTACCGCACGTGAAATTCTGGCGGCTATAAGAGCCGGGAAATCCGACGTCAGAAGGTGGAATCTTCCGGGGGGCAGAATAGAACTAAGAGGGAGTAAATTGTATTTATTTATCGAATAATTTTGCAGAAACCGGATTTTTTATCTAATTTTGCACGACGAAAGGCCGAAGAGCGGTCTTTTTCACGACACCTACGGTAATTATACTTTCCGAATTTTGCCTTACAAATCCACAAGGCAAATATAAATCCCAAAATTATAATTAAAAAATCAACACCGCCATTCAGCAGTGAAGATCCCCCCGACAGAGGGATAAAAGTGTCCGCGTATGACCGCATTATGTCAAATCAACCGGAAATCTGCATCTCTGGCGATAAAATTATAAAACAAATCCATATATGTCCCAATTCCACATTGAAGAACTTGAACAGATGGATGAGGCCCAAGTGAAGGCTCTTGCTGAGTCAATGGGCATCAAAAAACTCACCTCGTTGTCGAAAGATAAGACAATTGAGGCCATACTTGACCTGCAGTCAGAAGTCAACACAAAAGACATCCTGGCCAAAACAGTAGAAAAAAAGAAACAGCCTAAAGAACAGAAGGCAAAACGAGGCCGCAAGCCGAAGAATGAAACCGAGAATCAGGAACCGAAACCGGCTCAGGAAGCCGCGCCCGTAGATGAAGCGCCCAAGCGTCGCGGAAGGAAGCCGAAGCCCAAAACCGACGAGATAAACACAGAGGATTCAAAACAACCGGTTGCTGACGCCGACTCCGCCCAGAATTCCACTGCCTCCCAAGCAGATAACTCCGAGCAGCCCTCAAAGAGAGGCCGCAAGAAGGCTCATGCCGCAGAAGAGACGGCAACTCCGGATGAAACGTCGGCCCCAACTATTGACGCCACGGAAGTCACCACTCCGGGCGCAATTCCTAACCTCCCTATTGTGGCGGAAACCACGGATTCCAGTTCGCAACCTGAATCATCTGAAAGCGAAAAGCAGGAGCAACCTCATGCTGAGAATCCCGAGCAGCAGGATAATAACGGAGAGGAACAGATGCTTCAGGAACGTCCGAAGATGAAAGTCTTCACACCCCGCAACCAGAAACCGGGAGCAGCCGACAACCTTTCACTCACCTCATTCTTCTCACCCACAAAAGGGAAGACCTTCACTCCGCGTGGCCAGCGCGACAATAAGCAGGATCCCCGCCAGATGCAGGAGAATCCTCAGCAAAAACAGCATAAGAACGAAGCTCCCCAGGAAGATCTCTCCGCTTTGCTCGCGCCCCAGACCGAACCCATACAGCTACGCGAGCCGGGGGCGACGTCGCAGCAGCCGATGACTAAACAGCAGAAGAATTTCCTCAAGAAGCAGCAGCGCATGATGCGTCAGCAGGGTCAGAACGTTGCAGCGATGCAGCAACCTGCCGAACAGCCCTACGATTTCAAGGGAATCCTCAATACTTTCGGTGTCCTTGAGATCATGAACGAGGGCTACGGATTCCTCCGTTCCAGCGACTACAACTATCTCGGAAGCCCCGACGACGTCTACGTCACCCAGAATCAGATTAAGGAATATGGCCTGAAGACGGGCGACGTCGTGGAGGGTTCGATTCGTCCGCCAAGAGAGGGCGATAAATATTTCCCTCTTGTGAAAGTGCTTTCAGTCAATGGCATGTCGCCCGAGCTTATCCGCGACAGGGTTCCGTTTGAGCACCTGGTTCCCCTTTTCCCCGATGAGAAATTCAACATCACCCGCGGCAACCACGCCAACATTTCAACAAGGGTTGTCGACATGTTCGCCCCCATCGGCAAAGGACAGCGAGCCCTCATTGTAGCGCCTCCGAAAACCGGTAAGACGATTCTTCTCAAAGACATCGCCAACGCAATTTCCGAAAATCATCCCGACACATATATCATCATGCTCCTCATCGACGAACGCCCTGAGGAGGTGACCGACATGGCGAGAAGCGTGAATGCCGAGGTGATCGCCTCAACGTTTGACGAACCTGCCGAACGCCACGTAAAGATCGCGGGCATGGTGCTTGAAAAAGCTAAAAGACTTGTGGAGTGTGGCCATGATGTAGTGATCATGCTTGATTCCATCACCCGCCTTGCGCGCGCCTTCAACACCGTGTCCCCGGCGTCAGGAAAGATTCTTTCGGGCGGTGTCGACGCCAACGCCCTACAGCGTCCCAAGAGATTCTTCGGAGCAGCTCGAAACATCGAGAACGGCGGCTCTCTCACCATTATAGCAACCGCCCTCACCGAAACTTCATCAAAGATGGACGAAGTGATCTTCGAGGAATTCAAGGGAACCGGCAACATGGAGCTGCAGCTCGACCGCAAGCT
>CAYROR010000069.1:0-11001 GCA_964425935.1 uncultured Sangeribacter sp.
TGATTGTAACTTTGGAGGAGATAAAGGAATATCTGCGGGTGGATTTTGAGGACGAATCCATCCACTATGACAACTTCGGTGGTTGACACCAACCTTTATCCAATACCATCAAAAAACATTAAAACCTTTCATCTATGTTGAGAGACAACAAAGTTTTTGACATAATCGACCGCGAGCATCTTCGTCAGCGCCGCGGAATCGAACTTATCGCAAGCGAAAACTTCGTCAGCGACGAGGTGATGAGAGCCATGGGCTCCTGCCTCACAAACAAATATGCCGAAGGATATCCCGGCCACCGCTACTACGGAGGTTGTCAGGTTGTAGACGAGGCTGAAAACCTTGCTATTGAAAGAGTGAAAAAACTTTTCGATGCAGAATGGGCAAACGTTCAGCCTCACAGCGGCGCCCAGGCCAACATGGCTGTCTTCATGGCATGTCTCCAGCCCGGCGACAAATTCCTCGGAATGGATCTCAGCCACGGAGGACACCTCAGCCACGGCAGTCCGGTGAACTTCTCCGGCCTTCACTTCCAGCCGATCAGCTACACCGTCGATGCTGAGACTGGAAGAGTGAACTATGAGGAACTCGAAGAGAAAGCCCGCACTGAGAAACCGAAACTGATCATCGCCGGAGCCAGCGCCTATAGCCGCGAGTGGGATTATGCCCGCATCCGCAAGATCGCCGACGAGATCGGTGCGATCTTTATGGTCGACATGGCACATCCTGCGGGTCTGATCGCTGCCGGATTGCTTGAAAACCCGGTGAAACACGCCCATATCGTCACGACAACTACCCACAAGACCCTTCGTGGACCGCGTGGTGGTCTTATCCTCATGGGTAAGGATTTCGACAATCCCTGGGGAAAGAAAACGCCCAAGGGAGAGATCAAGAAAATGTCGGCTCTGCTCGATTCCGCAGTCTTCCCCGGCGTTCAAGGTGGTCCGCTCGAGCATGTGATCGCCGCCAAGGCTGTTGCTTTCGGAGAGGCTCTTCAGCCGGAGTGGAAGGAATATGCCCTTCAGGTGAAGAAAAATGCCGCAGCTCTTGCCGACGCTCTTATCAAACGTGGCTACAAGATTATTTCAAACGGCACCGATAACCACTGCATGCTTGTGGATCTCCGCCCGAAATTCCCGGAAATGAGTGGTAAGAAAGCAGAGAGAGTGCTTGTTGAAGCCGACATCACAGCCAACAAGAACATGGTGCCATACGACACCCGCTCCCCCTTCCTGACTTCCGGACTGCGTTTCGGAACTGCCGCCATCACTACACGAGGCGCCAAGGAAGACATGATGGAGAAAATTGCCGAACTCATCGACAAGGTGCTCTCAAACGCTGATGATGAAAAGGTGATTGCAGAAGTGAGACGCGAAGTTAACGAGATGATGAACGATTATCCGATGTTTGCGTGGTGATCGAAAAAAATAAATATTGACTCAACAGGGGGGAAGGGATCGAAAATTTCTTCTCCCCTTAATCGTTTATTATGAATATCAAAGATTTCACATGGCCTGAGAGGCTCTTCGTAACCGGAACGGGAACTGACGTTGGGAAAAGCTTCGCGACAGGATGGCTCGCACGCGAAATGAGAAATGCGGGAATCAATTGCATAACCCAGAAAATGATCCAGACCGGGAATATCGGACGTAGCGAGGATATCGAGCGCCACAGGGAGATAATGGGAACAGGAATGACCGATGACGACATGAAGATGATCACCGCGCCTCAGATATTCTCCTATCCCTGTTCACCACATCTCGCAAGCAAGATCGATAATCGGCCGATCGATTTCGAGGCCATTGACAGAGCCACGAATTATCTTGCTCAGAAATGGGACGTTGTTCTCATTGAAGGAGCCGGCGGACTGATGGTGCCGCTTGAGGGCGACTATCTGACGGCCGACTACGTCAGAGACCGCAAGCTTCCGGCTGTTGTGGTGGTAAGCGGGCAGCTCGGGTCAATCAATCACGCGCTTCTCACCCTTCTGGCATTGAAAAGCTATGGCATTCCCCTGCTTGGAATCATCTACAACCCTTACTTCGACAAAGACACGACAATCTGCAACGACACCAAAGAATATCTTCGTGATTGGGCGGAACGCAATTTCAATCATCCATTCTGGATTGAAATGCCAATAATTGGTCAATAACCCCTGAAAAGAGTGCACAATTGCCATATTTGATAATTTTTTAATATTTTTTTGCTTTTACACGGGAAATCTAAAATATTTTTGATTATATTTGCAAAAAATCCCTTATGGACAAAAGTATCCCTTCAAACGCTATTGTAACAATTTCAAAAGAGGAGCTTGCAAAGCTTCCCGCAGCGGAATTTCAGGGAGAAATACGCCTCGTCGAGGAGGCCGGCGAAGTGGAGAAAGCAATTAATGAACTCCGGGCATCATCCGTAATCGGTTTCGACACGGAAACACGGCCCAGCTTCAAGAAAGGACAGATCAATTCCGTGGCACTTGTGCAGCTCTCCAATCTCTCCACATGCTATCTTTTCAGGATAAATCTTATCGGACTTCATCAGGCCATCATTGATCTTCTGGAAGATCCGCAAGTTATCAAGATCGGACTTTCAATACATGATGATTTCCACAATCTGTCAAAAATATCCGAAATTAATCCCGAAGGCTTTGTTGACCTTCAGACATTCGTGAAAAACGTAGGGATCGCCGACAATAGCCTTTCAAAAATCTATGGTGTGCTCTTCGGCCAGAGAATCTCAAAGGGTCAGAGACTGACAAACTGGGAGGCCAAGCAACTCACTCCCCATCAGCAGGCATACGCTGCGCTCGACGCAATGGCATGTGTCGAAATATTCAACCACATCAACAACGGCAATTTCAATCCCTCTGAATCCCCCTATCTGACAATCCAGAACGAAGAAACGCTCCAAACAAAAAACGACGAATGAAACTCCAAAGATACAAGGTGGTCACCGCCCTGCTCACAGTCTATGCCCTCTTCATGACTTTTCATTTCGGCACTGATCTTCTGAAAACGGGACACGCCACACGATTTTATCTCACTCTTGCTGCTGAAACCATTGTGCTTATTCTGACTTTTTTCGCACTTCGCCGCCGCGACCGCCTGCGTCAGGAACGCAAGGACCGTGAAAAGAATCTCTGATATCTTTTCCCTTTAGATTCTGAAAAACTTCAGCCTGATGAAATGAAAAAAGGGTGATAACCTCAACGGTCGCACCCTTTGGTAAGTTTCTACAGGTAAAAAATCTTAAGGTAAAAAAGATTGCTTTTTAGGTTCATTGCAAAATTAGGTCTTTCCGTCGGACTGACCAAATCTTTTTAGACAAAATGTTATAAATATGTTGTAGAACATATTAATTTCCTCCCCACTTCCTTAAAAAAAGCTCTCCATCCTCCATCACAGCATAGCTGAATGTATGGATCCACTCCCCCAGGACCACCATCTCACACCCCTTGTCGATCTCCTCCCGACATAAAACATGCACATGGCCGAAAATAAAGAAATCTATATCGGAATGGCTTTTATGATAGTCGGAAGCAAAACTTCGCAACCCCTTAAGTATTAAATCATCCGGGAGACCTTTTCCCTCGCCTTTCTTGCGGCTATGCCGACTCCATCTATAGGCGAAAGGAACAGTCCAGCGGGGATGGATGGAACTGAAAAGACACTGGCAAAAACGGTTTCGGAATAAGCTCCGGATAAACCTGAACGAAGGCTTCAACTTTCCAAGGCCGTCGCCGTGGGCCAGAAAAAAATTCTTTCCTTGTATTCTGACGGTCATATAGCCATCCACCACTGTCACCCCGAGCTCCGAAGGGAGATAATCATAAATCCAGATGTCATGATTCCCTTTCATCCAGACAATCTTCACACCGGAATCCGCCAGTTCGGCAAGTTTCCCGAAAAACCTTACAAAACCACGGGGCACAACATAGCGATATTCATACCAGTAATCCAGTATGTCGCCGAGAAGATAAATCGCTTCCGCCTCATGACGGATGCTCTCGAGAAACGCCACAATCCGCAGCTCCGCCTCCCGTGAATCCGGGAAATAAGGGGCTCCGAGATGAAAGTCGCTTAAAAAAAAGGTCTTTTTCACAGAAATCCGAGTTCAAGTTTAGCCTCTTCGCTCATCATATCCTGTGTCCACACCGGGTCGAAGACAAGTCGGAGATCAACCTTCTCCGGCCCTTCAACGCTCAGAAGTTTCTGCCTGACATCTTCCATTATGAAATCCGCAGCCGGACACCCGGGAGCAGTCAGCGTCATGTCGACGTGCAATGTCTTCGACTCCACATCATAATCTATCTTATATATCAGCCCGAGATCGTAGACATTGACCGGTATCTCCGGGTCGAACACGGTCTTGAGCATCTCCACGGTCTTTTCAACAACACGCATCTCCTCATCGGCAGGGTTCCTTCCCTCCGGAGTCGAGGCGGCATCCTTCAGATCCTTATCATCCATTTCCATTCAATCTATAAAGGGTGAATTAAGTCGTAAAATATCTGTGGGAAACTAAAAATCCCATTTATTTGCAAAATTAAACAAAAACAACCGATATTCTTCCCGCTTTTGTTAAAAACTTTTTTTAAATGTCAACGTTAATTAGATAAAGGGGCATTAAGCCCCCTCCCATTACTAATCATTTAAAAAAATTTTTTAACTTTGCACCCGAATGAAGGGGAATCAAAGCTCCATCATTCAGGAACGAGTGAATCCACACTTTTCATCACCCTCTAAAACAAACAGAAATGAGATCTTACAAAAAAATCATCGTTCTTCTGGCAGTGATTCTCTGCGGAATCGGCATGGCCAACGCACAGGTTAGATTCGGCGTAAAGGCTGGTCTTAACATCAATAGCCTCCATCTCAAAAATCTTGGCGACAACTTTAAGGATGACAACAAGTGTGGCTACACCATCGGTGTCATGACGGAGTTCAAGGTGCCAATCGTAGGACTGGGCTTCGATCTCTCCGCGATGTACACGAGAATGAATTCCGAAATCGATTCAAAGAGCACTGAACGAGTGGCCTACAACAAGAATTTCCTTGAAATTCCCCTGAATCTGAAATATCGTCTCGGTCTTCCCATCATCGGATCTGTTTTCACCCCCTACATTTTCACAGGTCCTTCATTCGCGTTCAAACTGGATAAAAACATGGCCGACGCAATCAAGACAAAAACATGCCAGACAGCCTGGAACGTAGGTTTAGGCTTTGAGCTCGTGAAGCATCTCCAGATCCAGGGATCATACGGTTTCGGCATGAACAACATCATCTCCGACAAGATTGGAGTGAACGCTGTGACAAGCAAAGTGAAAAACAACTATTGGACAGTCACGGCAGCCTACCTCTTCTGATCCAGCAACAAAAAACCATAATACTTATTCCATATCATGTTTAGGAAACTAATAGTCCTGACACTAATACTCACAGCCGCGCTGTCGGCCTCTGCGGAATTCCGCTGGGGCCCGACAGCGGGCGTTAATTTTTCCACCCTCCATTGGAAGCAGAAACTTCTCGACACCAAAGGGAAGACCGGAGGAATGGTCGGAGTAGCCTCCGAAATCATGATTCCGGGAATCGGATTCGGTCTTGATCTCGGACTGCGCTACAGCCTGAACGGAGCAAGCGAGAACTTCGGAGATTTCCCCATCTGGAACACTGATGGAATCAAGAGCCAGAACGTGTGGATCCACACCCTGCAAATTCCCCTGAACCTGAAGTTCAAGTGGACACGCATGAATGGGTTTGAACAGACTCTCGCTCCATTTGTGTTCGGAGGACCCGTATTCAATTTCAACATCGCCACCAACAAGCAGCCCGCCCTCGAACATCCGTTTGGCACAGTCAGCATGCAATGTGGCGCCGGAGTGGAACTTCTGGAAAAATATCAGATCTCGGGAGGCTATTCATGGGGCATCAGCTATCAGGTCAGAACCGTGAAACTCATGAATTACTCCGCACAGCCCAGGGGATGGTTTATTAACCTCACATATCTCCTCTGATTCCCTCTTTCAGCTGAGTGTTTGCCGAAGTCATACTTCCGTTACCCCTGTTTTCCACTTTCACCTATTCCATCCCCGAAGAGATGGAATCATCGGTGCAGGTGGGAACTCGTGTGCTTGTGCAGTTCGGCAAAAAGAAATTCTATACGGCCATAACGGTTGCCGTTCATTCCGAGAAACCGAAGGGATTTGACGTAAAGCCCATTATGGCTGTCATGGATGCGTCTCCGATCGTGAGATATCCTCAGCTGAAACTCTGGAACTGGATTGCTGAATATTATCTCTGCACTCCTGGAGAAGTCTATAAAGCTGCAGTTCCCACAGGTCTCAAACCGGAAAGCGAGACCTTCATATCCCTAAATCCAGACTATGAACCAGATCCCGACGACCCCTTGAAATTCACGGAACGTCAGGCCATCATAGTGCAGCTTCTCGACCACAACAAGCGGATGCGCATTGCCGAGATCGAGACTGAAACAGGTTTCAGGAATGTAGCGACGATAATCAATCCGTTGCTCTCAAAGGGAGTCGTTGAAATTGATGAAAGAGTGGCAGAGCGCTACCGACCGAAAAAGACGACACTCGTCAGACTTATGGCCAGGCGTGACGATCAGCAAAAACTTCACGATTTTTTCGGGAGCGTCACCCGGTCCAGACAACAGGAGAAAGCGCTGATCGCTTTTCTTGAACTCTCCGACTGGATGAAACGGAATTCTGAAATAAAGGAGGTAGAGAAAGAGAAACTTCTTGCCGCTTCAGGTGTTTCTCCGGCTGTTTTGCGAGCCCTCGTAGATAAAGGGATTTTCGAGATAGTAAAAAAATCGGTCAACCGGTTTGCTACCGACCGCACTCCCGACAAAGCCAATTTGTCTCCACTCTCCCCCCTGCAGCAGGAAGCCTTTGAAAATCTCATTCAGGGATTCAAGAGTTTTAATATCCAGCTTCTCCATGGAGTCACCGGCAGCGGCAAAACCGAGATCTACACCCATATCATCTCAAAGGTTCTCGATGAGGGGAATCAAGTGCTTTTCCTTGTGCCCGAAATATCGCTGACCACCCAGCTTTCCGACAGACTGAAAAAAGTGTTCGGCAACCGTCTGCTGGTCTATCACTCTAAATTTTCCGACTCAGAGAGGGTGGATATCTGGAAAAGGCTCCTTACCACCACCTCTCCCCTCGTGGTGCTTGGCGTCAGATCATCGGTGTTCCTCCCCTTCAGCCGTCTCGGATTGGTCATCGTCGACGAGGAACATGAGGCTTCGTTTAAACAATACGATCCCGCACCCCGCTACAATGCCCGCGACACAGCGCTTGTTCTTGCCGGGATGCATGGGGCAAAGTCCCTGCTCGGTTCGGCGACCCCATCCGTGGAGACATATTATAAAGCCACCACCGGGAAATATGGGCTTGTAGAACTCTCCGAACGATTCGAAGGAGCCACGCTCCCGGAAGTCGAGATCATCGACATGGGAGCCATGAGGAAAAAGAAAGAGGTGAAAGGAATTCTATCCTCTCCGCTCCGACGCCGGATTCTTGAGGCAATGGCAGACAAAAGGCAGGCGATCCTGTTTCAAAACCGGAGGGGATTTGCTCCCGTTGTTGTTTGCGACCAATGCGGATGGAGCCCGAAATGTGTGAACTGCGATGTCTCGCTCGTATATCATAAAAACACCTCCCTTCTCCGATGTCATTATTGCGGGCATTCGCAGACCCTCCCCCCTCTCTGCCCGGCATGCGGACAGAACAGCGTCAGGATTTTCGGCTATGGCACTGAACGTATCGCCGAAGAGATGCATCAGGAATTCGAGGGCTACCGAGTGGCGCGTATGGACCTCGACACCACCCGTAACAAAGATGCCTATCAGGAGATCATCGAAGAATTCGCACGCCATGAAACGGATATTCTTGTCGGCACGCAGATGGTTTCAAAAGGGCTTGATTTCGGCGACGTCAGGGTTGTCGGAGTCCTGAATGCCGACACACTGCTTAACTTCCCCGACTTCCGGAGCAACGAGCGGGCATTCAATATGCTTGAACAGGTGGCAGGGCGCGCGGGACGTCGAAAGGAGAAAGGAACAGTCGTTATTCAGACTGCCAATCCCGACCATGAGATCTTTAAATATGTGAAGAATCATGACTATGCGGCCTACTACAATGCGGAAATAGCCGACCGAAGCCGTTATGCCTATCCCCCCTTCACCAAAGTCATAAACATCTATCTCAAGAATAAAGATTCGGAAGCCTGCGACCGCGGAGCCGTGTTTTTCACACTCGCACTCCGCAAGGTTTTCGGAGAGAGAGTGCTCGGTCCTGAAAAACCATTCGTTTCAAGAGTGGCCACATGGTATCTTCAGTCGATCATGCTTAAGATCGAGGCAGGAGCATCGATGAAGAAAGTGAAAGACCTGCTGCGCCAGATTCTTGCGTCGGTCTCCGCAAATCCCGACATAAAGACATCCGTCATTTACTACGACGTCGATCCCGTCTGAACCTTGTGTATGTTCGGGGGATTTTGTAATTTCGCATAGTAATACCGACAGACAATGACCCACGACAATATCACCTCTCTCCATAACGATTTCGACAGAAGACATCTTTGGCATCCCTATACCGGCACAAAGAACCCTCTTCCGACCTATATGGTCGACCATGCGGAAGGAGCTGTGATAACACTTGCCGACGGAACGCAACTGATCGACGGCATGTCATCATGGTGGTGCGTGATCCACGGCTACAACCATCCTGTCCTCAACGAGGCTATCCGCAGGCAAATATCATCCATGAGCCACGTGATGTTCGGTGGCTTCACCCATCGGCCGGCCGTCGAGCTGGGAGAACTTCTCCTCTCCATCCTGCCCCCCTCGATGAATCATATTTTCTACGCCGACTCCGGATCCGTAGCCACAGAAGTGGCCATGAAAATGGCTGTTCAGGCACAGAACAATCCGGGACGAACCAATTTCGCCACAATAAGGAACGGCTATCACGGCGACACCTGGAACGCCATGTCGGTCTGCGACCCGGTCACCGGAATGCATGGTGCATTCGGTCCGGCCCTTCCCATAAGATATTTCGCAGAAGCCCCGTCATGCAGGTTTGGAGAGGAATGGAACTCCGATTCCTTCAAACCCATGAAGGAGATTCTCGACAATCATGGAGACGAAATCGCCGCGGTGATTCTAGAGCCTGTGGTGCAGGGAGCGGGAGGGATGAGATTCTATCATCCGCAATATCTTCGCGAACTGAGGAAAATCTGCGATGAAAAAGGGATTCTCCTGATTTTTGATGAAATAGCAACCGGATTCGGGCGAACAGGCAAACTTTTCGCCTGGGAACATGCCGGAGTGGAGCCAGACATCATGCTCATCGGGAAAGCGATCACGGGAGGCTACATGACTTTCTCCGCCGTAGCAACCTCAGCAAAGGTGGCCGACATGATTTCCGACGGAGAGGCAGGAGTCATGATGCACGGTCCGACGTTCATGGCTAATCCTCTTGCATGTGCGGTGGCCCTCGCCTCCACTAAACTGCTGCTTGAATCGCCGTGGAAAGAACGGATTGCCCGAATAGAGGAGATCATGAAACAACGTCTTTCTCCGGCCAAAGCCTTCCCCCATGTCAGAGACGTAAGGGTGCTCGGGGGAATCGGAGTGATCGAAGTGGAACAATATGTGGATTGTGGCGAATTCCAGAAAAGATGTGTCAGGGAGGGTGTCTGGATAAGGCCCTTCGGCCACAACTGCTATATCATGCCCCCCTATCTGGCAGTCACCGACAGTCAGGTGGAGCAGCTTTCCGATGCACTCGTAAAACTTGTTGAAGAACTTCCATGCACTCAATAAAAGACACTCTTTCCGCCCTTAAGTCGCAGAATAGGCTCCGGGTGATTCCCCCCGGGCTACCACCCAATTGTCTTGATCTCTCCTCAAACGACTATCTCTCGCTTGCGGAACGCAGTGATGAATTTCGTGATGAATTCCTGACTCGATGCGGCCAACTCCAGTTCTCCTCCTCTGCCTCCCGGCTGCTGTCGGGGCGCCAGCGTTTTCATTTTGAGCTTGAAGATTTGCTCTCGGAACTTTACGGGAAAGAGGCTCTGCTCTTCAATTCGGGCTATCATGCCAACGTAGGGTGCATAGGAGCCCTCGCCCTCCCCTCTACACTCTTCGTATGCGACAAATTGATTCACGCTTCCGTGATCGACGGATTGAAAATCTCAGGATGTGAGTTCAGGAGATTTCCTCACAACGACGTCTCCCGACTCCGGAAGATCCTTGAGAAGGAATCCGGAGTGTTTGAGCGGATAGTGGTGGTTGTGGAGGCAATCTACAGCATGGACGGCGATGAGGCTCCCCTTTCAGAAATTGCCGGAATGAAAGAGGATTTTCCCGGCATGATGCTTTATGTGGATGAAGCACATTCATTCGGAGTGAGAGGCAACCGGGGGCTGGGAATATGCGAGGAAAAGGGAATCATTGATAAGACCGATGTCATTATCGGCACTTTCGGAAAGGCTGCCGCTTCATCCGGAGCATTCGCCATCTCCTCGCCAGAGGTGAAATCGCTTTTCATTAACTGCGCACGTCCATTCATCTTTTCCACCGCCATCCCCCCTGTAAACGTGGCATGGACTCTAATGATGGTCGAAAAAATAATCGGCATGAAAACTGAAAGGGAACATCTTGCGGATATTTCCTTCTGGTTTGCCAACAAAATTGAAAATCTGACTGGTTCCAGATGCTTATCCACCTCCCAGATTATCCCTTTTCTCACCGGTGATGCAGCAAAAGCCATATCAATAGCAGCAACATTAAAAGGCAAAGGCATCATAGCCCTGCCGATCAGGCGTCCGACGGTTCCTCCCGGTGGGGAGCGGATAAGATTCTCTCTCGGCGCAGGAATGACCAAAAATATGCTTCAACCGGTTTTCGACATTTTGAAAAATGAAATATAAGCTCATCCATAACCAGAATTCCGACCGCCTGATTCTTATC
>CAYROR010000070.1:0-10811 GCA_964425935.1 uncultured Sangeribacter sp.
TACGTTTTTGACCGCACTTAAAGCAGGAGAATAAGACCATGGCAGAAGTTCAACAGAATACGGGTGGCAACGGCAAAAAAGGCGCCCAGAAAAAAATGCAGATCCGCGTGGATTTCACGCCGATGGTCGACATGAACATGTTGCTTATCACATTCTTCATGCTCTGTACGACAATGATCAAATCTCAAACACTGACGATCGCCCTCCCCTCCAACGAGAAGGTTGAGAACACGGAAAACATGTCGCAGGCTTCTGCCGACGACGCCGTGACCATCATCCTTGACGCTAAGAGAAAGGCCGGATCAAACGACGTTGACTCTGTCAACGGCCACGTGGTGAACGAGGTTTACTATTATTTCGGAAAGCCCGGTGGCGACGCCGGCATCTTTGGCCCCGGTGGTGTTGTGCTCTCAGAGAACAACAACATGCAGAAATCGGAGTTCCTTGCTGATGAGGACAAAGCTGGCAAGAAAACTGCCCGCGGAATCCGCGAGATCATCCAGAAGAGAAACAAAGAGGTGCTTGAAGAAATCAATAAGATTAAGGAGAAACTCAGAAACGGCGAATATGGAGATCTTGAAACCAAGGCCGGCCGCGAAGCAGCTCAGGAAAAATATAACGAGGCTGCAAGCGCCATCCGCAAGAACGAGAATCTCAAGAAGCCGGTGATCATCATCAAGTCGACTCCCCATGCATCCTATGGTGCTCTCGTGGAGCTTCTCGACGAAATGCAGATCAACTCCATCTCCAAGTATCAGATTGACAACATGACCCGTGCTGACTCAGTGATGCTCATTGACTATCAGAACAGGAATAATGGTAATTGATGTTAGATTTATTAACGCTTTAAAACACAAGAAACATGTCTAAAAGAAATGTAGATCTGACATCGCAGGAATGGCGAGACCTGGTATTTGCCGACAAAAACAAAGAGTTCGGTGCATACCAGATGCGAAAAGAGAGCGACCGTCGTCATAATCTCGCAGCTCTTTTCACTCTGATCGGCCTGATTGTTGTGTTCTTCCTTATTCTGGCATACTCAAAGTATTCAGATTATCGTGCAGAGCAAGACGCCATCGCCCTTCAGGAACAGCGTGAGAAAATGGCGGCAGCCGAGCTTCTCCAGCAGGAGGATGAACCGGAACCGGAACCCGAGATTGAGGAGCAGAAATTCGAGCAGCCCGAAATCGAGATTCCCGAAGAGGTTCTCGCTACCGTTCAGGTGACCCAGATCGCAATCGTTGACGCCGACAAGGTGCAGAACGAAGTGATGGATATGGAGACCCAGAAGGA
The DNA here is from genome assembly GCA_964425935.1 of uncultured Sangeribacter sp. Lineage (GTDB taxonomy): Bacteria > Bacteroidota > Bacteroidia > Bacteroidales > Muribaculaceae > Lepagella. The sequence continues at coordinate 1,294 of CAYROR010000070.1, forward strand.
AGACAACACCGCACGTGGTGTCGTTAACCAGGAGGGTTCCGACGACGCCGATAAGTTCAAGGCAGTGCAGGAGCAGGTTGTTGTAAAAGAGCCGGAGCCTGAGAAGCCGAAGGAGGACGAAATCTTCGTGGCTGTGGAGCAGCCCGCTGAGTTCCCCGGTGGTATGGCTGCCCTGATGAAATGGCTCAAGGAGAACATCCGCTATCCGGAAGCAGCCGCTCAGAACGAAGTTCAGGGTCGAGTTGTTGTGAAGTTCGTCGTTGAGAAAGACGGTAGCATCGGAGCTACTGAAATTCTTAAGGGTATCGACAGAGACCTTGACAAGGAGGCTCTCCGCGTCGTGAAGAAGATGCCGAAGTGGCAGCCCGGTAAGAACAATGGTGTAGCCGTACGTTCCTACTTCCAGCTCCCCGTCACCTTCAAACTCGCGGGTTGATAAAACCTCAAGCTGAAAACCTGCGAAAGCAGACAACTATAAGAGGATCGGCAGATAATGTCGGTCCTCTTTATTTTATTACACTTCTCCTTCAGCTTGCAAGTTTGCTTTCCTTTTAATAAAAAAGGATGGAAACAAAGAAAATTCAGGGAAACCTAAAACTTTTTAATGTAGAAATGAACTTCCTTAGATAATATTTGTTAAAAAGATAAAACCAAAATTTATGTAAGCTATGAACGAGAACAATTACAATGGAATGCCCAAAGGTGGCCGTCTTATATTCGGAATCTTTATGGTTCTTGTGTATGTTGCAGTAGGAATGCTCTTCATTTTCGATGTATTCCAGATCGACAATACTGCTATCAGCGCAACAGTAGGTGGTATCCTGTGCGCCTACGGTGTATGGCGTGGCTATCGCCTATATAAAGGGATGAACTGATTGCGGCTCTCCCGGAGAGTAAAACCGATTTTTTGAATCTGATCATAATCCAAACAATGACATCCAGATCCAAAATTTTTTCAACAATGCTTGCTGTCGCGATAGCGGGGGCAAGCATCAGTTGTACTCCGGTGAAGCGTGGTGAATATGCCACGGGGAGTGCAACGATATTCTGTGACGACGGTTTCCGCACAATTCTTGAAGAGGAGATCGAAGTGTTTGAGTATTCCTATCCGCAGTCTTCAATCGTTCCTTTCTACGTCAGCGAGGGAGAAGCGATCGACACGCTCATGGCAAATGCCACTCAGGCAATAATCTCCACAAAGGAACTGACCAAGGAACAAATCCAATACATCCGCAGCAAACACAAGCGCGTGGTTAAGCAGAAATGCATTGCTGTTGATGCCGTTGCCTTTATAGCAAACAAGAATAATCCTGTCGGGGCGCTCTCCATGGACCAGATCAAGGAGATACTGAATGGAAGAATCACAAGATGGAGTCAACTTTCCGGCAACGACACCACGGCCATCAAGCTTGTCTTCGACAACGCTCAGTCTTCCACCGTAAGCTGTCTCAAGGATATGTTTATGGAGGAGGGGAAAACGATCTCTGAATCAACCAACTCTTTCGCGCAGGATAATAATGCACAGGTGTTTGACATAGTGAAAACAGATCCTGACGCTCTGGGAGTAATCAGTGTCAGCTGGCTTGGAGACAACCTGAAGGCAGCAAAGAATGTCCCGATGGACCAACGGATGGAAGACTATGCTAACGAAAACGACACAGTGGCAACCACCCTTACCAGCGAAGTCAATATTATCAAAGTCAGCAACCCGACGGAGAAGAACGACTTCAGTCCCGTCTCCTACAAGCCATATCAGTCGTATATCTATTCCGGAGACTATCCTATCGTAAGAAAGGTCTACATCATTACGACCGCGAGCAACTCCACGGTGATGTATAGCTTCTATGCCTTCCTGACCGGATTCGTAGGACAGAAAATCATCCTTAAAACCGGAATCCTACCCTTCCAGATTCACCCGCGGACTGTCGAACTGATATAAAATAAAAAATAACATCAAAAAAACCTCCGGAGGAATATACTAACCCGGAGGCTTTTTACGTTATCTCCTTTAGAACAATTCCAAGAATCACGGAGACAATTCATCTCCAAAAATTTGCAGAACGATTAAACCTACAAATAGATGAAAATCAAATTCCTTCTGACCGCCTCCCTTCTGGCAGGCGCATCCTTCTGCTCCATGGCCCAGACTCATGTTGAGGGCATGGAATATTACAAGGCTGACCAGATCGCCAACGCCAAGGAGCTTCTCCTCCGCAATCTGAACAACGCCGGAACCGACAAAGCCATCGCCGACTATTATCTCGGCCTGATAGCTATGTCTGAGGGAAAGACGAGCGAAGCTCAACAGTATTTCACTCAGGGCACTCAGGCAAATGCCGATTATGGCTACAACTATGTTGGTCTGGGTTCTATCGAACTGAAAAACGGCAACAAGCAGGCTGCCGAGAAACTCTTCAAGGATGGAGAGGCAAAAGCCAAGAAAGACGCTTCCATGCAGGTGGCAATTGCACGTGCTTATTATGAAGCAGATCCCGTGGCCTACGCCAAGGAGATTGAAAAACGCATGGAGAAGGCCCGTAAGATCAATATGAAGGAGGCCGACATCTATATCTTCGAGGGCGACCAGAAGAAAGCTGCCAAAGATTTCGGCGGCGCCGGTGCAAAATATGAGATGGCCGCTGAATACAACAGTGATGCGCCTGAGGCATACGTGAAATATGCTAATCTTTTCACCCAGGTGAATCCTCAGTATGCTATCGACATGCTCAATAAGCTCCTCGCACTGCAGCCTAATTCTGCACTCGCTCAGAGAGAGATTGCAAATGCATACTACAATGCCGGGCAGTTTGCCGATGCAGCAAAACACTACGGCAACTATGTGAAGAGCCCCAACCACTTCAAGCAAGATGAAGACCGCTTCGCCTTCCTCCTCTTCTATGGTCAGGACTTCAAACAGGGATATGACTATTCAACTACCCTTCTCAAGGAGAACCCCTCGAACTTCACGGCTCAGCGCTATCAGTTCATGAACGCAGCGCAGATCCCAGAAATGAATGAGCAGCTTCTCCCTATGGCCGAAGCTCTTCTCGCAGCTCATAAGGCTAATCCGTCGGCAAACAAACTCGCTCAGATCGACTACCTTCTGATGGCATCCGAATTAAACAATGCAAAACGCCCCGAGGAGGCACAGGCTGTTCTTCAGGAGGGAATTCAGGAGATGCCTGAAACTGCAGAATTCTATAAGCAGCTCGCTCTCTCATACGTCGGAAGCAATAACCTCTCCAAAGCTTCTGATACTTTTGAAGGCTACATCTCTCATCTTGAGAAGCCGGGATACAACGATTACATTCAGCAGGCCACCTTCTCTTTCTATGCCGGCGTGGAGAACAAGGATAATCCGGAAGTAGCGGAAAAATATTACACCATGACCCTTGACAATGCAAACAAGGCAAAGGAAATTCTTCCCGACAACTACAAACCGGTGAAATTTGCCGGTGATGTTGCCAAGCAGAAAGCTGCCGAGGATCAGGTTGCATCAGCCGCCGTTCCGGCCTATACAGAGGCTATCGCCCTTCTTGAAGCAAGTCAGGATCCCTCACGTTATGCCACCGATGCCAAAGAGATGTATAACTACATGGGCAACTATTATCTTGACCAGAAAGACGTGGAGAAAGCCAAGGAGTATTTCAACAAATATCTCCAGTATGATCCCAACAATGAGGCTTACCGCAAGTTTGTTGAAGGTCTGAAGTAAGAAAAAGGCCTAAAACGCGATAAATAATTGAAAACTCCGTGATTCATCGGGATCACGGAGTTTTTTTATTGCCCTGCGCTTGCAAAGAAATTCTATTATTCTTAATTTTGCATAAAATTATGCAAATTCCACATAGCATATAAACTATGGCTGAAATCAAAAGAATAAAAAAGGGTCTTGACATCCCATTGTCCGGAGCAGCTTATGGTCTCGCTTCGACCGACAAACTGACGGATCTTTATGCGATATGCCCCGACGACTATCCAGGTCCGGTCTGGAAGGCTGTTGTCAGAGCAGGAGATAAAGTAGCTGCCGGTGATCCCCTGATGGTAGACAAGGCATCCGGGAAAGTAGCGCTCGCTGCTCCTGTTGGTGGTGTCGTGGCGGAAGTAAACCGAGGAGAACGCCGCCACATCCGCTTCATCAGTGTCAAGAAAGAGAGTGAAAACTCTGAAAAGATCGCCACTCCATCAACAAAAGAAGAAATCAGGAATATGATCCAGCAGTCAGGGCTCTGGGCTCTTATGCGCCAGCGCCCCTACGATATTGTGCCAGATCACGATTCCGATCCCCGCGACATATTTGTGACAGCTTTCGACACGGCTCCACTCGCTCCTGAAATCCTGACACAGGATCTTGCCAAATGGCTTGAGAAAGGACTTGAAGCTCTTGCGTCGCTCACCTCAGGGAAAGTATATCTCGGAGTGAAAGCCGGTGCAAACATAAAATCCAAAGCCGCAGTCGTCACTGAATTCGAGGGTCCGCATCCTGCCGGAAACGTCGGCACCCAGATCAATGCCATCAAGCCGGTCAACAAAGGTGAGATCGTCTGGACTCTCGATGCCGCCACAGCTGCCCGTATCGGGAAACTATGTGCCAATGGAGAGCGCGATTACTCCACCACAGTTGCTCTGACAGGCCCCTGCATCAAGAATCCTCACCTCGTGACAACCTTCTTCGGAGCATCACTGACAACCCTCCTCGCCGGCCAGATGAAAACCAAAGAGGGAATCAGAATCATCTCCGGCAATGTGCTGACCGGCATCAAGACTAATGCTGACGGCTTCCTCCATTACCCTTATCGCCAGATCACGGTGATCGAAGAAGGCGACAATGCTGATGAATTCATGGGCTGGGCTTCCTTAAGTCCGAAGAAATACAGTGTGAAACACAGCTTCCCAGCTTTCATCCGCGGGCTCTCAAAACCATTTGATTTCGATGCCAGAGTGAAAGGCGGACACCGGGCTATGATCCTGAGCGGGGAATATGACAAGGTTTTCCCTCTCGACATCTATCCAGAGTTCCTTCTCAAGGCTATAATCGCCGGCGACATCGACAGGATGGAAAAACTTGGAATTTATGAAGTGGCTCCGGAAGATTTCGCATTGCCCGAATTCGTTGACACCTCCAAGATCGAGCTTCAGAAAATTGTCAGAGAGGGTCTTGACAATCTCCGTAAGGAACTCTCCTGACGGACTAAGCCACTCCCCCACCCTGCAGATCAAAAAGAAAAAACATCTCCGACCTAATATGAAAGGATTAAAGAAAAAAATCGATGGTGTCAAGCCAATGTTCGAGAAAGGAGGGCGTTTCTCAAAGCTCCATTCCGTTTTCGACGGGTTCTACACCTTCCTCTTCACCCCAAATGAGACTTCACGTTCGGGCGTCCATATACACGATGCCAACGATTCGAAGCGAACAATGATCATGGTGGTGATCGCCCTGTTGCCTTGCTGCCTTTTCGGCATGTGGAACGTAGGCTATCAGCATTCACTCGCCACAGGCACTGACCCCGGCTTCTTCCAGACATTCCTCTACGGACTTTGGGCAGTGCTCCCCCAACTCCTGACAGCCTATATCGTTGGCCTTGGGATTGAATTCGTGGTGGCGCAGATCAGAGGACATGAAATTCAGGAAGGTTTCCTGGTTTCGGGCATCCTCATCGCTATGATATGCCCGGTAAACACCCCCTGGTGGATGCTGGCTGTGGCAGTTGCGTTTGCCGTAATCTTCGCGAAGGAAGTGTTTGGCGGCACAGGCTATAACTTCATGAACGTGGCACTCGTCACCCGCGCATTCCTCTTTTTCGCCTATCCCTCGCAGATGAGTGGCGACAACGTGTTTGTCTCCCTCGGAGATATGCCGGCAGTCGATGGATATTCCGGCGCAACGCCTCTCGGCCAGCTTGCTTCCGCAGGGGGTGAGGCTCAGGTGCTGGGGGTCAACGGCACTCCCCTCTCCCTCTCCGACATGTTCCTCGGTCTTTATCCCGGATCATGGGGAGAAACCTCCACACTCTGCATTCTCATAGGTCTTGCCATCCTCCTCATCACCGGAATCGCGTCATGGAGAATTGTGGTTTCTGGAGTTGCCGGCGGTTTCTTCATGTCGCTTATCGCCCACAACTTCGCATCTCCGCTCTATCCGGTGGCATATCTGACACCAATCGAGCAGCTCTGCCTCGGTGGTTTCGCCTTCGCGATCGTATTCATGGCAACTGATCCCGTCACTGCCTGCCGAACTAACACCGGAAAATATATCTACGGTTTTCTGATCGGAGCAATCGCTATCCTCATCAGATGCTACAACACTGGCTATCCGGAAGGCGCAATGCTTGCCGTCCTCCTGATGAACTGCTTCGCTTCCCTGATAGACTATTGTGTGGTCAATTCAAATATCAACCGCCGGCTTCGCCGCGCTGAAGTCAAGAACCAGTAAGACTCCCGAATTATGAATAGACAAAGCAACACCTATACCATAATCTACTCCACTGTGCTCGTTGTAGTGGTGGGAGTGGTTCTTTCAGTGGTTTATCAGGCACTCCGCCCGATGCAGGAGGAGAATATAGCCAACGACACGAAACGTCAGATACTGGCTGCCGCCCGTCTCACTCCTGAAAACGGCGAGAGCGTAGGCCAACTTTTCGACTCCCACATCACTTCAAGCTATATCGTTAACCTTCAGGGAGACAAAATAGATTCGGGAGTTGAAGCCTTTGACGTCAACGTAGCTCTTGAATCCAAAAAGCCGGCCGACCAGCGTCTGCTTCCCGTTTACGAATGCAACACCTCCGACGGAATGAAATATATCATCCCTGTCTATGGTGCAGGTCTTTGGGGTCCTATCTGGGGCTATCTCGCATTCGATTCAAACGGCGACACCATCTATGGAGCCTATTTCGCACATCAGGGGGAAACTCCAGGACTCGGTGCGGAAATCGAAAAACCGAAATTCCAGGATCAGTTTGACGGGAAAAACATATTTTCCTCAAATGGAGAGTTCACTTCAGTCGCTGTGGTAAAAACCGGGAAAGAGCCCCAGGGCAAAGCCTGGGTCCACGCTGTCAGCGGCGGAACGATCACCAGCCAGGGAGTTCAGAACATGCTCTTTGATTCCCTGGAACCCTACACTGCATTTTTCCGGAAGCTCCAGCAGAGAGGCCAAGTGAATTACTATCCTTCCGAGGAAGTGACAGATCTGTCTGCGGAAGGTGCAGAAACTGAATCAACCAACGCTTAAGATTCCCAGTCATGAACAATAACAAATCACTACTTCCGCTCTTTAATCCTCTTTCCAAAGACAATCCTGTGATCGTGCAGGTTCTGGGAATCTGCTCGGCCCTCGCTGTGACCGCGAAACTCGAACCGGCTCTTGTGATGACAATTTCGGTGACTGCCGTTCTCGCCCTCGCCAACGTTATCATCTCGCTGCTCCGCAACACGATCCCCACATCAATCCGAATCATCGTGCAACTTGTGGTTGTTGCAGCCCTCGTGGTGATAGTTGACCAGGTGCTGAAAGCATGGAACTATGAAGTGAGCAAGGCTCTTTCAGTCTTCATCGGCCTCATCATCACCAACTGTATCATCATGGGACGTCTGGAGGCATTCGCCATGAGCAACCGTCCCTGGCCTTCATTCCTCGATGGCATCGGCAATGGTCTCGGCTATGGCATTATCCTTGTCATCGTGGCTTTCTTCCGCGAACTCCTCGGGAGCGGAACGCTCCTCGGATTTCAAGTGATTCCGCAATGGTGTTACGACCACGGCTATCAGAACAACGGCATGATGATCCTTCCGCCGATGGCGCTGATCACTGTGGCATGCATCATCTGGGTTCACCGTTCACGCAACAAAGACCTTCAGGAATAATCAAGGAAACACATAACAAGAAGTAAACATCAACTATGGAAAATCTGAATCTATTCATACGGTCGATCTTCGTCGACAATATGATCTTCGCCTACTTCCTCGGCATGTGCTCCTTCCTTGCTGTGTCGAAAAATGTGAAGACAGCTTTCGGCCTTGGAGTGGCGGTAAGCTTCGTGCTCATAATCGCTCTGCCTGTCACCTGGACGATCAATAAGTTCATTCTTGTTCCCGGAGCTTTAAGCTGGCTCGGTGAGGAATACGCCCAGACCGATCTCAGCTTCCTCGGACTCATCATGTTCATATCGGTGATCGCCGCTTTGGTGCAGATTCTCGAGATGGTGATCGAGAAATATTCTCCAGCCCTCTATTCATCACTCGGAATCTTCCTCCCGCTGATTGCCGTGAACTGCGCGATTCTCGGTGCTGTGCTCTTCATGCAGCAGAGAGACTTCACCAATGCCTGGACAGCCACAGTCTACGGTGCGGGATCAGGCATCGGCTGGCTTCTCGCCATCACTTGCCTCGCGGCAATCCGTGAGCGTCTGGCCTATAACCAGATCCCTGCTCCGCTTCGCGGAATCGGAATCACATTCATCATCACCGGACTCATGGGCATCGCCTTCATGAGCTTCCTTGGAATCAAACTCTAAAAAAAGTCGCAATAAGTTATGTCAATATTGAATACGATACAGTGGAATTCTGTCGTTGTTGCGGCACTGATATTCTTTGTAATAGTTCTCGTGCTCGTCATCGTGCTCCTGCTTGCAAAGAGCTGGCTTGTGGCTTCGGGCGAAGTAACAATCTCGATCAACGACGGACAGAAGGATGTCCGCACACCCAGCGGGAAATCCCTCCTCGCTTCTCTGGCTGATGGCGGAGTCCACCTCTCGTCTGCCTGCGGCGGCAAAGGAAGCTGCGGACAGTGCAAGGTGCAGGTTCTGGAAGGTGGTGGCGACATGCTCCCGACCGAAGCCGTTCATTTCACCCGCAAGCAGATCAAGGACCATTGGCGTCTCGGCTGTCAGGTGAAAGTGAAGAGCGACATGGAGATCAAGGTTGATCCCGCTGCTCTCGATGTCAAGGAATGGGAATGTGAAGTGATTTCAAACCGCAATGTGGCCACATTCATAAAGGAATTCATCGTGAAGCTTCCGGAGGGAGAACACATGAACTTCATTCCGGGATCATACGCACAGATCAGGATTCCGAAATATGAGATGTCTTACGACCGCGATATCGACAAGAGCCTGATCGGCGACGAGTATCTTCCTTCCTGGGAGAAATTCGGTCTCTTCACCCTCGATGCCAAGAACACTGAGGATACGGTCAGAGCCTACTCTATGGCCAACTATCCTGAGGAGGGCGACCGGATCATGCTTACCGTCAGAATCGCAACTCCACCATTCAAACCGAAACCCCAGACGGGATTTATGGATGTGCCCCCGGGCATAGCATCATCCTACATCTTCTCCCTCAAACCGGGCGACAAAGTGATGATGAGCGGTCCTTACGGAGACTTCCATCCGATCGTCGACTCGAAGGCCGAGATGATATGGGTTGGCGGTGGCGCCGGCATGGCTCCTCTCCGCGCACAGATCATGTGGATGACGAAGACTCTTCACACCACCGAACGGAAGATGCACTATTTCTAT
>CAYROR010000071.1:0-10779 GCA_964425935.1 uncultured Sangeribacter sp.
GCCTTGCGATAAGTTTATTTGTCATGGTTTAATCTTTTTGACTGCAAAATTACGGAAGGAAATCAAGATTTACAAATGAGTTTTACCCAAAAGTCTACATGAAGAGTAATATTTGGGTAAAACTCAACAAAGACATTGGAGAAAAGGTCTGTAATGATTAACTAATGAAAAAAAACAACCTCTCAATGAAAAATAAATTCATCTATCCGGTTAAAACCTTTTTCGTCAGTTCAACAGGCTTTCTTCATTAGAGAAGAATCCCCATCAGGCATTTATAAAATATTTCTCATCAGAGTTTAATATTAAACTATTAGTCTGCAAAGATAACAATAATCGCTAAATATTAAGCTGTTCGGAGCAAGGTTCTTTTCTCCTAAAAAAATCTGACTGTCAAATTAAAAATCGCAGTTTTTTATCTATCTTTGTAATTGAATTAGAGAGTTTCCAACCCGAGTTGTTCTATCAATTGAAAAGAGAGACGTATGAAATATAAATCGAAAATTGACTGGTGGATTCCTATGATTGTTGTGGTTTCTGTCATCTGTTGTTGTGTGGGCCCGATGATTGAGGGGGATATGATTCCAGGCATCATTCTGGGAACAGCAGTGTTGCTTATTGAGATTTTTATTTTTGCAGGTGTGGAATATGAAATCAGGGATGGACAGCTTGGAGTGAGGAATTTCTTTGTCTGGACGTGGTTTCCAGTTGATAAAATTGCGGAGATAAAGCCGAAAAGAAGTTATCTGACGGCGGCCGCCCTCTCTTTTGACAGGCTTGCGATCACATTCTCAGACAAGAGGATCCTGAAGAGTTCGATGCCTCTTGAAGTTTCTCCAAAAGAGCGGGATAGTTTCATTAAGCACTTGAAGGATATTAATGTTCATTTAAAATGTGAAATATAATGAGAAAGCAGAAAACAAAGACAGTTGTTGATATAATCTCGATGCTGCTTTATTCACTTTGCCGCAGGAATACTCTTCGCAATCATTTCAGTCGGACATATCGCAAAGCGGTGGAAAATCCTGAAATCACTCCTTTAGAATTTCATCCGGAGATCAGATGTCGAGTTGGCTGGAGAGGGTGAGGCGGCGTGTTGGAAAGACCTTGCTCAGTTCAGACATGACCGGAAGAAGGTCAGTATAAGCGTGAACAAGCACCACGAAATTGAGATCCGTCCGGGAGGAGGCATAATCATATTCGATGAAGAATGTGGAGAGATGCACCTGATTCCTGCGGAACACCTCCTTATAACCGTCAATATCGGCCACGATCGTGTCTACTGTCAGATTGATCACTTTTGATTCCTGCCCGAGTTTCCGTCGTTTCTCATATTGTTCGAAAGTGACGAGAGTCACAAGAATCAGCAACGTGGCGCCGATAGAACATAGATACATCCCGATTCCTACTGCCATGCCGATGATAGCTGTCATCCAGATGCCGGCAGCAGTTGTCAGCCCCTTTACGGCTCCCTTCATGTGGATCATGGCGCCGCCGCCGATGAAACCGATGCCAGTGATCACTTGAGCGGCTATTCGCCCGGGATCGCCGTTCTTGAGTCCCAGATAAACCTGCGGCACATAAATTGAAAGAAGCATGGCCAGACATGACCCCATGGCTATGAGGGCAAACGTGCGGATGCCGGCAATCTGGCCTTTCCGTTTGCGTTCCGCTCCAACAATCATTCCGAGCAGCATGCTCAGGATTAGCCTGAACATACTGCTCGTCATGTTTACTTCCAGAGAATTTACCTCTGTTATGAAGTTTCGGATAAATTCCATAATCATGCTTTGGTCGGTTCCTCCTTCTTGAGGGTCTCGACATATTGGTCAATCCGGCGGAGTTCCCTCGGGATACGGATCTTCTGCGGGCAGTGAGGGGAACACTGGTTGCATCCTATGCAATGGCTTGCCTGCCGCAATTTCGGCACACTGCGGTCATAGCCCACAAGGAAGGCCCGTCGTGCCTTGGCATAGTTCTCTGCATCCGGACCCTCTGCCACATTCCCTTCGTTGACACACTTGTTATAGTGGGAGAATATGGCCGGGATATCAAGGCCGTAGGGACATGGCATGCAATACTGACATTCGTTGCATGCGATGGTGGGATATTGCCTCATGATCACCGCCGTGTCATAGAGGAACTGGGTTTCCTCCTCTGTGAGTGGCTGAAGAGGGCAATAGGTGCGGAGGTTGTCTTCGAGATGCTCCATATAGGTCATGCCGCTGAGAACAGTCAGCACACCCTCCGGAGAACCGGCATATCGGAATGCCCATGATGCTACGCTCTTTTCCGGTTCGGCCTGCTTCAGACGTTGAGCCACATGGTCGGGCACCTTGGAGAGCCGACCTCCGAGAAGAGGCTCCATGATGACGGCGGGAATGCCGCGCTTTTCAAGTTCTCCGTAAAGATATTCAGCGTCTGATTTAGTCTTGTCGAGTTCCTTGCCATGGCGCCAGTCGGAATAGTTAAGCTGGATCTGCACGAAGTCCCATTTATATTTGTCGTGGTTCGCAAGAGCCCAGTCATAAACGTCGATGTCGCCATGGAATGAGAATCCGAGATTCCTGATTCTTCCGGCCTCTCTCTCCTTCATGAGGAAATCGAGGAGTCCGTTGTCGATGAAGCGGGCATTGAATTCCTCCATTCCGCTTCCCCCTCCGATGGCATGGAGGAGCATATAGTCGATATAATCAGTCTGCAGTTCCTTGAAAGAGTTGTAGTAGATTTTTTTCGACTCTTCGAGCGTCCAGGTGTGTTTTGCAAAATTAGAGAGCTTGGTGGCGATGAAATATTTGTCGCGGGGATAGCGTTTGAGCGCAATGCCCGTGGCTGCCTCCGATTTTCCGCGGCAATAAGCGGGCGACGTGTCGAAATAGTTGACGCCATGGGCGATTGCTGTGTCAACGAGACGGTTAACCATCTCTTGATCGATCACCTGTTCGCCGTCTTGCTCAATTGTGGGCCAGCGCATGCATCCATATCCGAGAATCGACACCTTGTCTCCGGTGTTAGGATTCGTGCGATAGGTCATGCTGTCGGTGGGAATGTCTCCCAGAGCCACTGTGTCTTCCGTGATTTTCTTTGAAGCCTTGTCGCATCCGGCGAGGGCCAATCCTGTGGCGGAGGCCCCGATCCCGAATTTCTTCAGGAAGTCGCGTCGTGAAAGCTTCTGTATGTTGTTGTGTAGTCTTGCCATAAAAATCCAACTGCTAAGTGATTGTGGTTTGGAGGGCTCCGGTCAGATCTCGCGGTGAACTTCGTGACCCTCTACATAGATCGCGCTGAAAGGACGCGACGGACATAGATTCTCACATGCGCCACAGCCGATGCACTTCTCTTCGTTGACCACCGGAATCTTCGGTGATTCCTCATTTTCAGGATCAGAGAGCACCATGGAGATGGCTCCGGTGGGGCAGTGGCGGGCGCAGTTGCCGCAGCTCACTCCGTCAGTGAGAGGAATACAATTCTCCTTCACCCAGACGGCATGGCCGATCTGGATTGCAGATTTCATGGCGTCGTCGATCGGACGTATCGCTCCGGTGGGGCAGGCGTCGGAACAGCGGGTGCATTCCGGGCGGCAGTAGCCGCGCTCATAGCTGGATTCCGGCTGCATGAAGGATTCGAGATCGGACGATGGTCGCAATACTCCGTTCGGACATGCCGACACACAGAGCTGGCAGGCGGTGCAGTGGTTGTTGAGATTCTTGATACTCAGTGCTCCGGGAGGAACAATCTTGGTTCTACGGGCCGGAACTTTCTTATCGACGATTGTCGCGAGGCCGCCGTCGGTGGTCTTCTCCTGAGCTTTTATGGCGGCGGTGGTTGCCATGGTGGCTGCAAGTGTCAGGAACTGACGTCGGCCGGAGTCGGTGGTTGCAGGCGTTTCCGCCAGTTTCAGACCGCGCTTCCAGGTGTAGGAGATAGCCCCTTTGTTGCATTTCGAGATGCAATCCATACACGCTACGCAGCGAGAATAGTCGATCGCATGATTCTTGCTGTCGATGCAGGATGATTTGCAGTTTCTCGCGCAGAGGCCGCAACTGTTGCACTTCGTCGTGTCGATCACGGGACGGAAAAGAGAAAAACGCGAGAGGAATCCGAGCACAGTGCCGACAGGGCAGATGGTGTTGCAGTATGTCCTGCCGTTGCGCCATGCAAGAAAGCCGAGGGCGATGAGGGTGACGAGTGCCACTCCTAAGGTGATTCCGCTTCTCACCCAGATCTCAACCTCATAGAAAGCATAGCTGTCGGCCCGTTCAGCCCATGATGCCAACACATTGTTGCCCCATTCCCAAACGGGGGAGACAAGTGACTGTGCGATCCTGCCGTATGCACTGTAGGGGGCGAGGATGGCGACTGCTGAATTGATTCCGAAAATGATGGAAGCGGCCATAAGGACGAGCATCACGTAGCGGAGCACGTTCATCGCCGGAGAATAGGAATAGCGGTTTTTCTTCACTTTCTTGCCAAGCCATCCGAAGCCGTCCTGCATGATTCCGAGGGGACAGATCACTGAGCAATAAATCCTTCCGAAGAGCAAAGTGAGGATCACAAGGCCGATGATCACCCCCACATTGAGGGCAAGCAGAGCCGGAAGAAACTGGATCTTGGCCATCCATCCGAACCATGTGTGGGCGAGCCCTGTGAAGTCTACGAAGAGAAGTGTAACCATGAGGATGCTCACGATAGCGAGCGTCTGCCTGATTTTCTTCAACATTTTTAATATCGTGTTAGGTTAGAATTTGCGAATCTTTTGGTCAATCCTTGGATTGCAAAATTACAAAATATTTTATAAAAAACGACATTCCGTCTCATTTAAAACGGAATGTCGCTGATAAATATTGTAATATGACGTTGTTTTCAGATTCCGGGCACTTTCTCCGATACTTTCTTTCCGGAAATGAGCGTGATCACCGCTCCTGCGATCATCACGGCTATGGAGACAATAAGAACAAGAGTGCCTCCTCCCCAGCGAAGGAGAACGGGGATGATGAACGCTCCGGCCACCGCTCCGGTTTTGCCGACTCCCGCTGCGATGCCTGATCCTGTGCCCCTGTCTTGCACGGGATAAACCCGGCTCGGAAGAATAAACGTGATCAGGTGAGGACCGGCATTCAGGAAAAGCTCGAACACCACGAATCCTCCGATGGCGATCCATGCCGGCCAGTGAAGAAGGTAGGCTGCAAGAAGAATTCCGAGACCTGCGGCGCTACCCCAGAAGCCAACTGTCTGCATGCTCAGATGATTGAATTTCCTAAGCAGCAGGATGCCAAGTGAGAATCCCCCCATCATTACGAGACTCAGCACGAACGTCAGTCCGACAGAGTTGGTGATGTGTTCGATTTTCGTTGCGTCTGCAGGAAGGGAGTCAAGCCCGAAGCTCATGATGAGCACCGGGAGAAAGATGCCGATGCCATAAACCCCCAATCCCTCGCATGCCCACGGAATTCCCGTCAGCACCACTTTCGAGATGTTCTCTTTCAGGAACTCCCCGAGTGAGCGGTTGGCCGGGGCGGGAGTGGCTGTGGCCGCCTTCTTCTCCTCTATTGGCATTTCCACGTCGGGACCCAGAAGTTTGTGTACGGCAGCTTCGGCCTGGGCAGGTTTTCCGTGGCTCATGAGCCATTCGGGGCTCTGGGCGAAGTCAAGACGCAGAAGGAACATCAATCCCGATATAGCACTCATGATCAGGAAGAGATCGTGCCAGCGGGCCGGGTTATCCCAATCTTTGATGAGGAAAAAGCATACTGCTGCCACGACAGCGCTTCCTGCCGATGCAAGGGCTTTCGCAACTCCCACCATGTAGATGCGCCATTTCTCCGGCATGAGTTCCGAGATATAGTCGGAGTCAAGACTATATTCACCTCCTATGGCGAAACCCATCACGAAAAGACAACCGAGAAGCACCCAGACGTCGGTCAGCCATAAGGAGATAAGGGAGGCTATGAGGATTATAAGCGGACAGAGGCGGAAAAAGAGCAGATAGCCGTAGCGGTCGCTCAGATTTCCGAACACCACCGATCCCAGCATGATGCCTATCAGTGAAACGCAGCCAAGAAATCCCTGCATCCCTGCGGAGAGCTCAGGATGGATTGAGAGCTGCATGAGAGGAATCACTATGCCCACCAATGTGGCGAGTCCCTGACCGATGAACTGCCCTAACGACGCCACAAGGACAACGCGGATGTGGCGCCATCCAAGCGGCATGGTTTCCATGTTGATCATTTTCGCGGATGCAGAGTCAGAAGCCATTTTCTTTCCGTTTTGAATGCGTTATCAGGATTCTTTAGTGTTTTCTTTTGATTTCCGCAGCTTGGCCACAAAGCTGTCCCACTCCGAATCCCATTCCGAATGTTGACCGGCATCATCGCTGAATTTATAGAGAGGGAGCAGGAAGAGCCATGTGGTGATGCAGAAAGGACCTGTCAGTGTCGGCAATCCGAAAGGAGCGAAGAAAGCGTCCATTCCGGCCTGAACGAATACGGTGGCGATGATGGCCACTACTGCCCAGATTGCAGTCTTGATTCCAGGTTTATAGAAAGTGCATCCGATAGCAATGCCGGTCAAAACGGGACTGAAGCCGAAAAGTCCGGATGCGATGTCGGAAGCGTCTGCCTTGAACACGATTGCGATAAATAGGGATATCGCAGAGCCCAAAGCTCCCCACATTGCCGCCCAAGGGCTGCAGAGCGCAAGGCCGACAAGGAAGAGGACACCTGTCACCCAGGAATTAATCAGGAACACCTGGCTCACTCCCTTCAGCCAATACTCTACGAGCGAGCCGAAACTGAGGTCGAGATGAGTGGAGAAATGCTCTGTGAGTGCCGGCACTGAAAGTGCATCGGGAGCCATCCCCTCCATCAATCTTGAAGCGAAGAGGAAGATCCATGTCAGAAACACAAATGGGAAGGTCAGAGAATTGACTTTCCAGGGAGCCATCACATTGTTCATGCCGGTGCGAACCCATGTTGTCAGCATCGAGCAGAAGATCAAGGCTATCCACATCTGCCAGGTCGGTGTCAGGAATGTCGGGAATGCGCAGCCAACCAGAATTCCGTTGAATCCCCAGAGTCCCTGCGAACCTCCTTTGGATCCGGGTTCAAGAAGATATCCTGCAATGGTGGAGGCTATGAGGCCGACCGCTGCTCCCCATGCCACTTCCGGGGTGTGGCTTTCAAATGCTCCCCAGAAAATGCCGATCAGAAATAAAAGCCCTGTCCAGGGACTCTGCTGAAACATCACCTGGCCCGCACCATCCAGCACAGGAGAGGCTGCAGATATAAATTTAGGTTCTTTCATAATTGGAATTCTTTGATAGGTTACTTATTTCCTTGTTAATCATTTCTCCATCCCCTCGATCATCTCCAGGGGAATTCAGGCGGAATCGGCTTCCCCTTCACCTGCATCCTCACTTTGGAGCAAAACTCCCTCACTGTTTTCTTCACCGGGCCGGTTTCATTTCCGAGCACCTTGAAAAGCAGTCCGGCTTTGCCCGGCAGTCGCGTGATGCCTGCCGCGATAGGAATCTTAGGATCGATAAAGGCAGCTGTCGCCTCATAGATCGGTTCGATATTCTCTTCCGGGGTCATGACAAGCACGTTGGCAAAGACATCGTAGCCGTGCATGACTCCTATGTCGCGGATCGGGGAACGGTTGGGGTCGATAATGAATTTCTCGCGGAAAAGCTGCCGTCCGTCAGGGCGCTCCCCGTGGCTGCATACCGAAAGAATATCGAATTTGAAGAGCTCTCCTCCGTTGTAGTATTTTCTTCCTCCCATATAGATTTCGGAATAGAATACAGTGGCGGTTTCATGCACCGTCAGACGGGTGTCGCTGATAAACCGGGTGTTGCGGTGAGGAATGATCGGCTCGGGAAGATATTCGAGATATGCTCCAGCCTCAAGGCTGATGGTCTGTTCGAGGCCGGAATAATTGTCTTGCATGGCAGCCAGCTTGGTTGC
Source organism: uncultured Sangeribacter sp. (assembly GCA_964425935.1). Classification (GTDB taxonomy): domain Bacteria; phylum Bacteroidota; class Bacteroidia; order Bacteroidales; family Muribaculaceae; genus Lepagella. The sequence continues at coordinate 7,962 of CAYROR010000071.1, forward strand.
CGCTCCTGTGGAGACGAATGCCATCGCTCCCTCCTTGAGAGAGATGTTCTGCCGGTAGCGGTCGCCGTCGATATTCGGTCCTCCCGAGGAAAGGATGTAGACGCATGGAAGATCGGGGAGCTCCTCATCGAAATAGAGCTCCTGCTGCACTATCAAAGGCACCCTTCGGTCGAGCTCGCGAAGAATGGAGCGTCCGGAGCTGTCGACCTCGAATCCCAGATTGAGATAGCCATGTTTTCCCGGCGCGCCAACATACATTGCGCGGGGCTTGGCCAGATAAGGACGCATTTCCCGGGCGGAATCGAAATCTACGAGCCTGACGTCTGTCATCAGGAGGTTTCCGTTGTTGGGGATCATTTTAAAAGGGGTGTCTGTGGAGTTGGTTACTGCTTGTCGAAGAGCGCCATCTTGAATATGAGGTCAACGAGTTCGTTGATTCCCTCGCCGGTCATGGCGTTGGTGAAGACGAAGGGCTTGCCGGGACGCATCAGGCGGCTGTCGTGGTCCATCACTTCAAGCGAGGCATGAACGTAGGGGGCCAGGTCGGTTTTGTTGATCACGAGGATGTCGCTCTGCGAGATTCCGGGACCATCCTTGCGGGGAATCTTATCGCCTGCTGCAACGTCGATCACGTAGATGAAGAAATCAACCAGAGCGGGAGAAAAAGTGAGGGTGAGGTTGTCGCCTCCGGATTCCACCAGCACGATGTCGGCATCGGGAAACTTTGCCTCCATCTCCTCGACAGCGGCGATATTCATGGATGGGTCTTCGCGCACGGCAGTGTGGGGACACGCACCCGTTTCAACTCCGATGATCATTTCTTCGAGAAGAATCCCTTTGAGGGTCTTGCGAACGTGTTTGGCGTCTTCGGTGGTCACGATGTCGTTGGTGATGATCAGCACTTTCATGCCGCGTTCAAGAAGACGCGGAGTGATGGCCTCGATAATGGCGGTCTTGCCCGATCCTACGGGGCCGCCTATTCCTATTCTGCAGGTGCTCATTGAGTCTTTGGTTTTCAGGTTAAGAAGTCAATTTGTCAAGATGACAGCATGTCAGAATGACAATTTTTCAAATAATTAATTCATGAACATTCTCATCTGCCCCTTCTCATGGAGGGAAGCGAAGATATCCATCTCCGGCACGAATGAGTTCATGTCTTCAAAATTCATTTCGCGAGCCTCTTCAAAAAGATGTTCCGCTTCAGCACATAGCTTCTGGAGAATGAGTTGAGTGTCGTAGTGCGACACTCTCACGCAGCGCAACGCAGCGCTCAGAACCATATTTATGACTCCATACTGATGGGAGGCAAAAAGCTCCTCCTCTCCGAGACCGGCGGCGGCAAAAGCTATTCCCTGTGCCACCGGATATGACCCCGGGGTTTTCCCCAAGCGGATGTCGGCGAGCCATGATTCCATGATCTTGCTGTCGGGGAAGAGCTTCACTCCGAGTTCAGCAAGTTTTTTCCCCATTCTCTGGAGCATCATGCGGGCCTCATCGTTCATCTTGAAGAGCATAAGCCCGCTGTCGATCTTCTCCACTTCCGGGAGATTTCCGGCTTTGGCCGCGCGGAATGCTATCAGGGCGGCCACACCATCTGAATAAGCGGCCTGAAGCGCCACTGAGCGGGTGAACTCTTCAAGTTCGGCGGCGTTGGTCACTATGCCGAGATGGGAAGCTGTCTCCAGTCCGTTGGAAAATGAGAATGTCCCGACCGGAAAGGTAGAGTCGGTCATCTGCAGCAGATGCATTGCTTTCATGATCGCGGATGATTGAATATTTTTGACAGGCTTGTTTTTTTATCAATGTATGTGGGAATGACTTCCGTGGGATGCTCCTCCGAAAAGCCTCCTTATCTCATGGGGAGCGAGATAGGGGATAATGTCGGTTCCGGGCTGGAAATCGTAGGCGATGTCTTCGATGTGATGTGTTTCCATGACGCTGAGCATCACTTTCCTGTCAACCGTCAGAGGCACATAGACGGTCGTGCCTTTCACCACGGCAGGCCAATGCTGATTGCCGATGGCATGACCCAGTTCCACAGAAATCCTGATGATGTCTTCCGGAGTTTTGTTTTCAAGACGGCTGAGATCGATCACGAGCACGTTGTTGAGGTCGAGCCGTAGCACGGCTGCGTTTCCGGTTTCAGGATTATAGGCCACGATGTCGCCGTCGGTGATGCGCGATCCGCGCACTAAAGCGATCGGATATTCGTTTCCGTGGTCGCTGGTTACGAGAAAACGGCTTTTCTGAGCCGTCCACTGATCGAGAAAAAGATTTTCGATATGGGCGTCTTTTAGCTTTTCAGCCCATTCCGGAGAATTTATATTGCCGAGGATTTCGGTAATTACTTCCATAGATAGAGAATGTCGGGATAGCGGTTAGGGATATAAAAAAGATGTATGCGGGAGCCTCGCGGAGCGATGTTCCCGCATACATTAATTTGAATCATCAGCTGAACCAGTAGAGCTGGGCCAGAGGCAGCTCTTTAGCCGGGGGCACCGTGGCGAGCACTCCGTCGACGTAAACGTTGAATGTCTCGGGATCGACCTCGATGTGGGGAAGAGCCGTGTTGCGCACCATGTCGGCCTTTGAAAGCTGGCGAACACCGTGAACAGGATAGAAGATGTTGTTGGTGCCGATCTTTTCGGGAATTCCGGCCTCGATCGATGCCTGAGATACGAAGCGGGCGCAGGTAGTGGCAAGCGCTTTTCCGTAGGCGCCAAACATCGGACGCATGATCTTCGGCTGGGGAGTGGGGAGCGAAGCGTTGGGGTCCCCCATGTTTGCCCAGTTGATCACGCCACCCTTGATCACCATC
>CAYROR010000072.1:0-10382 GCA_964425935.1 uncultured Sangeribacter sp.
GAGATCGGTATCCCCGGTGAGCTCAACGCATGGATCAGCCGTGAGAACTTTGAGGGAGCTGCCGCAGTTGCAGGTTCTCTTGCCGCCCTCTATTGGCTCTGCATGCTTATCGGCCGTTTCGTAAGCTCCGTGATCAGCGGAAAAGTTTCCAGCCGCACCCAGCTCATCACCGTTTCTGCTGTCGGCATGATCCTCGTGCTTATCGCGATCTTCCTCCCCTCCGACATCACCTTCAAGTCTCCCCAGATCGAATCTCTCAACATCATGAGTGGCGAGGTTCCGATGAAGTGTCTCTTCCTCTTCCTCTGCGGTCTCTGCACCTCAGTTATGTGGGGTGGTATTTTCAACCTTGCCACCGAGGGCCTCGGCAAATATACCCCGAAGGCTTCCGGTCTGTTCATGACCATGGTTGTGGGCGGTGGTATCATGCCCTTCATTCAGGACTGGATCGGTCGCACCGTAGGTTATGTTGAAAGCTACTGGCTCATCTTCGCTATGCTCGTCTACATTTTCTACTATGCACTCGTTGGCTCACGCAACGTCAACACCGATATTCCTGTTTCCCTCAGCGACGAACTTGAGGAGGAGCTCGTTTAATAGAATTTTCATAGGTTATATATTTAGCCGCCTTCCCGCTTTTGGCGGGGGGCGGTTTTGATTTCCAAACATATATATTTAGTAATTATGTCACTGTTTAAATCATTTTTGAAAAGCCGGGTGCTGACTGCCGTGGCAGTATGCATCGGTTTGTTGGGATGTCCGCTCCTTTCATCTGCAATAAATGCAACTTCCCCTTTGGCCATGAATGTTTCTTCTGATACGAACCAGAATAATAAGACAAAGAAAAATGATAAGAAGAAACCTACTCATCCCTACATGATGGCCACCGATCCGCAATACAAGGATTGCGTCTTTATGCTTGAAGATGGCACCCGGCTGACTCCGAAGCAAGTGGAGGCGTTAGATGTGACTAATTTCGCGGTCTCTTTCATGAAAGAAGTCGCTGCTGAATATCGGATGACGAAAGATGAGATCAAGGCCGGGAAAAAGAGAGTTGTAATGTTTTCGGAAATAAAAAAATAATTCCTGAGGAATTCTTCAAGAGAGGCTGTGACCGATTATTGCTCATGGCCTCTTTTTTCACATAATGGCCAGATGTGTGCACATATATTAAGCTGTATTAAAATATTTATAATTAATTAGTTGTAAATTTGTTTAAAATAGTTGGAAAATAATTCGGGCAATATTACCTCTATACGGAATGAATTTATTAAATTTGCGGAAAAATTTCCGTAATTCAGTCCGGAAGGACTATCCACTTAACCTTTTTCTAACAACCAAATGATTGCAACGCTCCTTGTAATTTTCATCCTGGGCTATCTCCTCATCGCGTCTGAACATGTTTTGGGCGTGAACAAAGCCACATTTGCACTTATCATGTGTGCCCTTCTGTGGGCGGTTTATGCCACGTGCAGCCATGATCCCAACATCTCCAAAGAACTTGTGGAGGCACTCGGCGACACGTGTGAGATAGTAGTATTCCTAATCGGTGCGATGACCATCGTCGAGCTCATCGACCGTTATGGAGGTTTCCGGATTATCGTGGAGCGTATCCACGCTTCAAACAAGCGGACCCTGATGTGGATCCTGACGTTTGTTGCCTTCTTCCTTTCTGCCGTACTCGACAACATGACCACCACCATCATCATGGTCATGATGCTCCGCAGGATGCTGAGCGACCAGAAAGAGAGATGGATTTTTGCCTGTGTCATCGTGCTCGCGGCCAATGCCGGCGGTGCATGGTCTCCTATCGGCGACATCACCACTATCATGCTATGGATGAAGAATTATGTTTCGTCGCTTGATCTTATACTTAATCTCCTGCTACCATCTCTCGTGTCTGTGATTGTGCCGGTGTTCCTTGCAACCCGGATGATTTCCGCAACCGCCGTTGAGCCGCTCAATAGTCAGGACTCCCGCGTGGGCTATGATCTCTCAGAACACCATCCCAATCTCTCGGGTTTTATTCTTGCATGTGGTGTGGCAGGCCTTCTGTTTGTCCCGGTTTTCAAGGCTACTACCCATCTTCCTCCTTATATGGGTATTCTCCTTTCTCTTGGCATCCTATGGCTGCTTACAGAGATTCTTGTGCGCCACTATAGTCTTGATGGAAAGATAGAGGGACGTGTTTCACATGTGATCAAGAATATCGACATGTCAACAATCCTGTTCTTCCTCGGTATTCTCATGGCAGTTGCCGCTCTGAGTCAGGCCGGAATTCTGACAGAGCTTGCAGCATGGCTCAACGATCAGTTCCATAACGCATATATCATCAACGGAATCATCGGTGTCCTTTCCTCAATTGTAGACAATGTTCCTCTTGTTGCAGCCTGCATGAATATGTATCCGGTTGCGACTGACGCCATGATAGCCTCTGCGGCAGATCCTGCGTATATGTCATTGTTTGTGGAAGATGGTCTTTTCTGGCACCTTTTGACCTTCTGTGCCGGTGTCGGAGGCAGCATGCTTATCATTGGATCGGCTGCCGGAGTTGTGGCGATGGGAATTGAAAAGATTCCGTTCATGTGGTATGTGAAACGTATCACATGGCTTGCAGTCATTGGCTATCTTTGTGGCATGGCAGTGATATGGGCAGAGACATTCTTCATCAGTATCTGAGTTTATTAGGGTGTCAGGGATGCCCCGACTATCAGAAAGATAAAGAAAAATAAAAAGAAAAAAGCGGAGTCGGTTCCACCTTTTTGGAGGAGCCGGCTCCGCTTTTTCAGTTTGAGAAATAAAAAATATTATATTTTGGTGTAACTATTTGCATTATTGAGAATAAATTGCTTAATTTGCCATTATTATGCTGTATGATGAGACAAAAATATAAGATTACTTTAGAAACTGGCTTACGAGAACTTTCCGAGATTGGAATAATGACCAATTGTGTTGTAAATATGTGCTTGTTGCATGGGATTAGTAAACTCCGTCATTTATATGAGGCTGATAATAGGTATTCCTTTCTTTTTTCTCCGGGCATGGGAAGCCTTGCAAGAAAAGAGATAGATATGGTCTGGCAGCGTTATTTAAATCTCAGAGTAGGCCATTATGATTATTTTGAGGAGGATCGCTTTAATTTGTGCTATGAAAGAGATGAGAAGGAGTTTGCTGAGGTAGTCGAGAAATTCAAGAGAGTTCCTGTGGATATCCTCTTTGAGATGAGGAAAACGGTGAAATATTATTTTAGAATACTCTACTTTAAGGTTCGGGAAAAATACCCTGAACTTAATAATTTAGCGGAGGCTGTCGAATTTGCTTTTAAGCCCTCTAACCTGCCGGCAGAGGAAATTAGTCCTGAAAATAGAACGTATATAATAGAGGTTAATAGGCTATTAGAAGTTTTAAGGGAATATTTTGAAGAAGAGTTGAATGGAATTGATATCTCTTCAAGTGTTCAGTCTTATGGCATGTATGAATGTAAGATTCTCGGCTTGAAAGAGGTCTATCCTTTTCTCACACGTGAAGAATGTGAAAGCATATTTTATTTCTCATTGAATAACTGGGTCTTTCCATGGATCAACCTTGCCCGAAAATTTATACTGCAGAAGTATGATAACCCGTATGTGGTAGCCAGATATTATTTTGGAATTGATCCCAGGTTAAAGAAATTGACAATGGAAGAGATATGTGAGACTTACAAATTAAAGCCGACTTCGTTTGGTTATTATCTCATGAAAGGGATACCGCTCCCGGAAAGTATAGAAAACAGGATCTGGAATTATGTTAACCCTCTGATGGAACCTATTATGCCAATTGATTCCGAAATATGGGAAAAGATTCAGAGGGACAATATGCTTAAAGAACCCTTGTCAATGACAGCACGTTTTATTTGCTTCTTGCTGCAAACTCATGTCATTGTAAAATTTAACTCGATAGAGGAGGAGTTTGTCATTAGTAAAAAACTTAATGAAGCGGTTAGATTCAAGACAGCTTGGAGAAAAATCCGGAGCAAGATGAAGAAGTTATGTAATCCCTCCACGAATATCAATATTCTTGAATGTATTCATGAGCCAGGAAAGTTGACAGATGACGAGACTGCTCTGGTGTGTCATTTTTTTTCAGAATTAATGGAAAACATTCATGAAGTAGAAACTCATGAAGTAGAACCTCATGATAATAGATTCGTGGAGAACCCAGATGATGAGATCGACGTGGCATTCGAGATCATAAAAATATTGGAAGATAGGGGAGAGCAGATGTCGCTAACGGAGATTTTCAATACTTTAAAAAATCTTTTCCCCGGAACTAAGATCAAGAATGAAGACACCCTTAAACCATATCTCCGGAAACATAATGGTATTAAATTTAACCGCACTATCCGCAAATATTGTCTGACCGGATTGGAGGATTATCGTCATTACGCTATAACTGATTATATTGTTGAAGTGCTTGGTGCGCAAAAAAAACCTTTGGAGATTGAAATTCTTGTCAAGGATGTCCGCAAGAAGTTCCCAGGACTGGATAGGAAACTAATACAATTTTTAGTTGAGAATGATATGTTCGGTAGGATAGTTATCTATATTAGACAACGATATGGCACGAGGAACAATATCTCAAAAAGAAGTAAACAAAAGGAACTTATAATCAGGGAAACAACGGATTTCAACAGCTCTTTTAAAAAATTAAAGAAGTTTGTTAAAGATAAAAAACGACTTCCAGTGCTCTCTTGCGGTGATAATGAACGTGATTTGTGCATCTGGATTAAGAATGTGCTGAATTATCAGAGCCTTGCAACTGACGATCAGGTTGAAGGTCTGAGGAAATTCCTTTCAGCTGACAAAACGCGTCCTCAGAACTTTAGGGAATTCAGATTCAGGATAATGTGTGACAGGATAAATGAGATTGTTGAGCAAACGTCGAAGTTGCCTTCAGCCTCCAAACACAAACTTGAGTTAGAATGGCTAAATAAGGAGAAAAATAATTATTCTTCCTATGATGATAATCGAAAGAAATATTTTAAAGAGCTTATTAATAATCTTCTAAATAAAGGGCTGGAAGTTTGATCTCCCCAGATCGCTGCTTTCAAGAAGAGAGGATGCGTTTATGGCGCATCCTCTCTAAAATTCTGATGAATAAAGTCCGGCTTCATTTCTTCCCCGGAGAATTTGGGTTGAGTTTGAAAGTGATCGGGAGAGTGTAGTAGGAGGCTACTTTCTCTCCTTTGAGTTTTGCGGGTCTGAAGTTTCCGAGGCTCTTGGCTACATCTATGGATGCCTGATCAAGATCTTTTCTCACACTCTTGATAACCTTATAGCCTGATGTCTTTCCGTCTTTCCCGACAATGAATCTGACAATGACCCGCCCCTCTACAGAATCTTTTATAGCTGTCGGAGGATATTTGACGAGCTGAACGAGTTTATCGAGCATCGCACTTTCCCCTCCGGGATAAGTGGCGATGACGTCAGGGTTATCAACAATTTTTTCCTCCGGACTCTGGATGCCTGCGGCTTCAGCTGTTGCAGAAAGCGACTCTGCGGCGGCGGGAACCGAAATTTCTGATGCCTGGATCTCCTGAGGAGCAGATGCTGAAATCTCATTGAGCAGATTCTGGACTGAAGGTAGTGATGCCGCGGAGATGGCGACCGCTAGACAGGGGAGAAGTGCCAATACGCGCATGCGCTTGCCTGCCCCTGAAGTGTTGGAATTCATCATAATTATTCTTTTTTTTAGGTTACTGTCGTTCAGTCTGCTCGTGAAACCCGATAGGGAATGGGTTGCGGCTCTTTCAATCAGCATGAGTTGATATTCCTTCGAGGGGATACCTCCGGCTATGGTGTCGGAGTCTGCCTGATATTCGTGCACGGCGCGAAGTTCACGCATCATCAGCCATGCCGCCGGGTTATACCATTGAAGAATAAGGACACATCTCGCCACTATGAGATCTGCCCAATGGCGTCGCCTGATATGAGCCGATTCATGTGCCATAATCATCTCCGATTCAGAGCCAAGGTCATCTTTGCTTAGTATGATTGTCCTGACTACACTGAAAGGGGGGAGTTTTTTATCAGAATAGACGCGTATTTCTTTCCCGAATATTCTGATCGGTTGTGCCTTCAAGATTATCTGGCAAAGCCTGATCAGAGAGACAAGTGTTATTATGGTGATCACGGCTCCACCAAGAAAATATAGTATTGTGACGATATGTGCCACGTTTATCCACGCTCCGCTCTCCGGATAATTCTGAACAGAAGAGGTGGCATCAACCATATCTTCGCCATTCACTGTTGTCATGATTTTTCCCGGTTCGAGCCACGACAAATCAACTCCATCAATCAACGGAATGGGATTGGCAAGCACCCATGTGGCTCCGAGCAGAGAGAGTGCGTAGATCATGAGCAGGGTCGCCCGGTTCATCCCCGGTTGCTTTTCCCGTGAGAGAAAGAGATTGTAGGGAATGAGCATTGCCGCCAGCAACGCCGACGAGAGAAGAGAGAAAGAGAACAGACTACCCATGGCTATCCTTTTTTTTCTCCACCATTTCAATAATCTCCTTCAGTTCCTCGATGGAGAGTTTCTCTTCGCCGATCAGCGCCGACACCACTCCTTTATATGAGTTGTCGAAGAAATCGCTGATGAGATTTCCGAGAGATTTTCTTCTGACCTCTTCTTTCGGAGTGATTGCATGGTAGATATGTGCGTTTCCGATTGCTTCATGTCCCACATGTCCCTTCTCCTCGAGAATTTTCAGGATTGTTGCCACAGTGTTCTGATGTGGTTTTGGATCAGGATAAAGATCGACTATCTGGCGGGCATATAGCGGCCCCTTTTCCCAAAGGGCCTTCATGATCGGGAGTTCCCCCTCGGTTAGAATCTTGCTTTTCTTCCGTTGTTTCATTTCCATATAATGAGTAATGAAGTTGTCATGATTTTTCGTTGATGAATCCCTATACGGGAATCACACTGCAAAGATATGACTAAATTTTTAGTTATGCAACTAATTTGTTAGTTTTTTAAATTTTTTTCAGAAAAAAGAGGAGCCGACACTTGGCCGACTCCTCTCTTAAGAATGCTTTCAGGGATTATTTGCGGAGAGCTTCCTCTTCAGGAGTCATCTCGGGATCCTTGCCCCATGTCTGCTGCGAGAGGCGCTTATAGTTGTTATAGCGCCAGCGAGCGTTGTCCTGGGCTGCCTGGAAGAGCTCGTCGGCTGCCTCGGGCTGCATTTTATAGAGCGATGCGAAACGCACCTCGCCTTTGAGGAAGTCGTTAAACTTGCTCCAGTCCGGCTCTTTGCTGTCGAGAGAGAACGGATTTGTGCCGCTGTTCTCCAGATCAGGATTGTAGCGCCAGAGCTGCCAGTAGCCACATTCAACGGCTTTTCTCTCCTCTTCCTGGCTATGACCCATTCCGACCTTGAGGCCGTGGTTGATACAGGGAGAATAGGCGATGATGAGAGATGGACCATCGTAGGCTTCTGCTTCGCGGATTGCTTTCAGGGTCTGTGCATTGTCAGCGCCCATGGCAACCTGAGCCACATATACGTAGCCGTAGGTCGTGGCGATGAGACCGAGATCCTTCTTGCGGATTCGCTTGCCTGCAGCGGCAAACTTGGCAATTGCTGCGATAGGTGTCGACTTGGAAGACTGGCCGCCGGTGTTGGAGTAAACCTCTGTGTCGAGAACAAGGATATTTACGTTCTTTCCGGATGCAATCACGTGGTCGAGACCTCCGAAGCCGATGTCGTAGCTTGCACCGTCGCCACCGATGATCCACTGGCTGCGTTTCGTGAGATAGTGCTCGAGGTTGAGGAGCTCCTTGCAGCAGTTGCAACCAGCCTCCGCGCCCTTGCGAGCCTCTTCAATGAGAGCTTCTCCTGTGGTGCGTGAAGCAGCGGCATCCTCGCGGGCATCCATCCATGCCTTTGCCGCGGCTTTGAGAGCCTCAGGAGCATCTGCCGATTCCTCGATCTTCTTGCATGTGTCCTCAAGACGGGCACGCATCTTCTCGTAGGCTATGCGCATTCCAAGTCCGAACTCGCAGAAGTCCTCGAAGAGGGAATTGGCCCAAGCCGGACCATGGCCCTTCTCATTCTCGCAATAGGGAGTGGAGGGAACTGAACCGGAATAGATGGATGAGCAACCTGTTGCATTTGCCACAACTTCATGATCTCCGAAGAGCTGGGTGATGAGCTTAACGTATGGAGTTTCGCCGCATCCGGAGCATGCACCGGAGAATTCAAACATCGGAGTAGCAAACTGGCTGTTCTTGACGTTGGCCTTGATATCAACGAGATCCTGCTTTGAGCTGACTTTTGTGGAGCAGTATTCCCAGTTGGGGATCTGTGCGGTCTGGCTCTCCTCGTGTTTCATGGTGAGAGCCTTGTTGCCCTTCTTGCCCGGGCAGACGTCGGCACAGTTGCCGCAGCCGAGACAGTCGAGAACGTCGACCTGCTGAACGAAACGCATGCCGGGGAACATCTTGCCAATGGCAGGAATGGTGTGGTCTTCGCCAAAAGGAGCTGCCGCCATCTCAGCCTCGTTGAGAACGAAGGGACGGATAGCTGCGTGAGGGCAGACATAAGCACACTTGTTACACTGGATACAGTTCTCGGGATTCCATTCGGGAACGAATGCAGCTACACCACGCTTCTCATAGCGTGCGGTGCCCTGCGGCCAGGTGCCGTCGGAGCAATCCTTGAAGGTGCTGACGGGGAGGAGGTCGCCATCCTGAGCATTGATGGGCATCACGACGTTGGTTACGAACTCGGGTGCGTCGCTCTTGGCCGGAGCTTCATCAGGAAGTTCTGCCCATGCGGGATCGACTTCAAGCTTCTTATATTCGTTTCCACGGTCAACGGCCGCGAAGTTCATGTCGATGATGTTCTGACCCTTCTTGCCATAGCTCTTGACGATGAATTTCTTCATCTGCTCGATAGCGAGATCAACGGGAATCACCTCGGTGATACGGAAGAAAGCGCTCTGGAGAATAGTGTTGGTGCGGTTGCCGAGGCCAATCTCCTGTGCGATCTTCGACGCATTGATATAGTAAACGGTGATGTTGTTTTTAGCAAACAGGCGTTTAACCTTGTTGGGGAGGTTCTTAGCGAGCTCCTCACCTTCCCAGATGGTGTTGAGAAGGAATGTTCCGTTTGGCTGAAGACCACGGCAAACGTCATACATGTGGAGGTAGGCCTGAACGTGGCAAGCCACGAAGTTGGGCGTTGTCACCAGATATGTCGAGCGGATGGGCTTATCGCCGAAACGGAGATGAGAACATGTGAAGCCGCCTGATTTCTTTGAATCGTAGGAGAAATAAGCCTGGCAATATTTATCGGTGTTGTCGCCGATGATCTTAACGGAGTTTTTGTTTGCTCCAACAGTTCCGTCGGCACCAAGACCGAAGAATTTTGCCTGGAACATTCCTTCGTCGCCCACGCTGATTTCAGGAAGCTGGGGAAGTGAGAGGAATGTGACATCGTCTACGATTCCGACCGTGAAACCATTCTTAGGCTCGGGAAGGGCAAGATTGTCATAGACAGAAAGAATCTGGGCCGGAGTGGTGTCTTTCGAACTGAGGCCATAGCGTCCGCCAACGATAAGCGGAGCGTTCTCCTTGCCATAATAGCAATCCTTGACGTCAAGGTAAAGGGGTTCTCCAAGCGAACCGGGTTCTTTCGTGCGGTCGAGAACAGCAATGCGTTTTGCTGTGGCGGGCACTGCGGCGAGGAAATGCTTGGCAGAGAAAGGACGGTAGAGATGAACGCTTACAAGACCCACTTTCTCTCCTTTGGCGCGGAGGTAGTCAACGGTCTCGCGGATACATTCTGTGACACTGCCCATTGCGATGATCACGCGGTCGGCTTCAGGATCTCCGTAATAGTCGAAAAGACCATAGTTGCGGCCGGTGATTTTCGACACTTCTTTCATATAAGACTCCACAACCTCAGGCACTGCGAGGTAGTAGGGATTGGAAGCTTCACGGTGCTGGAAGAACACGTCGGGGTTTTCTGCCATGCCGCGAGCCACCGGCGCATCAGGATTGAGCGCGCGTTTGCGGAACTCGGCGAGAGCCTCACGGTCGAGCAGGGGAGCGAGATCATCCTGATCGATAGCTTCGATTTTCTGGATTTCGTGAGATGTGCGGAAGCCATCAAAGAAGTTCATGAAAGGAACGCGGCTCTTGATAGTGGAGAGATGTGCCACAGCGGCGAGATCCATCACTTCCTGCACAGATCCTTCACACAACATGGCGAAACCGGTCTGACGTGCCGACATTACATCCTGATGGTCGCCGAAGATGCTGAGCGCGTGTGAGGCAAGTGTGCGTGCCGAAACATGGAACACGCAGGGGAGAAGCTCACCGGCGATCTTATACATGTT
>CAYROR010000073.1:0-10271 GCA_964425935.1 uncultured Sangeribacter sp.
TCATCGAAGCCGCCGGCCTGGATATTACGCCTAACAATGGGATTTTATAGATTAAATAATCTTAAGAAAAGTGCCATGACTGCAACAATCTTGCAGTCATGGCGCTTGATATGTCAGAAATATAGCGAATTCAGTGTTTGTCGCGCTTCCTGCGTTCAGCCAGGATATATCCGGCGCTGAAAAGGCCGAGAGCCACGAGCATGATGGCCTGCCAGCTCCACATCACGAGCGAGAAGGCTGTTCCCTGTGTGTCAGAGATGCCGAAGAGGGAGAGGGCGAACATGACCGCCAGATTCCAGGGTCCGAGTCCGCCGTTGCTCGGGATAGCCATGCTGAAAGATCCGAAGACGAAGACCACGAGACCGGGCACGAGCCCCCAGGCGCTTCCAGGGTCGGTGATCAGTTCCCGCGTGAAGGGGAAGGCGTAGAAACAAACGTAGGTTTCCATGAAATAACATGTCCATATCCCGAGTGTGAGCCAGACGTAGTGCCATTTCCCACGTTTCATCCGGAAAAGATCGGCAAATCCGGTCCAGATATTCTCCAGCGAGTTGTCGATGCTCCTGACCACCTTATATCGGCTGAAAAAATGGCAGATTCCCCAGAACACGCCTACCGCCGCGACTATTCCTATCCAGAGCCAGGGGTCTTCAGTGTAGTGCTCGATGTGTTCCCCCAAGGAATAATGATCGAGAAATTTCTCCATGTAGGGATGTGCCGTGATCAGGGCCAGAATGGTCAGGAGCACCACCACTACGGCATCCGATGACCGGTCGCCCACGTCGGTTCCGATCACGGTTGACAGGGGAGCCTTCTCGCGTCGGGCCATATAGACGCATCTCCAGGCTTCGCCCAGACGCGGAAAGACGAGATTCAGGGCGTAGGCTCCGAAGATGGAGATGCTCTCCACGATGGCGGGCACTCGCGGAAGTCCCGCTCCGCGCAGCTGGATGCCCCACCGGATGCCGCGCAAGATGTGGGAGAGGGTGGTTATGGCCATCATGAGGCCGATCCAGAAGAAATCACATTCGGTGTTGACCACGTGCATCACCTCATGGAAATTCACCTTTTTGAAGAGCCATACAATCAGTGTTACGGAAATGGCGAAAGGAATTCCGTAGCCTATTATCCTGTCGCCCCATTTCTTGAGAGCCGATTCCGGCTTTCCCTGGTTGCTCCCGTTTGTAGGCTGCTGTGCGGAAGTTTGTGTGGAAGATATCGTTGTCATCTGTCGAAGCGTTTTAATATATATAAGTGAAAACACTTCCCCGAACCGGATAGTTTTTTTGCGGTTAAAGTTTCTGATTCCTCCCCCCCGGGGTCGACCCAGGCTGAAACTCCGTTCAATCAGAATTGTTGCTTCATTGGCGGGGACTGCTGATGATAGTTTTGTTTTTTGGGGTTATTTTATTAATTTTGGGTGCAGTAATGCGTTAAATTAGAAATCATATCCAGTCATGGCCACGACATTTAAATATCCCATCGGAATACAGACCTTCTCCAAGATAATTGAAGAGGGATATATCTATATCGACAAAACCCAATATATCAGCATGTTGGTAAATTCCGGGGATTTTTATTTTCTAAGCCGTCCGAGGCGATTCGGAAAAAGTTTGTTCATCAGTACTTTGGAGGCTTATTTTGAAGGAAGGAGCGATCTGTTCAAGGGGCTTGCGATATATGATGATGTGGCGGAGCGGACCCCGGCTCCAGTATTAAAATTCTCGTTCAATACTCTGGATGCAAGGTCGGAACATTCCTTGGATGAATTTCTTGATGTGGCCTTTTCAAGATATGAGAAGATATATGGAAAGGATCCGGAAGTGAAGGCGCTTCCCCAGAGATTTGAAAATTTGATAGAAAACGCTTATAAGAAGACGGGGGAGAAGGTGTCGGTCCTTATTGATGAATATGATGCTCCGCTCCTTAACACGCTCGAACGCCCTGAGCTGAATGAGCTGTTTCGGAACACTCTTAAGGCCGTGTTTTCAGTGCTTAAATCTTATGACGCATATATTTGCTTCGCCTTCGTCACAGGCGTTTCCCGTTTCAGCCATACCAGTCTCTTCAGCGGGGCCAACAATCTGAAAGACATTTCTTTTGATGATGAATTCGCGGCTATATGCGGCATAACAGAAGATGAGCTAAGGAAATGTCTTCCCGATGCTATAGTGGAGTTTGCAAAGAAAGCGAAAGTTTCGGAAGAAGAGGCATTCCTCATGCTCAAGAATAATTATGACGGCTATCATTTCAGTGAAGATAGCCCGGATATCTATAATCCTTTCAGTCTTCTCAGCGCTCTTGATTCAAGGAGAATAACAGATTTCTGGTTTAAGAGCGGCACTCCCTCCTATCTGATCAACATTTTGAAAAGAGACGATTTCTATCTCCCGAATCTTGACGGCGTTGTGACAATGGAGAGTGGGCTGAGCGTCAAGGAATCATATCTCCACAATCCGGTGGCACTCCTTTTCGAAACGGGATATCTTACGATAAAGGGCTTTGACGAAGAGAAGAGGCTCTATACCCTCGGACTTCCCAACATGGAGGTTGCCGAGAGTTTCTCCAGGGCTCTCATTCCGATTTATTCAGGATATACAGAGCGGGAATGTGAAGACCTTCTCGTCAAGATGCGTAGTGCGGTGGTCGACGGGGAGGCAGATAGATTTATGGATCTTCTTAAGACCTTCTTTGAAGGAAATCCATACGGAAATACGGAGATGTCGCGGCGTGAGAGCTATTTTAAGAACAATATCTTCATAATCTTCAAGGCTCTAGGATTCCTGCCTCGTGCTGAGGT
Organism: uncultured Sangeribacter sp.; assembly: GCA_964425935.1. GTDB lineage: Bacteria > Bacteroidota > Bacteroidia > Bacteroidales > Muribaculaceae > Lepagella. The sequence continues at coordinate 2,801 of CAYROR010000073.1, forward strand.
GCAGACGTGCCGGGGGAGGATGGACGTCATGCTGCTTACCCGACGATTCATCTATATCTTTGAGCTGAAGACCGATGGCAGTGCCGAGAAAGTAATGAAACAGATTGAAGATAGAGGTTATGATTCGCAATTCCGGCATTCCGGCAAGACCATTATCCGGATTGCCGCCAATTATTCAACGGAAAAAAACAATATCGATACCTGGAAAATATATCGCATCAATCCGACGACCTAAGTAAGACAGGTATTATACATTATCCTGCTGTTAGCGGAAGAGGATCCGCTTACTTTAGGACATAATTATTTTGTTGTTTCACGAATAATTGCGAAATTTGTATCAGATTATTAACTCACTTGATCAATCCCGCTTCATGAGATTGCATAAATTGACCTACATCAATCGTAGAACCGGTTGGAATATTAAAGACCTGTTGTTTGGATCCCTATCATTGTTTGTGGGGGCGTCTGGTGTGGGTAAAACTCAGATTCTCAGGGCGATCTTAGACCTGTGTAAAGTTGCACATGGCAGATCATTAAATGGGGTGGCCTGGGAACTGGAATTTGAAGAAAATAGTAAGAGATATATTTGGTCTGGAGAATTTGAGATTTCGCAAGATGATGAAGATCCCTTTCTGGGGGAACAACTCCGTAATTCTATAAATAGAGAAAATCTAATTGAGAAGGAAAGCAAAAAAAAGATTATTCTTAGAGAGGGGCCAAGATTGCTTTATAATGACAGACCTACCGTCAAACTGGATCCTACAAAAAGCGCCATTGAGTTGCTCAAAGAGGAATCTGAAATTGCCCCGATTAATGAAGCCTTCCGGAAAATTGTATTGCTTGATATGAATAACACGGGATGGATTAAAATCCGTCCTTCTGTCTGGGATGTTGAGAAGGCAGATCTGTCCCTGCGAGATATTAAGCGATTGCGTTCATATTATCCTTTTGATAGGTTATATCTTGTTAAAAAGAATCATCCTGACAAATTCTTGGAAATTCAGGACACCTTCCATCAGGTTTTTCCAATGGTGGAGAAAATAGATTTTGATCTTCATCAATTAGGGGAAACCAGATTTACGCCGACTCTTAAAATTAAGGAGAAGAATGTGGATCAATGGATAGATCAGTTAAATATCTCAAACGGAATGCTTCGTACCTTGACTCAGATAATCACTCTTGCTCTGGCCGAAGACGGGGATGTTATTCTCATAGATGAGTTTGAAAATGGTTTGGGTATCAACTGTATTGAAGACCTTGCAGAAATGGCGGCAGAACCTGAATTGAATTTACAGGTTATTATGACAAGTCACCATCCGTATATTATTAATTCGATTCCTTACCAGAATTGGAGAATTGTGTCGCGGCGTGGTAGCGATGTGCATGTTAATACGGCAGCCGAACTACGCATCGGGGAAATGTCTAAACATGATGCGTTTATGCAGTTGGTCCAAACTGCCGAATACATAACCGGTCAGTCATGAACGTTTACATTATCGTTGAAGGAGATAAAACAGAGTTGAGCGTTTATCCGGCGTGGTTAAACCATCTTGTGCCTTCATTGAAGAGAGTAAGTCATAAAGATGACCTGATTGAAAATAATTATTATTTATTTAGTGGACATGGTATCCCATCAATCTATAATCATGTCTGTAATGCTGTTGAGGATATTAATGAACTCAATTCTTATGGAGCAGGAAGGGTTGATTATTTAATTGTGTGTGTGGATACGGAGGAGGAATCAAGAGAGCATATCCTGCAGAAGATAAATGAACATCTTGATAAGCGCAATGTCTCACTTGTTTCGCCTTGCAAACTTGAAGTCTTTGAGCATAAGGTGTCAATGGAAACATGGTTCTTGGGAAATGGGAAATTGTTGCGCCCTAATATGCAGTCTGTGACATTGCAGCGCTACCGTAGATTCTATGATATAGGCAATGATGACCCTGAAATGATGGAAAATATTGATTCTGAAAGATTTTCAACAAAAGCACAGTTCCATTATTCTTATCTTAAGGAGTTGTTCAGAGAAAATCGTATGATATATTCAAAGAGAAATACTGCGGAGGTATGTGAGCCACTTTATTTGAATCGTCTTATTGAAAGATATAACAAAAGTGGACATATCAGATCGTTTGGACGTTGGTATGAATTTATGACTACTGAACTCTTACCTAAGATTTCACCTTTATTCAAACCGGGATCCTTATCCTGTATGAAGTGATTTGAAAACAATAATAACAACACGATATGAACATCAGAAACAGATTCAGAGCATTGATTGCCGCCGCCCTTCTGGCGGCAGCTCCGGCATTCGCCCAGTCTGGGGCAGATGCCTGCACAAGTATAATGGTCGGCAAGAAGGCCTCGGCCGATGGTTCCGTGATGACGAGCCACACCTGCGATTCATGGTATCGCACTTGGATGCGCCAGGTGCCCTCCCGCAAGTGGCCGAAAGACACCACCGTGGCCATCTACAAAGGACGTATGCACACGGAATATCCCGACGACATGGACGGAGTGAAGGAAGTGGGACGCATCCCGCAGGTGGAACGAACCTACCGTTATCTCGACACTGCCTACCCGTGCCTCAATGAGAAACAGCTGGCCATCGGGGAAACCACCTACACCGGTCTTGACACCCTCACGAATCCCGACGGAATGTTCCTCATCGAGGAACTCGAGAGGATCGCCCTCGAGAGATGTTCCACCGCTCGAGAGGCCATCACCCTCATGGGAAAGCTCATCAAGGAATATGGCTACGGCGACAGCGGGGAATGTCTCACCATCGCCGACCCCAATGAAGTCTGGATCTTCGAGGTGCAGGGCGAAGGAAAAGGGAAGAAAGGGGGAGTCTGGGCCGCCGTCAGGATTCCCGACGACCATATCGCGGTTTCCGCCAATATAAGCCGCATCGGCAAGCTCGACCTCAAGGATAAGGATAACTATATGGCTTCCGACAATGTGAAGGATGTGGCGCGCCGGATGGGTCTCTGGGACGGTAAAGAGGAATTCTCCTTCTGGAAGGCCTATAGCGGACACAACTATCTCAATGAGCCGAAAAACTATAGCGTGCGTGAACTCTACATCATGCAGCAACTTGCGCCTAATGCCGGGTTCACTGCCGATATGGAGGAACTTCCCTTAAGTGTGAAGCCTGAGAAACCCGTCTCAGTGGCCGACGTGGCCAGACTGCTTGGTTCCTACTATGAGGGAACCCCCGACAACCTCTCGGGACGCCTCAAGATCAAGAACCGTGCCAAGAAGGATGGCGATGGTGCCGAAGTGCCCGACAGCGTTGTCAGTCCCTTCGCAAATCCATGGATGCAGCCCGATGAGATCGCGGTCTATGAGGCTCTTTCCGGGGATCCCACGATGAAGAACATCCGCACTGTCAGTGTGCCCTGGTGTGCCTATTCCACCATTATCCAGTGTCGCGACTGGCTCCCCGACGGTGTCGGCGGCGTGGCCTGGGTGGCTCTCGACAATCCCGGGCAGTCTCCCCGCTTTCCGGTTTTCGCAGGAGTTTCCGATCTCCCCGATATGCTCAAGATTTGCGGACAGCACAGAATGCGCGATGACGCCGCCCTCTGGCACTACCGCAAGGCCAATAAGCTCGCAACCGTGCGCTGGGGCGATGCCCGCAAGACTCTCGAACCTGCCCGCGACCACTTCCTCGAAAAGGGACAGATCGAGCTTCCTGCAATCGAGAAGCGATATGCCGAACTCCTCAAGGAGGGGAAAACTGAGGAGGCCGAAGCCCTCCTGACCGACTACACCCACGATTTCGTAGGCGCCACGATCCTGAAGTGGGATGAACTCGGAAATTCATATTGGAAATCACGCTGGAAAGGATTCTGAGATGGAGAAAAGAAAAGCCTCACTCGTCGGGCGGGAATATATCGTGCCCTTTATCCTCGTCACCTCCCTGTTTTTCATCTGGGGTTTTGCCCGCTCGATCCTCGATGTGCTGAATAAGCATTTCCAGGAGACGATGGATATCACCATCACCCGCTCCTCGCTGATACAGACCACCACATATCTCGGCTATTTCCTGATGGCCATTCCTGCCGGCCTGTTCCTCACCCGCTTCGGCTATCGCCGGGGGGTGGTGCTCGGTCTGCTGCTCTTTGCCGCCGGATCTCTCCTCTTCATTCCCTGCGATTCTACGGGATCATTCAATTTCTATCTCGTGGCCCTCTTCATCATCGGATGCGGACTGGTGGTGCTTGAGACTGCGGCGAATCCCTATATCACCGAGCTTGGCGACCGTTCCACCGGGGCGAGCCGCCTGAATCTCGCGCAATCCTTCAACGGACTCGGGTGTATCCTTGCCCCTGCGCTTGTGGCTCCCCTCCTTTTCACGGAAAGCGGAGAGAGCAACGTGGCGCTCCCCTATTCCATCATGGGGATCGCCGTGATTGCTGTGGCTCTGATATTCTGCAAGGTGAAGCTCCCTGAGATAGGTGGCGATGGGGCTGTTTCCTCCCCGGTGTCTACCGGCTCAGCCCTCGGCGGCCTCCTCAGAAACCGTCATTTCATGGCCGGAGTCGCAGCCCTCTTCTGCTATGAGATTTCCGAGATTTCGATCAACAGCCTATTCATCAACTATGTCACTTCCGACGGCTGGCTTGAACCCAGGATGGCCGCTGTGGTGCTATCTTTCGGGGGACTCGGGCTCTTCATGCTTGCCAGGGTGGTCGGAAGCGCCGTCATGAGCCGGATTGCCGCGGAGAAAGTGTTGCTCGTGTGTGCGGTGCTGACCGTGATCGGTTCTCTCCTTGTCACTCTCAATCTCGGCCTGCTCTCAAAGATCGGACTCTTCTCCTGCTACGCTTTTGAGGCCATTATGTTTCCGACGGTGTTTGCCATTTCGGTCAGAGGCCTTGGCGACTCCACCAAGATGGCATCCTCGCTGCTCATGATGACCCCGCTCGGAGGAGCTGTCGGCACCTTGCTCATGGGCATTGTGGCCGATTCGGCCTCAATTTCCACGGCCTTCATCGTGCCCTGCATCGGTTACTGCCTCGTGCTTCTCTATGCCCTCTCGGCCCGGAAGCGCTTCTGATCCTCCCGTCTCACCCCCAACTATCCCTATCAACTCCCAATTATCAATCCTCAATCATTCAACTATCACCCTGCTCATCACCGGTTTTCCATCCCGGTCGGTGATGTCGAGGCGGAGTCCGGAAGGATCCGCCTTGATTTTCACCACGTCTTTGTTGGAGTTGACGAGCACCGGGAATTGCGCCCCCTCGAATCCCTTGTCATGAAACACGTGGCGATGGAGATGGCCGCAGAGCATGAGGTCAATGCCGGCGTTGTTCAGGATCGGTAGCCAGAGCGATTTGGCATGCGAAGGGCCATGCCAGGAGTCTCCCACCGGTGGCATGTGGCAGACAGCAACGTGGTATGGAGCATTCTTGAAGTCCTCACTGTTCACCACCTCCTCAAGCCATTCCGCCTGTTCGGCGCGGTAGTCATCGCCGAAAGCGGTGCCATAATATTCCATGCAATTATCCGGCTTGTCTTCTCCGCCATCGAGGAAGATGAAAAACACCGGTCCGCGGCGCAGCGCATAATAAGGTTTTCCTGTGGGAGTTGGGAAATAGTCCATATAACGTTGGGCGAAGCGTCCGCGGCTCTCATGATTGCCCCTCACCATCAGGAAGGGTGTCTCCGAGGCGAAGAGGTCGACAGCTTTATTAAGAAAGCCTTCAAACACCTGATTCTCATTATCCATGAAGCTGACCATGTCGCCGTTGAAGAGCACGAAATCCGTCTCCCCTTTCTTGAATCCCTTCATGAGATCCTGAAACTTGTCATTATCGCCGTGCATGTCGTTGACCACGAGGAATTCCACCGAGTCGTCGGCCGGTCCTGTAGTTGTGAACCGTAGTGCCTCACGGCTGTAGACATCCGTAGCGGCCGTTTTCCCGTAGCCCACGTAATAAGGTTGCTGTTCAAGCACCTCCGAAGAGAGGATTCTGTAGCGGTAGGTGGTGTTGGGTTTCAGTTTCTTGATGGTGATCTTGTGAAGTTTGCCGATGAGGGCGCGTCCCATGTCGGTGGCATAATAACGTGGATGAGCGGAGGCATAGAAACTGTCGGTGCCGTCGGGAGCGAGTTCCACCCACGACAAGGCGGCAGAATCCGTTCGCCAAACGATTGTTGCCTCAGTATCGGTGACGTTCTGCAGATATGGGCCGGAGATAATCTTTATGGCCGAAGCCTGATTCAGACAGAAAATGAGGAGAAAAAGAGTGATAAATTTCTTCATGGATATATCAGATATTAAATGAGAAAAAGGATCTCCTTTCGGATCCGCGTTGCAAATATAATGATTTCTGCCGAAACTTGAAAACTTTTGGCCCCCTGCCCCCTTAAAGGAGGATATGCAGAGCCGGCTCATATTTCCCTTTCCCGATTGCCCGGGGCTTTCCCATCATCCGATCAGATGGCGGAGGATGGAGACTCCGGGCTCGTAGGGAGAGGGATATGAGCACCTCATCTGGAGCGCCAGGAGCGCCATAGTTTGGCAATGAGGCGTTCGTCGGAGACGCGTATCTTGCCGGCCAGCTCGCGGGGAAGTTTCGCCGCGGTCTCTCCGGACTGCATCCTCATCTCGAAATAATACCGGCCCGACTCGTGTGGCGCCGCCGACAGCGACTCGATATATCCCCTCATGCCGTTGTCGAGATATATCTCCGTGCCGCGTTCCACCTTCCTCGCGTCCGAACTCTGGAGGTATCCGAACAGGGGTCCGTCGGCCACGCCGTCAGCCACACACACATACATCAGGGGCTCCCCCGCCTTGACGGCTACGCCGCGGGTCAGTGGAGCGGTATAGCCCGCGGTCCCCGATGCCGGCGCGGTGATGGCCGCAAGTCCCTCCCCGACGGAGAGGATCAGGAGCGTGTCGCCCCGCTCCACGTCCGTGCCGTTGGCGGTCATGACCTCAAGCACCGTGCCGTCTGCGCCGCTGACTACCGGAATCTCCGAAGTCCCGGCTGTGGTGTGGATGGCCACGTCTATGGTCTCAGGGACCCTCAGCAGCCACACGAGGAGCGCGAACCCGACCGCGACGGTGACGAGTAACCCCGCGCCCCATCTCGTGAGCCACCGGGGGTTGCGCCCCATGATCTCCTGGATCTCGTCACAACGCTGCCCCATTCCCTTGTAGTAGAGGATGTCGGCCTCGCTGATGAAACCTCCTGCCTCCGCCGCGAAAATCATATTCTCCGTTTCGCCAGCCTCCTTTTGATTCTGGCCATTATCCTTGTTATTCTCTTCCATATCTCTGTGTTTCAGTCATTCCTCTGTGAGTCCGGATCCCTCCGGGATCCCTGGTGGAACGGAGCTCCGGCCACGGGTTTCACCCGTGGTTAATATTCTTATGTCTCCTCCACTCCCCGCTCATCAATCTTACTTCCTCCGCATTGAAACTCCCCCTTCAGGGGGTCGGGGGGCC
>CAYROR010000074.1:0-10048 GCA_964425935.1 uncultured Sangeribacter sp.
GAGAAATTCAAGGAAGCCGCGGAAGCCTACGACGTGCTCAGCGATGCCGACAAGCGTGCCAAGTATGACCAATTCGGACATTCCATGGGCCCGCAGGGATTCGGCGGCGGAGCCGGAGGCGGCGGATTCTACAGCAGCGGAGGAATGTCAATGGAAGATATCTTCGCTCATTTCGGCGACATTTTCGGAGGCCGCATGGGTGGCTTCGGAGGCTTTGAAGGAGCTGCCGGAGGCGGAACTCCCCGAAAGAAAGTCAACAAGGGAACCGATCTTCGCATAACCGTCAAGGTGTCGCTCAAAGACATCATGAACGGCGTGGAAAAGAAGCTCAAGATTCCTAAGCTGGTGGCTTGCCCTCATTGCAAGGGCACTGGAGCGAAAGACGGCACAGCCTTCCACACCTGCCAGCGTTGCCACGGAACAGGCTATATCTCACGTGTGCAGCAGACAATGTTTGGCGCAATGCAGTCGGAAGCTGTGTGTCCGGAATGTAATGGTGAAGGGAAAGTGATTTCCGAGGAATGTAGCTATTGCCATGGTTCCGGCGTGGAGAAGAAAGATGAGATCGTAAGTTTCCACATCCCTGCAGGCGTGGAAGACGGTATGGTCCTCACTCTTCGCGGACAAGGAAACGCTCCGAGACATGGCGGCGTAAACGGCGATCTCCTCATTGTCATTCAGGAGGAGAAGGATCCGGAGCTTATCCGCGACGGCAATGACCTTATCCATAACCTCATGCTTGACTTCCCGACGGCAGCGCTCGGTGGAACAGCCGAGGTGCCGACCGTTGACGGCAGAGCCCGGTTGAAGATCACTCCGGGCACCCAACCCGGCAAGGTGCTCCGCCTGCGCGGGAAAGGTCTGCCCCAGATGAACAGCAACGTGAGAGGCGACATCCTTGTAAACGTGATGGTCTACGTGCCTGAAGCTCTCACAGAGACTGAAAAGGCAGCGATCGAAAGCCTTAAGGATGCTCCTAACGTGGTTCCGACGGAAGCCACTTCAAAGAGGATATTCTCCAGGTTGCGCCACATCTTCAATAAAGAGAACAGAGGGGAATGATTTCCTGAAACCGTATTATTAAAGCGGGGTTCATTTTTTGAACCCCGCTTTTTTTGTGGTCTCACAAAAAGTTTTTAACTTTACATCCGTTCTCCACAAACCGCCAAGCAATGTCAAATCAGACCATCCCTCCACGGGTTCCATACACGTTCGACAGAGTTGTAAGGATCCTTTTCACAGTAGTTACCCTGATAGCGGTAGTGTTTCTGCTCGACTATCTGAAAGGGGTTCTTCTCCCTTTTCTGGTGGCCTGTCTGATTGCCTATATGCTTGAGCCCATTGTCAGATGGAACATGAAATGGACCCGCTTGAAGACCCGCTTCATTCCCGTGGCTCTGACCCTTCTTGAAACGTGTCTGATAATAGCGGTGTTCTGCATGATTTTTATTCCATATCTTCTTTCGGAAACAGCCGATATGACCGCGATGATTCGGCAGTATGCCACTTCGAAGATACAGATTCCCTATCTCTCCGCCTCAATCCATGACTTTCTCCGGGAAAACATAGATTTCGATCAGGTGTATAAACTTCTTTCCAAAGATGAATGGAAGGAATTATTCAAGAAAACCCTGACGTCATCGTGGTCATTCCTCAGCTCCGGAGTGGCGCTCCTCTTCGGAGTGATCGGCTGGCTGATCGTTATTCTTTACGTGGTCTTCATCATGCTCGATTATGAGCGCCTCATGTTGAGTTTCCGACAGCTGGTTCCCATGCGTCACAGGGAATGGTCGTTTCGGGTTGCCACAGACATCAAAAATGCCATGAACAGATATTTCCGGGGGCAGTTTCTGATTGCATTCATTGTGGGAATCCTGTTTTCCATAGGTTTCCTGATCATCGGGCTTCCGATGGCCGTGATCTTCGGTCTCTTTATAGGCATGTTGAACATGGTTCCCTATCTTCAGCTGATTTCATTGCCAATTACGGTTCTCCTCTGTCTTGTTTCAGCCGCCGGAGGAATAGATTTCTGGCAGATGTTCTGGGAAAGCATGGCCGTCTACGTAGTGGTGCAATGCATCCAGGACCTGGTGCTGACCCCTAAGATCATGGGGAAAGCGATGGGACTTAACCCGGCCATCATCCTTCTCTCCCTCTCCATCTGGGGAACCCTTCTCGGATTCATGGGGCTTATCATCGGCCTTCCGCTGACCACCCTGCTCATATCCTACTACGACCAATATATCACCTCAAGAAGTTCTCTCCCCGAATCACCAAACGATTAATCAGCCTCTTATGATAACACTCCCAACCGCAACCGGTTTCGAGAGCATGACACAGGAGACAGTCTCCCAAATCGAAACCAAGACCTTTACCGAAATAAACGGGAATCAGGAAAACACCAACGATTCTTCAAAGGAAGACCACACCAATGGCCTGATAGCCGACCTTGCGTGGATTCTGCTTCTCGGAGCAATAGTGACCCTCATTTTCAAGAAACTGAAGCAGCCTGTGGTGCTCGGATATATTCTCGCGGGTTTTCTCGCGAGTCCGAAGTTCGTCTATCTCCCTTCGATCTCAAACCTCGACAACATTGAATTCTGGGCAGATCTCGGAATTGTGGTCCTGATGTTCACTCTCGGACTTGAATTCAGTTTCAAGAAACTGATGAATTCCGGCTCCTCGGCAATCCTCACCGCCCTGATCATCATCACAGGCATGACCTTCGCAGGATTTGGAGTGGGAAAACTTCTTGACATGGATTCGATTAACTGCATCTTCCTCGGAGGCATGATCTCGATGTCGAGCACCACCATCATTCTCAAGACGCTTTCCGACCTCGGCATGCGACAGAAGAAGTTCGCCTCTCTTGTGCTTGCGGTCCTGATCATAGAAGACCTATTTGCCGTGGTAATGCTTGTATTGCTCTCGTCGCTCGCAATGGGAAATGTGGAGGGGGGCGAGCTTCTGTTCTCTATCGCCAAACTTGTCTTTTTCCTGATAATCTGGTTTGTGGTCGGGGTGTATGTGCTCCCCACCTTCCTGACAAAATTCAGGAACTATCTCAACGATGAGACCATGCTTGTCGTTGCGATGGGGCTATGTTTCTCCATGGCAATATTCTCGGTGATGTGCGGATTTTCGCTTGAACTCGGAGCCTTCGTGATGGGGTCGATTCTTGCGGGAACCATGGTGGCGGAAAGGATGGAAAAAGTTGTTCAACCGGTCAAAGACCTCTTTGGTGCAGTCTTCTTCATCTCAGTCGGAATGATGGTTGACCCCACTGTTCTCGCAACTTACTGGGGGGAGATTCTGCTGCTGGCTGCAGTAGTGATCGTCGGAATGATTATCTTCGGAACATTCGGAATGCTCGCCGGCGGACAGACTCTCCGGGTGGCGATCGAAAGCGGATTCACGCTCACTCAGATCGGAGAGTTCTCTTTTATCATTGCTTCGCTCGGCATGAGTCTGGGAGTGCTTGAAAAGTCGCTCTATCCCATTATCGTGGCCGTTTCAGTGATCACTATCTTCACCACACCCTACTTTGTGAAACTCTCACAACCGGCTTATGCCTTTGCCGAAAAACACCTCCCCTCCCGACTAAGCTTCCTCATTGACCGCTATTCCAAACAGATGACGGATGCAAGCGCTACGAAGAAACTTTGGAAAGACATCCTGAAGCGCTATCTGTGGAGAATCCTGCTTTATTCGGTGGTGCTTCTTGCAATTATCCTGTGTTCCAAACAATTCTTGTTTCCAGTATGCATGGAGATGTCGGAAAACTGGGGACGCCTCATCGCTACCTCCATAACATTCGTGGCGATGTCGCCATTCCTGATCGCACTCTCATTCAGTTCCACCAAGCCTGACGAGAAAATGGCGCTTCACGCTTCAGCAAGTTTCTACGATGTGCCTCTCGTAGCCATGAGAATCATCCGCTATTTCATAACCCTGCTCTTCATTGTCTATCTGATGACATTGGCCTACAACTCCCTGGTTGCATGGATTGCAGGGGCGGTTTGCTTCGGGCTGATCCTTATTTTCGCCTCCTCCAACCTGATGATGCATTATGGAAAGATTGAGCAGAAATTCATCAATAACCTCAACATCAGGGAAAACACAAGATTAGGAACCAACAATCTCCTCGTGAGCGACCTTCATCAGGCGTTTATCTGTGTCGGATCAAATTCCCCCTTCGTTGGCGACAGATTGAAAGACTCCGGGCTCCGCAGTGACTACGGAGTGTCGGTTTCGAGCATCCAGAGGGGCGACGTATTCATGCCTCTCCCCTCCGTTAATGCCCGCATTTTCCCTGGCGATATTCTTGGTGTGATTGGCAACGACGAGCAGATCAAAAGACTCAATGACGACATCGAAAGCGCCCAGGATGCAGCAAGAGCGATTCCTGTGACTCAACCGGAAATTGAATTGCGAAGCATCCAGCTCACCGAGACATCACCCATTGTGAATATTCCTCTTGGCAAAACAAATCTCCACTCCGACTTCTTCAGCATGATCGTGAAGGTGCAGCGTGGAGATGATGAATTTGAGCAACCGGGGGCATCGACTGTGCTCCGTCCGGGAGATATTGTTTGGGTCGTCGGCGACTCCTCGCGCATCGACGCCATGAAATAGCATTGTCCCGTCAGAAAGGAAGTCCGGTCCCGAGAAAACCGACAGTGATTGTGTCGGGGAAATCTTTAGCCTCCGGAGCCTGATTGGAGTTATAGAGAAGTTTACTCAGCTCTTCAGGAAGGCTCTCCTGATTAGGGGCGAACCATATACCTTCCCACACCCAATACCACATTCCTCCGTCGTCATAGCCTGTCCATTCAGGTTTCACACCGGGGAGGCTCAAGACCATGCTGAACCGGTCGCCAAGACCGATCTCTCCCTCCGGCACAACCACCTTGACTCCACGTCCAACGGCGTTGATCACGTCGATCTTCCCTTCTCCGAAATCGTAGGCAAGAAATTCATCTTCACCATTCTGGCGAAACATCATCGTGAGTGCGTCAGCGCTTGCACCGGGCTCTCTCTGATCGTATAATCCCTCCACGGAATGAGGCAGCGTGTGCATCTCCGCTCCTATCGCTATGGCGCCGATGCTGTCTTTTGTCAGCTCAGCCCTATAGGTTGAAACCACTTCCTCCACCATCTCTGCGATCGCCACGGAATCACTCTCGGTTGACACGCTCTGCCCGTTTTGCTTACACCCTGTCAGCAACATAGCCGAGGCAAGGATTATCATTCCTTTTTTCATTTTTCAATCTTTTATTTAGGAGTTCATATTATCATTGGCCTCAGATCATCCACCGAATTGCTCCGGATAGACAACCATAAGATTATGACGCGAGAAATTACGTCCGAGATATGAGGGAAGGTTGTCGGCATCGCTCGTGTGTGAAATGGAATCCTTACGGGCGGAGACAACAATCATCAGATCCTCCTCCCGGATTTCTGCACTTCCGACAATAAAATCGTCCCAACTATTGATGGACCGGTATTCATGCCGAATGGAGAAATGCTCATCCACAAGCACGTTGCGGATAAATTCTCCCGTTGCCGGGGAAGTCATGAAAACAACCCGGCAGGCAAGCTGCGAGGCAAGGTTTCCGATCCGCTCAACCCATGTCTGGAATCCGGTTTCAAATTCGGCCTTATCGGGAGCGAGCACCATGAGGCGGCTCACGGTATCGACCGGGATGAAGCATCGCGAAATTATCACCATCTTATTCGTAGTCGATAGAAGCTGTTCTATCATGGAGCCATAAAAAGAATCGACGATATTGGATTTACGGTGCATGCCGATCATTATGTCACTCGCCTTTACCTGTTTAGCCTCGTTGGTTACTCCAGCCACCACATTGACGTCATATCTCTCAATGTCATTGACTTCTATATCTATCGCCTGGGCCGCAGCAACCGCCTGACGCAAGGCGTTACGTCCCATTTCCAGAGTCTTGGCATCATCCGAATTTCTCACGAAGAGCGCAGTGACGGCATTCTGGTTTCTTCTGTTGCGCATCAGGAGGGCCATGCGCATAAGCCCCTCGGCTGTGACGGGATTCGCTACTGCCACAAGCTGGCGTGCATACTCGCCCGGAGTTCTCTCGCCGTCAGCTCTCAGTTCCTCTTCTGTGCGCTCCATGCGAATCCTCTTTGTTGCGGCCTGAGTCATAATTGTTGATACGACACAGCACACAAGAATCATCAGCACTGCCCCGTTCATCATGTCTTCCGTGAGGAGCCCATGCTGATAACCGATCATTGTGGCGGCAATCGTGGCGGCGGCTTTACCAGAAGTTAGGCCAAACATCATCTTACGGTCAGTAGCGCTGAAACGGAAAAGTCTGGCTCCGAGATAGGCAGCCCCCCATTTCGACGCCATAGCAACCACAACCATGTTCAAAGCCACCCAGCCTACGCCCCAGCCTCTGAATATCACATGGATGTTTATCAACATCCCGACTCCAATAAGGAAATACGGGATAAAGATGGCGTTCCCGACAAATCCGAGACGCCCCATCAGTCCACTACGCTCCGGGATGAACCGATTGAGCACAAGTCCGGCATAGAAGGCTCCCAGAATCGCTTCAAGACCTATCACCTGCGCAAGCAAAGACGCGATGAAAACCGCAGCAAGCACATAAATGAACTGCGACACCTGATCGCTGAATTTCCGGAAAAACCATTTTGTCGCATATCTGAAACCGATCCCCACAACAAGAGCATAGACCGTCATCAGCCCGATGAGACGGAGCAGACGCCACACATGGAACCCCTCTTCCGCGGAATCAATCACTCCGGCCAGAGTGAGAAGAGCAAGCATGACGGCCACAATTGTGGCGCATACGGCCACCACCGCAGGTTTGGCATTCTGTAGCCCGAATTTGCTTACTATAGGATATGAAATCAATGTATGCGAAGCATACATGGAGGCGATGAGAACACCAGTGGCCCAGCTGCATCCGAAAGCAAGCCGGGAGCCGATTATCCCGACAACCATCGGCACAGCAAAAGTGAGCAATCCGAAAATTATTCCGCTACGGAGGTTCTTACGGAGATGAAACATGTCGATCTCAACCGCCGCAAGAAACATCAGATATAGAATCCCCACCTGGCCGAAGATCTCGAAACTCGCGTCTCTTTCAAGAAGATTGAATCCGTAAGGACCTACTATCATTCCCGACAATATCAAGCCGATGATATGAGGAATCTTTAGTCGCCTGAAAACGATCGGGCACACAAGGATGATCAGCAACACAAGCAGAAAGATCGCCACAGGTTGCTGAAGAGGAAATGTGAAAATGCCGAGAATCGTTTTCATTGGTCGATAGTTGAATCTTTGTTAATCACAGAATGGATTGATTCCGAATGTCGTGACCGCATTCTGATCGGTTTGCCGGGAAACATCCTCCCAAGGGATATCCAGAACCTCTCCCACCTTCTTACAGATGGCCGGAAGGAATGAGGGCTCATTGCGCTTGCCCCTGTTGGGGACGGGAGCAAGATAGGGAGCATCTGTTTCCAGAAGGAGATGGCCGACTCCTATTTCCTTTACTGCATCCCTCACATCTGAAGCGTTCTTAAAGGTTACGACCCCATTGATTCCGAACATCGGATCAAACTCGCGGCGAATCTTAACCACGTCTCCGGGAGTGCCGGTAAAACTATGGAAAACAAGCGGCACATCAGGTTTTTCCGCCCGAAGACACTCGAGAGTGATCTCCAGTCCATCCCGGCAATGGATAATCACAGGAAGGGAAAGACGCGAGGCAATGCGCAACTGCCTTCGAAACGACTGCTTCTGCCACTCGATATTATCTGTTGTCCAGTGCATATCAATTCCTATTTCTCCTATTGCCACGAAATTTCCTGACTCAAGTTGTGCTTCCATTTTTTCCACCACCTCAGCCCAATTTCCGAAAGTCTCCGTAGGATGAAGGCCAAGCGCCATCGAAGTTTCGCGGGGAAAGATTGAATGAAGCCGCATCATCGGGGCAACACTATCCTCATCCACATTAGGAAGAATGATATGCGACACACCTGAGTCAAGGGCCCGCCGGATCGCAGCCTCTCCCCCATCTTCAAATTCCGGCAGATAGGGATGGCTGTGGGTATCGATCATTTTTTACGCCCTACAAGTTTCTCAGCCAATTTTCTGAACGCTTCTTTCTCCTCAGAGCCCAGAGACGTTCCATTGAGTGCCTTGAGTGCGACCGACGAGTAATGAGCCACAGCTTTCTTGCACTTCTCGTCGAGCCCCAGCTTCTCATAAAGGCGCGTAACCGTCTTTATCTTCATGTCGCTTGCCGGAAGCTTCAAGGCTGCCTTGATTGCATCGGCTGTCTGGCCGGTTTCCTGCATGGCGGCTACATAAAGATATGTCTTCTTCCCGTTGAGAATATCTCCGCCGATCGGCTTTCCAAACGTCGAAGAATCGCCGAAAGTGTCGAGCCAGTCATCCTGAATCTGGAATGCCAGACCTGTCATAACACCGAACTCATACATCTTTTTGGCATCATCCTCTGATGCACCTCCGATTAACGCTCCGATCTTGACTGCAGCCCCAAGCAAAGATCCTGTTTTCCCTTCGATCATCTCCAGATAATCCTCCATTGAGATATCATCCGTTTTCTCAAAAGCCATGTCAAGACTCTGCCCTTCGTATACAGCTATCGCCATATCATTGAACGTGTCGAGAACGGAACGCAAAATCTCGCCATCGACATGGCATACAAATTTAGTGGCGAGCGTCAGCATGGTGTCGCCCGACAGAATAGCTTCGTTTTCACCAAACTTCTTATGGACAGTGGGTCGGCCACGTCGCAGATCCGACTTATCCATGACATCATCATGAAGAAGGGTGAAATTATGAAATGTCTCTATTCCCACCGCAGGCATGAGAGCCTCTTCAGCACGCTTGCCGAACGCATCGGCGGCCATGAGGGTCATGACAGGGCGGATGCGCTTCCCTCCGGCTGAAAGTCCGTAAGAAATCGGTTCGTATAGAGAGACGAGTTTACCGCCGGGAAATTGCAATGCCCGCAGAGCTTTCTCCACATCCGCGGAATAATCCGAAATTGATTTCATTTTCTTATGTCTTTATTCTACATGAATTTTCTGAACACATCTTCCGGCAGATCCTTTCCATGATCAGCCTTCAGCGCTGTCCGGAATCCTTTCATAAATCTAAAATATGTGGTTGAATCATCGGCACAGGCCTCTTTAAAGGCGGAAATTTCCTCCTCTATTTGAGACACCGACATTTTTTTCTCCCTGATATGACCCACAAATTCCAGACCAAGCTCATAACCCATCCTCAACGGGTCGGTTTTTCCAACCATTGAATAAATCTTCATTTTCTCCTTGAGAGGCAATCCGGCAGAATAATCATCCAATTCCTGACTGAAACTGACCAATGAGCTATCGGCATAATTCTGATATGCGTAGGCCACTGCCCCTACAAGTGAGTCAACCTTTATTGAATCCATTTTTCCCAATGACGCGTCACAAATAAACCTGGCCACACTGTCAGGAGCCACAGCTGCCATCATATAGGCCACCTTTTCAACATCGCTCCTGGTGTTGAAATCAGCCGGGAATTTCTGTTCAGCATCCTGCCCCGTCTTCCGGCAGCCTGCAGCAATCATCAATGCCACAAGGGTAAAAATCATGTAATACGCCGTTGTTTTCATTTTTATCTGATGAGTTAGCGTTTAAAGGTCTCAACACTCATAATCATTTATCCCTAAAATGATTATCCCTAATTCATCCTTCCATCCTGCCACAAGGACCACTTGCGGAAATACAAGTTGGCCCCCTTGGGTTACCATCCCAAAGCACAAAATTACAAAAAAAACGCCAAAAAGCATTGCCATTTAAAATAAAAGAGCTAACTTTGCATCGCAAAAGGGAAAAACCTCCCCGTCGCAAACATAATAAAACCTTTGGAGTGATGCTCGAGTGGCTGAAGAGGCACGCCTGGAAAGCGTGTATACGCCAAAAGCGTATCCCGAGTTCGAATCTCGGTCACTCCGCAAGA
>CAYROR010000075.1:0-10041 GCA_964425935.1 uncultured Sangeribacter sp.
GAAGTTCTGATAATGGGACTTATGTAAAAATTAATCTTCACCCGTGGGTAGAATTAAATTTCTTAAATACTAATAATGAAAAAGTTGTGCATATCGCTAATATTTAGTAAATTAGTGGGGACCAAACCATTGATTACTATCATAGCGGTTATGCACAACTTCATCGCAAAGTTCGCACAAATTCTTGAGATTTACAAAAAATTTGTAGTAAATCGAGTAGACAAGAATGGAAATTGACCACATTGTGGGGTTGATCCCAAGTTTTCTGTCCTGGAAGTGATCGGTCTTTCGGCCACGGCTGAGGCGTTTGGTTTTGATAGCGAAAATTACCTTTTCAATCGGCTCAATGATTCTATACCATAACCGCTGGCGTACCTAATTAGGGATATTTTCGGAATATCCCTAATTAGATTTGAGAACTTAAAAATATGGGATCTATAAGGATATCATAGAATTTTATTCACAAATTTGTGAATGTGAAAAACTTTTTATATCTTTGCATCGTAATAGAATTATATGATAGTCGAATTTGGAGAAGAATACCTTAGAGACCTCTATACAAAAGGAGAATGTAACGATAAAAAACATCGTTACAGAACTGATGTAATCAAACGTTATAAACGCGGAATAGATTACCTGAAATGGGCTGCTCGCAAAGAGGATCTGTTTAGGATTAACTCTTTGAACTTTGAGGCCCTAAAAGGGAAAAAAGTAGGTCGATTCTCCATTAGAGTAAATGACCAATATAGGATAGAATTTACTATGCGAGAAACCACCGAAGAACCGATTTTGACTATCTGTAATATTGTTGAACTCTCAAACCATTACGATTGATATGATTACATTACCCGGCATTGCTCCAGACATGATAGCCAACAACCTTACTCCGTTTGAGCCTACTCATCCTGGAGAACTAATCAAGGATGAACTTGATGCAAGTAATCTTACTCAGGCGAAACTTGCAGAGAGTATAGGTGTTAAACCTTCATTTCTCAATGAGGTAATCAAAGGCAAGAGAGGAGTTAATGCAGAAATGGCTTTACTTATTGAGGCGGCATTGAATATTCCGGCAGATCTATTACTAAATCTGCAAAGTGACTATAATATGCAGATGGCTAAGTCTGATGCATCCTTTATGAAACGTCTTTCCTCAATCCGCAATATTGCGTCTGTGCTATAGATGATCATACGACTATGAATAATTATAATATAATCTGGAAGAATATATCGTGGCAACTTAAATATGCCAAGAATAGTTTCTAAGAGAATATTGTCAATCGGCGATTTATGAAATAATTACTGATTATGACTATTATTCCGATTTCATGCGGTTGACGGAATCGCATTTGGGCTGTTTACGTTTGGTACAAGCTTTTTTGCACAGGAATATTGAACATCTCCTCGGCGACGTCTATCATGGTGTACAACGCAACACTTCGGCATGCATCTTTTCCTGGCGAAGTTCCTTGCGAAGGCGTGTGACCTCAGTACGGAGTTTGGACGCTAACTGGGTCTCTTGCTTTGGCGAAGCATAGGAGAGGGGGGGATGTTTTCAGGGAGCAGATACGTTTTATCCGAAAAAAACGTTATCCCGATATAACGTAACATTAATTGAAAATGAAAAAATTTCTTGGTTCGATCTTTCTTCTTCTCTCTCTGATTGTCTTCTCCTCCCTTTCGGGAGCAGCCGAAAAGGGGAGACTGAATGTGATTTTCATCGGTAACAGCATCACTCAGGGAGTGTTGCTTTCCAACCCTGCGGTCGAGGGGCCGGCTCCGAGAACAATGGAAAGGGTAGAGAAGGAATGGGGAGGTCCTGTTTCGTGGGCAAATTGCGGAGTGAGCGGCGCAACGACGTTGGATTTCCTCCCTGCCACGGGCACTCTTTTCAATAATGTCGTTGCTGCGGCCGACACACTCTATGCGAAAGGGGGGACCACACTGTTCACGATTTCACTCGGCACCAACGACAGCGCATGCACTGGCCCGATGGGTTCTCCGGTGCTCCCCCAGCAATATGAAACCAACCTGAAGGTGATCATTGACACTCTTTTCGAGCGTTATCCCGGCTCGGTTGCAGTTGTTCAGTATCCGTTGTGGTATAGTCCGACCACTTATAACGGGTCAATGTATCTTCTTGCCGGGTTGAAACGGTTGCAGAGCTATTTCCCACGGATAGAAAAACTGGTGGAGGATTATGGAAAATCACGGCCCGGACACGTTTTCGCCGGCGATCCGTCGGGGTTCGATCTTTTCCGCGATCATTACTCTGAATGGTTTGTGCCAGAGAATGGTAATGCCGGAGTCTTCTATCTCCATCCCAATCCCGCTGGCGCGGAGAAGCTTGGCGGAATCTGGGCTTCCCCGATCCTGAAGGCGGCTGAGGCAGCGAATGCGGAAGTAGCTCCGCGGATGGTGAAAAAAGGAAAAAAGAGGAGATGATTGGTCGGGACTATTGATTGGTTCTGAAATTTTTTGTAATTTTGCAACGCTTTTCGCGAAAAGTGGGGGAGGAGGAGTGTTCCAAACCGCGTGCTTTTCTAAGAAAAGTATTAGTAATAACCAAAAAACACTCGTAAAAATGCATCTTTCAACCGAAGAGAAGCAGGCCATCTTCGAAAAATATGGCCAGGGAAAGAACGACACCGGCAGCCCCGAAAGCCAGATCGCCCTTTTCTCAGTAAGAATCAAACATCTCACCGAGCACCTTAAGGATAACCACAAGGACCACGCTACAGCCCGCGCACTCAAGATGCTCGTAGGTCAGCGTCGTTCACTCCTTGACTATCTGATCCGCAAAGACATCAACCGCTATCGCGCGATCATCGCCAAGAAAGAGCTCGGCATCCGTAAATAATAAAGAAAAAAGAGCAGGAAAGTGTGCAACCGGCCGTCTGGGATCATGTCCCGGAGGCCGGTTGTTTCATATTGCTGTCTCATGGAGTGAGAGGGGAGGGGCGGTGGCAGTGGTAAAATGGATTTTTTTAGAATAATCATTGCATCGTGTCGGGAATTCAGAATATTTAGTTATATTTGCAGGAAATTGAGGGAAGTCACCGAGTCGTGAGGAGGAGGGGCTTCCGCAGAGAACAAATCTAACACATATCATCATGAAAAGAAAAGGACTTTTAATCGGATTCGGCCTCATTGCCGCCATCGCGGCTCAGGCACAGACACCGGTGGTCAGCGCCCTCTTCAGCGAAGGCGACGACATGGCCAAGGCAAAAACCGATTACAACGACGGGAGCTGGCGCAAGATCGACATCACCAAGCCCTGGAGCGACCAGAACGTAGCCGGAGTTGACTACGGTTGGTATCGCATGCACTTCACGATTCCCTCATCTCTCAAGGCGGATGCAAAACACAGCGGAGTCATCCAGTTTAATCTCGGACAGATAGATGACGCCGACGAGGTATATCTCAACGGCAAGCTCATCGGCAAGACAGGACGCATGCCCGGAGATGCCGGAGGCTATGCTTCCGCATGGAGCGCCAACCGCCAGTATACTGTCAACGTCAACGACAAGAATATAAACTGGGATGGCGACAATGTGCTTGCAGTGCGTTGCTACAACGGCAATGACCCTGGCGGAATGTTCGGAAGCCGTGGTGTCACCGTTACCGCTCCACGTCTGATCGACGGCGTTTCCCTGAGCTTCGAGCCAGGAAAGAAGGGCACAACCCTCGTGAAAGTCAACAACCGCTATGCCGCTCCCGTCAAGGGCACGCTTAAGCTTGAGGTCGTAGACAACGAGACTGGCAAGGTTGTTCCTGCAGGCACAAGCAAAGTATCCTCCACTTCCAAGAAGGCAGGAACTGCTGTTGCCGCCGCCACAACTGGAGGCAACTACGTGCGCGCCACATTCACCGACGATGAGACCGGAAAGGTGCTGACCGCCCGCACACATCCCAAATATATCCTGACCCCGGCCGCTCCTGAGTCGCCGCGCTTCAACACGGTTCCAGTGTTTGGTGTGCGTCCCGGCTCTCCTGTCCACTACCGTTTTGGTGTTTCCGGCGAACGACCCATGAAGTTCACCGCCGAGAATCTCCCTGCTGGAGTGACCCTCAATCCTGAGAATGGCGCCCTGAGTGGAAAGATCGACAAGGCCGGAAGCTACACTTTCGACGTCACAGCCACCAATGCCAAGGGGAAAGCCACCCAGAAGTTCACTCTCCGCGTGGGCGACCAGATTGCCCTCACTCCCCCGATGGGATGGAATTCATGGAACTGCTGGGGTCTCAGCGTGACTCAAGACAGAGTGAAGTCAAGCGCCCAGGCCCTCATCGACAAGGGGCTTGCCGACTATGGCTACTGCTATATCAATATCGATGATGCATGGGAGGCTCCCGAGCGCAATGCCGACGGCACGATCGCGGTCAACGAGAAATTCCCCTCCATGAAGGATCTCGGCAACTGGCTCCACGACGAGGGTCTCAAGTTCGGTATCTATTCATCGCCCGGCGATCTCACCTGCGGATGCTATCTCGGATCGCTCGACCACGAGCTTCAGGATGCCAAGACTTATAATGACTGGGGCATCGACTATCTGAAATATGACTGGTGTGGCTATGGCAAGAAACATGCCACTGAGAAGGACAACCGCGCCACATCCTCCTTCATCCGTCCCTATATGCTTATGGGAGAATATCTCCGTCAGCAGCCCCGCGACATCTTCTATAGCCTCTGTCAGTATGGCATGGCCGACGTTTGGAAATGGGGTGAGATGGTCGACGCCAATTCATGGCGCACCACCGGCGACATCACCGACACTTGGGAGTCGCTCTACGACATAGGATTCAACCGTCAGGCCGGTCTTGCCAAATATGCGGCCCCGGGCCATTGGAACGATCCCGACATGCTTATCGTAGGCAAGGTGGGCTGGAGCGACAATCTCCGCGATTCCCGTCTGACTCCCGACGAGCAGTATTCCCATATAGCCCTCTGGAGCCTCCTGGCTTCCAACATGCTTATCGGCTGTGACCTCGCCCAGCTTGACGACTTCACCATCAATCTTCTCTGCAACAACGAGGTGAATGCCGTCAATCAGGATCTTCTCGGCAAGCAGGCCGACCGCGACGTTCTCGACGGCGACATCCAGATCTGGACCCGCGAGCTCAGCGACGGCAGCCGTGCGGTGGGCATTTTCAATGTCGGGCTCACGGATGCTAATGTTGACTTCGGGAAATATCTCGGACAGCTCGGGCTCAACGGCCTCAAGAGCGTGCGCGATCTCTGGCGTCAGCAGGATCTCTCCACCTCCGATCTCAATTATTTCATTCCCTCCCACGGAGTGAAATTCATCAAGGTTAAAAAATGATTTGAAAGTTTGAACCTACACTTTATCCGTGTCGGCTTTCAGCCGGCACGGATTTACTATTTTTTTCTTATGTCAGCAAAACGAATAATCAATTCACTCGCCCCCCTGATGCTTGCCTCAGTCATTTCGTTGCTAGCCGCGGCTGAGGTGACGGCGAGGAATTCCCTGGTGCATTTCCCTCTGGGGAATGGCCGTGAGATCTATCTTGACTTTTATGGCGACAATATTTTCCGGGTGTTCTACGATCCCTCGGGAGGGCAGATGCGTGATCCTGAAGCCACACCTCCGGCCAATATCCTTGTGGAGAATCCCCGCAAACCAATTAAGGATCTAAAGGTTTCAGGTTCAGGCGACATAATCACAGTGCAGACTCCTGCCATCACAATCGAGCTCAACGGAAGGACTCAGACTCTCGACGTCACCGACCGGAGAAACGGGGCGAAAGTGATTCGGGGAGCATCTCTGGAAGCGCAGGATGCAAACCAGACAACCGTGAAACTGAATTCTTCCCCATCAGAATTTTTCTATGGCGGTGGAGTTCAGAACGGACGGTTCTCCCATAAGGGGAACGCCATCGAGATCGTCAACACCAACTCCTGGACCGACGGAGGGGTGGCATCTCCGACACCATTCTACTGGAGCACCGGTGGCTACGGAATCATGTGGAACACTTTCTCTCCCGGCCTCTATGATTTCACCCGTTCCGGGGAGGGAAGTGTGAGCCTGACTCACGACACCCCTCTGCTCGATATGTTTGTTATGGTCGACGAGACGCCGGTGGCATTGCTCAATGATTTCTATCAGCTGACGGGCAATCCTGTCCTTCTTCCCAAGTTCGGATTCTATGAGGGTCATCTCAACGCCTACAACCGCGACTTCTGGAAAGAGGATGAGAATGGAATCCTTTTTGAAGACGGAAAGAAATATAAGGAGAGTCAGAAAGACAACGGAGGAATCAAGGAGAGTCTAAACGGCGAGCTCCCCGGCAACTATCAGTTCTCGGCACGCGCGGTGATCGACCGCTATAATGCCGCCGACATGCCGCTTGGATGGGTGCTTCCCAATGATGGCTACGGAGCGGGCTACGGCCAGACCTCCACTCTTGACGGCAACATCGAGAATCTCCGCAAATTCGGTGATTATGCACGGGAAAAGGGGGTGGAAATCGGTCTCTGGACCCAGAGTGACCTTCATCCAAAAGATGGAGTGGAGGCTCTCCTCCAGCGCGACATAATCAAGGAGGTGCGCGATGCCGGGGTGAGGGTGCTCAAGACTGATGTGGCATGGGTGGGCTCCGGCTACTCCTTCGGCCTCAACGGAGTGGCCGATGTCGGAGTGATCATGCCCCAATATGGCGATGGTGCGCGTCCGTTTATCATCTCCCTCGACGGATGGGCCGGCACACAGCGTTATGCCGGAATCTGGACTGGCGACCAGACAGGTGGTGAATGGGAGTATATCCGTTTCCATATTCCCACCTATATTGGTTCCGGCCTGTCAGGACAGCCCAACATCACTTCCGACATGGATGGAATTTTCGGCGGGAAGTCTACCCCCGTCAACATTCGCGACTTCCAGTGGAAGACGTTTACTCCGATGGAACTAAACATGGACGGCTGGGGACGTAATCCTAAATATCCGCAGGCGGTGGGAGAGTTTGAGAATGCAGGTGAGGGCGTGGCTATCAACCGTGCTTTCCTGAAGCTCAAATCAGAGCTTATGCCATACGCATATACCATCGCCCACGAGGCAGTCGACGGGAAACCCATGATCCGCGCGATGTTCCTTGACTATCCTTCCAACTATACGCATGGACCCGCAACGAAATACCAGTTCCTTTACGGTCCCTCGTTGCTGGTGGCTCCCATCTATCGCGAGACTGCGCCCGGAGCCGACTGGAGCGACTACCGGAACGGAATCTTTCTGCCGGAAGGGGAATGGTTCGACTATTTCAGCGGCGATTCCTACGAAGGGGGGAAGATCTGGAATATGATCAAGTCGCCCATCTGGAAAATTCCCGTTTTTGTGAAGGCGGATGCAATCATCCCGATGACTAATCCCAACAATAATCCCTCGCAGATCGACAAAGGATTGAGAATCTATGAGCTATGGCCACGCACAGCCGGATCGTTCACGGAATATGACGACGACGGAACGACGCAGTCATATCTCGGCGGCGAATTCACTCAGACAGCGATCTCTTCCGATGTGAAGGGCAACAAACTGACGGTGACTGTGGGGCGCACAACTGGCGGTTTCAAGGGTTTCAATCCTGAAAAACGCACGGAATTCAGGATCAATGCCAGCCAGGCTCCAAAAAAGGTGGTTGCCTCGGTTGGAGGAAAGGGCATTAAGCTCAAAAAAGCGACTACTCTTGAGGAATTCAACGCTGCTACAGATGCCTATTTCTATAACACTGCTCCCAACCGGCTGAAACAATGGGGCGTCTCCGAGGCTGCAGATATGCGTCCTCAGATATGGGTGAAGGTCGGGACAACCGATATCGTGAAAAACGATGTGAAGGTGGAGGTAACCGGATTCCGTCTTGAGAACGCTCCTGCCGTCAAGCCGGCTTCAACCGTTGCCGCTAAACCGGTTTTGGTTTCCGATCCAGCCAATGTGGGGCCGTATGCCATTAAACTTGCATGGCAGCCCGTGGAGGGAGCGGATTGCGTGGAGATAGAACACGACGGTATGCTTTATACTAATCTGAGCGCCGGAGAGTTTATGCCGGAATTCACTTTTGAAGATCTGCGCCCGGCCACAGACTATCAGTTTAAGATCCGCTCCAAAAATGCTGCCGGAGTCTCCGACTGGGAGACTGTGGAGATCACTACTCTCGACAATCCTCTTGAATTTGCAATCGAGGGAATCACCGCCACCTCCACCCTGGAGGAGCAGGGTGGCTTCGGACTCGACCGTCTCTTTGACTTCAAGGAGAGCGGCGACGTTTGGCACACGAAATATTCCAAGCGTGACGCCACTCCGTTTGACGTGGTCTTCGACCTCGGTTCCTTCAACACTCTCAGCCATTTCGACTATCTCCCCCGTCTTGACAGCGGCAACGGCACGATCCTGAAAGGCACCGTGGAATATAGCGAGAATGGCAAAGACTGGTCGGATCCCGTTCCGTTCACGTGGGAACGCAACGGCGAGACGAAGACCTTCGCGTTTGATGGTAAACCACTCGCGCGCTTCATACGCCTGCATGTGGATCAGGCTGTAGGAGGGTTCGGCTCAGGGCGTGAGCTCTACGTCTTCAAGGTTCCCGGCACGCCGAGCTATATCCCCGGCGACATCAACAACGACGGGAAGATAGATGAGAACGACCTGACCTCTTATTCCAACTACAACGGCCTCCGCAAGGGCGACGGCGACTTCGACTATGTCAGCAAGGGCGACGTGAACCGCAATGGAGTCATCGATGCTTTCGATATCTCTGTTGTCGGCGTGAAGCTTGGAGGAGGGATCGGGAATCCCGGAGAGCCCGGCACAGGAAGCGTCAGCGTGGTTTCCGACAAGAAATCATATTCAGCGGGAGAAACCGTGCGTCTCACCGTCAAAGGGAATGATCTCCATAACCTGAATGCCATTTCGTTATGTCTGCCTTACGATGTGTCGAAATATGAATATCTCGGGGTTGAGCCTCTTGCAGTGAAGGGGATGGAGAATCTGACCTATGACCGTCTGCACACTTCCGGAGAGAAGATTGTTTATCCCACATTCGTGAATATCGGCGACAAGCCGGCAGTCAGCGGCTCCGAAGCATTGTTCGTCATCAAGATGAAAGCCAAGGTGAAAGGTGTGTTCAAGCCGGAAGTTAAGGATATCATTCTTGTTGACAAGTCGCTCAATCAGTTCTGAAAACGCAGAGAGCGGATAAAAAAATGGCGGCCTCCGAAAAGGGGGCCGCCTGTTTTTGATAATGGTTGCGAAATGTTTTTCATTGGCGGGGTGCATCAGATTCTTTCCGTTCTCTTCAGACGGCTTCGCGCCGAAGGAGAGGATGCCGGTGAACTTGTGTCTCCGTTTGTCAATATAACGCTGAGAGGTAGAAAAATGTTCAGACTCCGCAACTTTCCCTTAACATAGGGCGGGGCATAGAGGGGAGTGTGAAAAAAAATTTGTAACTTTGCAGACGAATTACAACGACTTATTATGCAAGACATCCGCAATATCGCGATTATCGCCCATGTAGACCATGGCAAAACAACCCTTGTCGACAAGATGCTTCTTGCCGGACATCTCTTCAGAGACAATCAGACCACCGGAGAGCTTATCCTCGACAATAATGACCTCGAGAGAGAAAGGGGCATAACGATTCTTTCAAAAAACGTTTCAATCAATTATAAAGGCACTAAAATCAATATCATCGACACTCCGGGACACGCTGATTTCGGAGGAGAGGTGGAGCGGGTGCTCAATATGGCCGACGGATGTCTTCTCCTTGTCGATGCCTTCGAGGGGCCGATGCCCCAGACCCGCTTTGTGCTCCAGAAGGCTATCCAGATGGGCCTCAAGCCTGTGGTGGTGATCAATAAGGTTGATAAGCCCAATTGCCGCCCGGATGAAGTCAACGAGATGGTGTTCGACCTTATGTTTAATCTTAACGCCACTGAAGACCAGCTCGATTTCCCGACCATCTACGGCTCTGCCAAGCAGAACTGGATGAGCACCGACTGGCAGAAGCCTACCGACAATATCACGGCTGTGCTCGATG
>CAYROR010000076.1:0-9519 GCA_964425935.1 uncultured Sangeribacter sp.
GGAAAAATCGTCTGGAGGTGAGTGCGGAGATTGTCTTCATCGTAAGGGTCTTCTTTTCGACGAAGTGTGCGATATAGATCATTCTTTAACTTAGTGAAGTCATCCAGACAATCCACATCGCCCCAGATTAAATTAGGGAATTTGAGACACGGCCTGTCCAATGGCTCTGTAACATCCATAAGGAGATACTCATAATTAAGATAAGGATTGGTGGATTTTTCCCAGGCATATATGAGTTTTGTGAATGTTGGTAGTGAAATTCGACTGACACCAATCATTTCACCCTCAAAGTTACATACCCGATGACGATCTTTTGTGATCTTGGTTACGAATCCATTCTTTGTTTCAACAAAACACTCATCTCCAGACCCGCTCTCTTCTGTCATGGTCAGACAATTTCCTCCGTTCATCTTACATAATCTTTCGACAATGTATTTTTCGAAAAAGGTATCACTTTCAATGAGGATAAAATCATCATCTATGTAGTCCTTGCATAAAGCTAAAGAGCCCATCGAAGCGGTAAACTCATAGTCCGGATTAAAGACAATCGTTACCTCATCGGACTTGAATTTGTCGAAAAGCTCATTGCGATATCCAACTACGATGATAATCTTCTTAAGGCCACATTCCTTAAGAATTCTAAGAGTGCGTTCCAGCAGACATTCTCCACTACCGTATGGAATTAGCGGATAGGGAATGTCAGAATCCTTTTCCTTACGAGCGGCAAGTATTACGGCAGAAATCATATTTTAATTATACTGTCATCACATTCGTTATAAAGATACTCTTCATTATCTTTCATGAAAGAGAAGATCAGTTCATTCTCCGAATGTTGTCGATTTCTAAACCCATGAAGATTCGCCTCTTTACAACACAGCCTTGAAGCAATATGCTTTAGGACGTTAGAACGTGTGTCATTAATATAGCTTGTGTCAAAAGAACGCAGCTCATCGAGAGAATCAAATTCAAGGATTTCTCCTTTGTTATATCGATGCGCTTTCATCTGGGGCAAGCATGAAAGATGTTTTATATATATGTCTTCCCAATACTTCTGCTTTGTTTCTTCTTTAGAATATTCGTCTCTTAAAATCTTCTTGAAAGAGGTACTGAAGTCCTTTGAGAAATAAACGTGCCCCACCATATACCAGCTTTGGCACCCGCCAACACTTACATTAACTATATTGCCAAGTTCATCCAGCGAAAGGCAATATTCACCAGTTTCACCGTCAGCATAAAGACAACTATAATAACTTTTATCTATGTCTTCTAAGAAAACATTGCTTGGGAAATAGTTATCAGATGAACAAATATATGTGTCTGATAATTTATCGAGGACTCGAATTATTGAAGATGTGTTGTTATACCTGTAATAATCCTCATTTATGACTAATTCCAGATTAAACTTATTCTTCAAGTAATGAAATTGTTCTGCTTTATAACCTACAACTATCGTAATGTCATTGATGCCAGCTTCGATTAGTTGACGAATCTGTCTCTCAATCAATATTTCTCCCTTGACTTCCAGTAGGCCCTTAGGCTTCTCGGAAGACAAGGGGACGAAGCGGGAAGATGTCCCGGCTGCCATTATTATCGCATTTCGCTTAATCATTGATCAGAAAGCGAAGTTGACTGTAAAATCAATAAATGATTTATCAAATACGGGATTATAAATGTATGCTACATTCAGAGGTAGTGACCAACCACTCTTAAAAGGTACTGTGTAGGTATACTTCAATTCTAAATTACAAACAGAAAAATCATGCTCATAATTATTATAGCACGATTTATTGAGAGCGGCACCTACATTTAAAGCGATCCTGTTTTGGTCAAGGAAGTCATAATAAGTTCCAAGCTCAATATATGTAGAATAAGCTTGTTTTTCTTTACCATTGGAGTTTAAAAACTTATCGGCTCCGGCGAAGAAATTACTTATTGTAGCAATAAAAGGTATCTTTTCCGGTGCAAAAGAGATACTGCCTTCCAGCCAATGTCCGGTGTGTTTGCCTCCGCCTAAATATTCATCCTCCTTCTGGTCGACGGTTGGATAGTAATAATCATTGAAACCGAAGGTAAGACATTTCCAGCCATAGCTGATACCTAAGTCAACCTCAGCATACTTTCCGTTTATTGCATAGCCCCCCATTGCATAGATGAACAGCCCTTTATAAGCGTAATTTAAAGATGGAAAGAGAACGGGGGCTGCTTCTTCCGGCATCATTTCCATGCCTCTCCATATATACTTAGTTTGTATATCAAGCCCAAGACCAAAAGGTGATTTTATCATTTTCCCTCCCCAATTATTTGTTTCAACCTGCTCGTTGTCTGCAGCATAGCCTATAAATGGTGAGAGGAATGACATCATAAGGAATAGAGTAACTAATACTTTTCTCATAAGATTATTAATTTTTTAATAATAAATGTCCAAGCACATATATAGGAGGAATATGAGTTGGATCAGAACAACGCTATAATTGGTAGGAAAGAGTTGAACCCCTCCGTGGGTCGAAAAGAGTGAAAGGATTAGTCCGTGGATTTTACGGGCATTGGGGATATCCCGTGTTTAACTTCTCGGAATATGTGTCGATTCCACTGTGGGAAAAGTGACCTGGCTTCGAAGAGGAAGAAATGGAAGCCGGGACGGTTATAGGGATTCGTAGTAATCGATTACCCATTTGCATAGATCTTTGGGATAAGCATGATTCCCGTTTTCTTTTTTACCCAAGAGATTCTTTAGGTAAACATAGCGTCCACCATTTATCGGATGCTTCTCCAGTTCGGCATAATGATGATGGTAGAAATAGAGGAGGGGAAATAATCCGATATGATTATCATTGAGTTGCTTGTCGAGTTGGGATGAGCAAGTTCTTATCAGCTTCTGGATTTTCCGTAATCTATCAGTGGAAATCGACTCCATTGGCTCGATTGAAGCCTTAACATATTCTCGGCTTTTATCGATATCTCTTCCAAAAGCATGACCGATGCGATTCCGAAGTGTCCTCAGCTTTTCTAACTCTGATATATTGGTTTTAAACGTCTCAGGTATGGTTCCAAGTAACACCTCGAGATTAGATATTCTTGATTGCCAATCTCCTTTTGTGCATCCCTCTACTTTCTTCTCTATAAGAGAACGCTCTATAGTTTTGGAGTGCTTGAGTTGAGCAATGCCATCAACTGAATGTGGGGCCTTGACAAGGATTCCGGGGTCAGATTCAATTGACATCCAGACCACAGATTCGATATAAGTTTCAAAGGAGGAAGTCAGGGCCATAACAGCATTGAGCCGACACCAATTTGAAAAGAGATTGTAACAATCAGACCAATCTCTGATCGTCAGTTTATTGTTTCCTTTTGAACCTGTGTATAAATAGTCAGAAAGTTTAGAATCCCAAAGTGCTCCTTCCTTTTTCAGATTTGAGTATGTGAACTTTGACGCGGCAAGATGTGACATTTGCATACGATTGATCTCGTCATAGTATTTCACGAGACATCTGTATGGCCATGTTGTCTGTTCAATCGGAAGCCATCTGCCGTATGTCGGGGTAGATGTTGGCATTATCTGTTTGCTGTCCAATCAGGATTTGAACCTGAATCATCTCAATGGGTAAATCCATCCTAGTTGTACATGTGAGATATTCTACCGTTGAACTATTGGACAATTTATTGTGGAGAGAAAAAGTCAAAGCGTATTGAGTTTGATCAAAGTATCCCCTTATTCGAGGCGGGGAGAGGCTGTAAAGTTAAACCCCTCCTCGGATGGGGACGTTCGCTGCCGCTCACTTCACACTATGGCGAAGCGGCTTATATCCGCTTTCCTTTTTTCCTTCTCTAAATCTCTCTGGTTTATGCTTTCGTTCTCTTTGGCTCAACCCTTCAGCTGAATTTATTACTTTTCTAAGAGATTGATATCAACTGGTCTGGAGGTGGCGGTTGATGGTGGTGAGCTGGTGGGTGGCGAGGGGGGAGAGTGGGGTGGTGCGGTCGAGGGGGGAGGCCTGCCAGAGGGAGGAGAGGCGGCGGTGGCTGTAGCGGGTCACGTAGGAGCTGCAGGATGCGGCGATGTAGAAGGTGCCGAGGGTGCCGTTTCCGGCGATGCAGTCGCGGTATGACCGGTTTATGATGCGCTGGGCCTTGCGTTCGAGCGACCAGTCGTTGTTTATGTATGCCATGGTGAGGAGGGGGATGACCATGTCTGTTTCGGGGACTTCGGGCTTCCGGGTCCAGTCGAGGATGGTGTCGTTGAGTTTGCGTACCACCCATTCCGGAGCCCTGACGATGTCGCGGCGTCGCAGTTCGACGATTTCCGCCATCGTATTGGCGAGAGGTTGGAGACGGTCGGCGGATTCGATTTCGTCGAGGGCGCCGTCGATGATTTCAACGAGAGCCTCGCGCTCGTAGACTGTGGCAGGTTCCCGGTCCCCTAAAGTGGGAGATGCAGGGAGTGGGATCGGAGAGCCGAGTGGCAGGTTGAGGATTGCGGCCATGTTCTCCATCTCGACGCGGTGGGTTCGCAGGCAGTATTCCTTCTGGATCTCCTCCACTTTGTCGGCGGGAGTGCGACGTTTGAGCTCGTTTACGATCCTGGTTTCGAGGTTTCGGGTGATGTGTTCCCTGCCTTCGGCAGCGCGGATACTGGCTCGGATCGGGTGCTGGCGGTAGAGCCTCTCGAGTTGGCAGATGGAGAGGTTGCGGAGTTCCGCGCAGTCGATCTGTTCCTTGGGGATGTCGAAGAGCTCCCTGCTGTCCCGGATTATTCCCTGCTTAAGGAGGCGTTTCTCGTCGCGTGCGAAATCGGCGAGGCATTTCCGTGCTTTGGCGCGAGCCTCTCTGGTTCCGAGTGTGGAGTAGTAGGCACCGAGTTCGGCGTTGAGGCGTGCGCGTGTCCGGGTTATGATTGATGATTGAGAGACAGGAGTCATCGGTGAGGTTTCTCCACGGCAGAGCCGTGAATTAGGATACAATCCAGTGAGGGATCAGTCGTCGAGGGGGGAGAGGAGGTCGGGATGAATGAAGGGGAGCATGACGAGGCAGATACCTTCGATACGCACGATGACGTGGCGGTTTTTCTTTACCCTCTGGACGAATCCTTCATATCCCTTGAAAGGGCCGCCGGTGATCCTGACGTGCTGGTTTTCCTTGAAATCCTTTTTTGAGAAAATCTCGCATCTGGTAGTGTCGTCGGCCGTGAGCAGCCTGAGCAGATCGATCGAAGCCTGGGGGATAACCTGGATGGCGTTGTCGGTTGGGTAACGGTATATCCAGAAGGGTACGGAGATTTCGGGATGGGCCCGACCCTCCCTTTCGAGGAGAAGAATATTTTCCCGGGTGGTCTTCAAGAAAAGGACTCTGGGGATGATCGCCCGGTCTCGTTTGGGCTTTCCCGGAATGTCAACGGTTTCCTTAGGGAGGAAAATTTCCTCGCATAGGGGGCTGAGAAACTCAGCGGCCTTGAATTCCTGACGGGTTTTGATTGCAAACCATTCGGAGGAGGAGCTGTGGGAGAAATTTTGATCGGTCATTCAGGCAATAGTTTTTCTACGTACACGCCAGCCGGCTCAGGGCCATCGGCGCGCATCAGATTACGGACCGTCCGCATGTAAAAATCGGATCTCAAGGATTAGCCTATACAGGAGCTTTCCGTTGGTCTATGGTCTCATTATCAGGAAGAAAGGGAAATTGGCATTTCTGAATCTCTTCCTAAGAGATTTAGAATAAAGTAAAACAGGTGATTGCCAATAGGTTACAAGGGTGCAAAAGTGGCTTTAGTTAAACAAATGCCCTAAAATGGGGTTAAAAATGCATAAATATGAAAAATGTTTTTACAGCTATATTATGATATATCAGATATTTTAATTAATTTTGCATCGGAATCACTATCTCTTAGGAAGAGATTTAGAAAATAGTGAAACAGAAAAACTCCGGAAATCAGGGTGTGATTTCCGGAGTTTTTCTGTTTCGGGGGGGGATTTCCACGGCAGAGCCGTGAGTGACGGGAACATTCAGGGGAGAACGAGGCCCCGGCTCCCTAAAAGGGGGAGAGGAAGGAGGGGGTTAGAAGAGATCCCAGGTCTGGATGGTGTCTTTCCAGAGATGATCTTTGGGGAAGGGCTTCCCGTCCCAGGCTTTGCGGGATGTCCAGTCGGCGGGAGCATCTGTCCAGAATGGATGATTTGCCGGCAGGCCGAGCGGGAGAAGGGAGAGGGAGGTCATGTAGAGGGAGCCGTTGTTGGTGTACCAGTCGGCTACGTTTGGCTGCCTACCGGTGAAGCCTATCGTCAGGAATCCACCTTCGTTGAAATTCTCCTTTCCATCATACATCTTATGCATGACTGCCGTGAGAGCAGCACGAACCTGACCCGGGGTTAACCCGGCGGGCAGTTTGTCGTACCAGGCCATTAGGGCGAGCGGTTGCATGGCGCCCATGCGATATGGGATTGAACGGCCGAAGACCGGGAATGTGCCTTCGGGAGAGATCAGTCGCTCAAGGACGATGCTGAATTTCTGGGCACGGTTGAGAGCGCGGTCGTAGTATTTTCCGTAGTGAATACGGGTGAAGCGGCCGGAATCCTTCATTGCCTGCAGTGTTTCCAGATACATGGGATGAAACACGTAGCTGCTGTAGTAGTCGAATGTGAAGAATGGCCCATCGGCATACCATCCATCGCCGGCATACCATTCCTCAACTTTCCTGATGGCGGAGTTGACACGATATTCATCACACTCCGCGCCGATCTTGGCGAGCAGACTCTCGATCGTGGAAGAGAAGAGAAGCCAGTTGGTGTAGGGGGGATCAACCCTGCGGAGCTGCGAGAATTCCTCGATATAGCGTTTTTTTGTCACATCATCGAGGGGCACCCAAAGGGCATCGTAGCCTCTGAGGAAAGATTCGGCTATATATGCGGCGTCGACAAGAGCCTGTCCGTGGCCACGCCAAAGCAGATAGTCGGGGCTTTCAGGATCGACGGCATTGGCATAGCTTTTCAGGGCCCATTCGCGGAGCTGACGGCGTTTGGCTCCCTCGGCGGTGTCATCATCCGGGAGGGAGAGCCAGGGGGCGATGCCAGCCATCAGGCGCCCGAAACACTCCATATACGTCACTTTCTTGCTGCGTCCGTCCCAGTTGGGGCTGACCTCCACTAGCATGTTTTCCTGAAGCTTGCCTTCAGCCATATTGCTTAGGACAGGGGCGGCCATGTTGTAGGCGATGTCGACCCAATAGTCGCGATCCTGCAGGGATTCCTTTTCGAGGAACCTCACATATTCGCAAGCTGCAAGGAGGAAGGCTCCCGTTCCGAAATTAGACGTAGAATTACGGTCGACCACCTGTCCGGGAATTGCCTTCTCTCCGATAGGCTGCACATAGCCTATCGATCCGTCTTTCTGGAGGGCGGTCTTGCTGAGATAGTTCCAGCCTTTGAGTGCGGCATCAAGATATTTCTGATCCTTCAGGTAGCCGTTGTTGATTCCCCAGAGCAGGCCGTAGGTGAAAAAAGCTGTGCCACTGGTTTCGCATCCGGGGGCATGTGCTTCGTCGAGCATGCTGCGCGACCACCATCCGCCAGGCTGCTGGCAATCAACCACGGCATCCGCCAATTTCACGAACTTGTCGGCGAAAAACTGGCGATGTTTATAGTCAGCAGGGAGATCCTTGAGCACTTTTGCCAGCCCCGCGAGCACCCAACCGTCGCCGCGGGCCCAGAAATCTTTCTTTCCGTTGGCGCTTTTGTGGTTGGGATAAACGTATTTCCCGTCGCGGAAATATAGTCCGGTCTCAGGGTCGAGCATGATGCTGTCGCTATACTGAACATACTCATACAGTTTGTCGAGATAGCGCTGATCGCCGGTGATCTTATGAAGTTTTGTCATCACCGGCATCACCATATAGAGACCGTCGGCCCACCACCAGTAGTCGTTCTGAGGCGTCGACATCTGATATTCCATCACCTCGCGGGCCCTGCGGATCCTGCCGTCGTCGGGGAGGATGCGGTAGAGGTCGGCGTATGTCTGGAAACATATCTGCCAGTCGCCGAAGAGCACGTGGTCGTCGGTTTCTCCATAATTATATTTCCAGTTATTGCGGTCGCGGCTTTTAGCCCCGGCCCACTGGTTGTGTTCAGCCCATTTCTGGGAATAATCTTTCCATTTTTCGTCGCCGATCAGGAAATAAGCCTCCATGTTGCCTGTGTGGTAGGCAGCGTTGTCCCAGAAAGCGCGCACTTCCGGGGAGTTTTTTGCCTGCCAGGCATCGTTTACCTTGACAATGATGTCGCGCACCTGTCGGGATTCTTTTGTAGGGCCGGCAAAGGCTGCGGCGGCCGAGAGAATCGCGAGGGCGGAGGTGAGAAAAAACTTGAACTTCATGATTGTCAGATTAGTTTGCGATAACGTATTCTGTGGGGAGTGTCGTTGCCGTCTCTCTTCTTCTTGAATTCCTCATAGTCGGAATAAGACCCTTCGTAGAAAGTGACCTTGCTGTCGCCCTCGAAAGCGAGAATGTGGGTGGCAATGCGGTCGAGAAACCAGCGGTCGTGGCTTACGACTACGGCACATCCCGCGAAATTTTCCAGACCCACCTCGAGCGCACGAAGCGTATTGACGTCGATATCATTGGTGGGCTCGTCGAGCAGGAGCACGTTGCCCTCCTCTTTCAGCGCCATGGCAAGATGCAGACGGTTTCGCTCACCTCCCGAGAGGACTCCGATCTTCTTCTCCTGATCGGCGCCGGTGAAGTTGAACTTCGAAAGATAGGCGCGGGCGTTGACGTCGCGTCCGCCCATGCGGAAGGAGTCGACACCCTGCGAAATCACCTCATAGACGGTCTTGTCGGGAGAGAGGTCCTTGTGGTTCTGGTCGACATAAGCAATCTTTACTGTCTCGCCCACCTCGAAATCTCCTTTGTCCTGCTTCTCGAGACCCATGATCAGGCGGAAGAGGGTGGTCTTGCCGGCACCGTTCGGACCGATCACCCCGACGATTCCGTTGGGGGGGAGCATGAAGTTAAGGTCGTCGAAGAGAGCGCGGTCATCGTAAGCCTTAGCGAGATTGTGGGCTTCGATCACCTTGTTGCCGAGACGCGGACCATTGGGGATGAAGATCTCCAGCTTCTCCTCGCGCTCCTTCTGGTCTTCATTGAGCAGACGGTCGTAGTTTGAAAGACGCGCCTTCCCTTTGGCCTGGCGAGCCTTCGGGGCCATGCGCACCCATTCGAGCTCACGTTCGAGAGTTTTGCGTCGTTTGCTTGCCTGCTTCTCTTCCTGAGCCATTCGTTAGGTTTTCTGGTCGAGCCAGGAGCTATAGTTGCCTTTCCAGGGTATTCCCTCTCCGCGATCGAGCTCGAGAATCCAGCCGGCCACGTGGTCAAGGAAGTAGCGGTCGTGGGTCACGGCGATTACGGTTCCGGGATATTGCTGGAGATGCTGCTCAAGCCAGTCGATGCTTTCGGCGTCGAGGTGGTTGGTGGGCTCGTCGAGCAGAAGGATGTCGGGTTGCTGGAGAAGGAGACGGCAGAGAGCCACACGGCGT
>CAYROR010000077.1:0-9001 GCA_964425935.1 uncultured Sangeribacter sp.
TGGTTTTGCTCCCGACATTTATGACGGGAGCAAATTGTAACTTAAATTCTTTCAGCTGCTTACCTTTACTTAAAACATATCCATTATACTTAAGCTCATCGCCATGTTCCTCTAAAAGGCGCTCAATTGTGCGTTCTTCAACCTCATAGAAATCCGCTACCATTTTCTTTGTGAAACGGTATTCTCCCTCGAAAAGCATCCCGGTAAAACCAAGATTCTCCTGAAGAGCATTCACAGCATAACGATTGTTCAAGACATTCTGCCGCTCGATATTTGATACTGTCAAGTCGTTCATATTTTACAAAATTACTAAATTAATCCTGAATGCCAGCTATCTTCATGCTGAAAATGTTAGAATAATATCCGATTTTGACAATTCATAATGACTACTTGATCGTAATATACCATTAGGGCATAAGTCTTGTTCAATTTACGCGCCGTATCCTATACTTACTCATGCAAAGAGAGAAGCTTTATAGGCAACTATAAAGCTTCAATTCGGCTTATTCTTATCAAATCAAAATTCTTTAGTTATTCTTAATATCAGTGTGTTAGTAATTATTGCGATTAAATCGAATTGATTTAATTTGAACATTTATGTTGCTGGAATAACCAATCCCTGACGGGGGCCAGTCGATAAGCATAGTTGAAAGATGCCATGTGCACCTCTGCCGGTCGTAATGGTCTCAGGGATATGGCGGACTTGTGTGGGGAACCGCTGAATTTCAAACCGCCGACCA
Source organism: uncultured Sangeribacter sp. (assembly GCA_964425935.1). Classification (GTDB taxonomy): domain Bacteria; phylum Bacteroidota; class Bacteroidia; order Bacteroidales; family Muribaculaceae; genus Lepagella. The sequence continues at coordinate 741 of CAYROR010000077.1, forward strand.
TAGCCACAAAGCGTTACCCACCACTCCCGTTGTAGTGAGTGGCGGCTGTTGGGCACTGAGAAAAGAAGGTTTTTCAGTAATTTGGGTTGTATTTAGAGGATTTATGGTAAATAATAAATGGCCCTCCATCCGTTATAAAGTTAGATAAAGATCATCTTTATGATAAAAAGATTTTTCATATCAAAACTGCTCAGACTTTGCTGGCCGACTTCATATAGCCGGCGGAGCCATAGCCTCATATTCATGGACCACTTCAACCTGATGTAAAATGAAAAGAACAATTTTATTGACAATTTTAATTAGCCACATAGCAATGTCTTATTCACAGAATCCCACAAAATTGACTCCAACCGAAGTCAATCCTAACCAGACCGCCGGACGCGCGCAGCTCGGCGAGTTCGCGCCTAAGTTTGCCGAACTGAACGATGATGTCCTTTTCGGGGAGGTATGGAGCCGGACCGACAAACTTTCAAAACGTGACCGAAGCATGATCACAGTCACGGCTTTGGTTGCAAGCGGCATCATCGACCAATCCCTTACCTTCCACCTTGAGGAAGCGAAGAAAAATGGTATCACTAAAACTGAAATATGCGAGGTGCTAACTCAGGTAGCTTTTTATGCCGGCTGGCCGAAAGCCTGGGGCGCGTTCCGTCAGGCTAAAGAGGTATGGAAAGACTCAACCGACGCCTCGGATTCCCGTCAGAGGTTTGAGCAAGACCTGATGTTCCCAATAGGTGAACCCAACACAACTTTTGCCAAATATTTCACCGGCAACAGCTACTTAGCCCCAATCTCAAACGAACAGGTGCAATTCTTCAATGTGACATTCGAGCCGCGCTGCCGCAATAACTGGCACATCCACCGCGCCACAAAGGGAGGCGGCCAGATGCTCGTAGGCGTTGCCGGCCGCGGATGGTATCAGGAGGAGGGGAAGCCGGCGGTTGAAATCCTCCCCGGCACAGTGATTCATATCCCCGCCAACGTGAAACACTGGCATGGAGCGGCAGCCGACAGTTGGTTCTCACATCTCGCATTTGAAGTGGAGGGAGAAAACACATCTAACGAATGGCTCGAGCCCGTGACAGATGAAGAATATGACAAACTGAAATAATAACTATCCCGGGAAGCTGATCCTTACTTATTTCTTACCGATAGCATATAGCCGAAACCGCGCTGATTGATGATGCTGATATCGGAATCGTGACGAAAGACCCGGCGAAGTTTGTGGATATAGCCGTGGAGGGAATTCCGGTTGCTGATTTCATCACGTCCCCAGACAGCTATCATCATTTCGGAGGCATCAACGGTTTTGCCAACGTTAGATGTCAGTTTTTCCAATATCCTGGCTTCGATATTGGATATCCCGGTGGCTGTGTTATTGAAAATAAGTTGCTGATTGGAGACATCGAATTTGTAATTTCCGATTGAATACACAACACTCTCGCTGCCGATTTGCATCTTGTTCCGAAGGAGAGATTTTATCCTGACAAGCAATTCCCGGAGTTCAAAAGGCTTCTTGAGATAGTCGTTGGCTCCGATGTCAAACCCCTCCTCAACATCGTCAATCGTGCTCTTTGCGGTCAGGAATATTATCGGCACATCCGATGAAATGCGCCTTATCTCCTTTGCCATGGCAAATCCGTCGAGCCGTGGCATCATCACATCCGCAACAATCAGGTCGGCACCGGAGGTTTTGTATTTCGCAAGGCCTTCCATGCCATCGAATGCAGCCATCACGTCATATCCCTGCTGGCAAAGGGTGTCACAAACAATCATAGAAAGATCGCGTTCATCCTCAACGAATAGTATCTTAGCTTTCATATCTGTCAAATTTAATTGTGAATATGGAGCCCTGCCTCTCCTCACTCCTGACCGAGATGCTCCAGCCCATCTTTTCAAGAATTTGTTTCACATAATAAAGACCGATTCCATAGCCTCTGACCTCCTGGCGGTTGCCATGAGGCACACGATAGAACTTGTCGAAGATATAAGGGAGATTCTTTGAGGGAATGCCGATGCCGTTATCCGCGACCTCTATTCTATCGGAATTTATTGTTATTCTGATTGCAACGGATTCTTCTGAATATTTTATGGCATTGTCGATAAGGTTATTGATCACATTTGAGAGATGTGATCTGTCGGCATTGACGATGATCTTCCCTTCTGATTCCACTCCAATGGAGATCTCCTTGTCGCCTCTCATCCGCTGGGATTCCGCAACCTCCTCCACGAGTTCCGGCAAGTCAAATTTCTCAGGCTTCAAGGCCAGGGTTTTCCGGCGTTCCATGCTCATGGCAAGAATATTCTCCACAAGCTCTCCGAGCCGTTTCAGCTGTTTTATGGCTATACTGAGATATGCGGTCTTTTTCTCGGGGTCGTTCGACGTGTCATAATTCAGCAACGCATCATTGGCGGAATATGCGATCGCGATGGGCGTTTTTAGTTCATGGGTCATATTGCTGACGAAATCATCCTTCATTTCCTCGATTGAACGTAGTTTTGAAACCGTTTGGAACAGATACAGAAAAGCCACACCGAAGGCAACCATCAGGAGAAATATTGTTATAATCACTCCCATCATCTGGGAAAGGATATGCTTGGTGAGCGGAGTTACGCTTGCCCGATAGATCCAGCCATTTTCCGGATTAAAACAAAGGCGGAACACATCGTATCCCCCTATTCCTCCTTTTAAATGATCGTTTCCCAAAAGGACGGAATCTCTGGAATCTACAATCTCTATTGCCACAAAGTCAGGATTTATATGGCGGTCGGCAAGACGCTCTGAAAATATGCTGTCAGTGATATTCAAGTCATAGCCATAGTATTTATCCATGGCCTGATGCATCTGCTGGCTCATGGCTTTCACCATCTGGTTGGTGTAGGAGTGGCTGCGCATGAGGGGAGATTTCTGCTGTGAGATGTCGCCATCCTCTTTCACGGTGTTGATTACCATATCGCCATTCTCATCAATGTTGCCCGACACCTTGCCATGCTGGGAGGCATAGTCGGCGGTGTCCTCAGCTTCTATTATTTCCTCTCCGTTGGCCCGCGCAATTCGCATTGCCCTTTCCGACCGCTCCCACATGTCGTCGATATCCGTGTCGGCAAGAGCAGTCAGCACCTCCCGTTCCACATCATTACGGATGGATCGGTAAAGCCGGATGAGATAAAAGACGTTGCAACAGAAGATAACAGCAATGACTGATATGAAGATTATGAAGTTGATTCTAAATTTTTTCATACACAAATTTACATATAATATCTCACACTGTCACACGATGGATTGCATATTTAAGACTAAATAAGGGAAGGTTTAAGACTAAATAAGGTTGGGAATTGTGATTGGTGATGGTGTAGTTGATAATTTTGCACCAGATCAATAATATGACAGTTATGAAGAAAGCACTTATCATTTCTATTGCTTTGTGGTCAATAGTTCCTGTGATGGCTCAAGGAGGAACGAATGATACTATTCCCTCGCGCTCTCTCAACGAGGTGGTGGTGAAAGGTGAGAAGCCTCAAATCAAGGGTCAGGACGGCATCATGGTCGTTGACCTCCCTGCCATAATCAAGGATAAACCAGTCTCAAACATTCTTGAAGCTTTGGGCTATCTGCCGGGAGTGGTCAATAATGACGGAGCTATCGGATTAAGCGGTGCATCATCGGTTACGATAATCATTAACGGAGAGCCCACCACGATGCCATTGCAGAATTTGTATCAGCTGCTTTATTCCACGCCGGTTGACCGGTTGAAAAATGTGGAAATAATGTATTCCGCACCGGCGAAATATCATGTGAGCGGAGCTGTTATAAATGTTGTTTTGAAGACTCCTCGCCCGCTTGACGGACTGATGGGGCAAGCTTCGTTGAGCTATAAACAGGCCCATTATGCTTCCTATTCAGGAGGCTTCAACACCACTTATGCCGTTAAGGACTGGGCTTTCGACCTTAATTGGTCGCTCAGCCGCAGGAAGTCTTATAGCCGTCAGAATACCGTTTCAAATCATCAGGTCGACGGGCTCCGCCATTCGATAGAAGATGATATGCGCCAGATAGGATCTGCATGGAACAACCTTATTTATGCAGCCGCTTCATTCAAAAAACTTAAACTGACGTATAATGGCCAGATCACGTCTGGCATCCGGAATGAGAGTTTATCCTCAGGTAGTTTCGGAAATTTCAGGAATCTCTACAAAGGCTTGTCACCAACGAGTTACGATAATTTGGCTATTCGTTACGAATCTCCGTTTGGACTGACCGCCGGAGGTGATTATACTTACTATTTCGAAAAACGTTGTCAGAATCTTTTCAAGGATGAGACTGAGCAAATCAATTCCGACTACCACCAGAGAGTAAGTCGCTTTCACGCCTATTTAGACCAAGAGCATCCTCTGGGCGTGTGGACCCTTGGGTATGGCGTGGATTATCAGCACGCTGACGACAAGAGCTGCCAGTCTTATAAATTTCCGGAAACCCCCGGCTTCGACAATACGTTGCGCGAGGATGTGGCAAGTGTCTATGTTGCTACGCAAGCATCTTTCCCTTGGGGACTATCATTCAATACTTCTGTCAGTGCTGAATATTTCCATAATGACTATCAGCATAATTGGAACATCCTCCCCCAATTGGGCGCTACTTTCTACAAGACTCCCAGAAGCATATTCCAACTTAACTTGAGCTCGCAACGCATATACCCATCATATTGGGAATTACATGGCGGATCCTCTTTTATCAACGATTATTCAATGATACTGGGTAATCCTGCCCTGCAGCCATACATGAATTATACCGGCCAATTCAGTTATATCCTTAAGCAAAAATATGCCGCAACATTTTATGTGCTGTATGCCGATGACTATTCAGTGCAACTACCCTATCAATCCACTTCCGACCTACATCTGGTTTTTCAGACCCTGAATCTCGATTTCTCCCGTACGGTGGGACTGCAACTCCATATTCCGTTTGGGGTGAACGACATCTGGAATGGAACCGCAACTTTCAACCTGTATAATTCGCGTCAGAAGTCAAGCCATTTCCACGACCTTTCTTTCGACAATAAGCGATGGGGCGGCTACATAGGATTGAATAACACGTTACGTTTCACCTCCAGATGTCCGGTGTCATTGTCTCTTGACGCAATTTATATGGCTGGCATGATTCAAGGTGGAGGCCGCATGGATCCTCTTTGGAAAATAGATGCGGGGGTGAAATGGCAATTCGGCAGAAAACGTTGTTGCGAACTCAATTTTATGGCCAATGACATTTTCGATAGCTGCAATCCCTTCCTTAAAATCAGATTCGCAGGACAGGATTATAGTATGAAATCACTCAAAATGAATCAAAATCTCAAACTCTCGTTTGTATATCGTTTCAACGGCTTCAAACCCAAAAACGACTCAACCATCGACACCTCCCGCCTCGGCACCGGAAAACAGACTGAGTCGTCAGCGCCGCTTTGATTTCACGGGTTTTCCAGGTCTGGGATATTTTTTCGACGCATCGTCAAGCACCAGAATCCAGTCAGTTGCTTCCCCCGGTGTTGGCGAAACAAAGTTTCTGTCGCAGTCGTTTCCATACGTTCCTATGCATTGGGCTTTCCCGTTGCGGGGGTCATACCACCACGCTCTTATCTTCGGCGCATTTACAGCCTCCTTCCTTACGGTAAATCTCCTCCCCGCCGGCACGTATATCATGGCATAGCTTCTCGGCTCGTCGCCGGTCGCAGCGAATCTGTATGTTCCTTGTCCTGGCATTGCTGTGGCCACGTCCGCAGTCACCAAAACGTAGTCGGTTGCCGGTTGCCGTGTCATGTGCGGACGCGACTCCATTAGTCGTCGCGCATATACCATCTGGGTAGCCCCCGGCTGGTCAATTGCTTCTTGCCAACTCATCAGAGGATTGTTAACACCCGACGACTTATCAGGGTCAAACATCTGCCACACTGAATGGTGGCCGTAGGTGTGGCCGCACGCTCCGTTGAATAAATCCCAGTAGATCGCCCGCCTCACATCAGAGGCAATGGAATGTCCCCGGGTCTCGGCCTTGAAGGCAACAGGATGGTCTTCGTATAGGGGCTCCCCGTCGATCACCGGCTTCACCGGCTCGCGTCCGTAGTCTTCAGCAATTTTCCAATAGCTCGCAAACTCTGTCTCATGTCCGTTTTGCCTCATATTGAAGTCAAGCCACTCCTCGTCGTGGAAAAATTGTCCGGAGCCGCACCATCCGGTGGGATGATACGTAATCAGATGCCTCCCGCCGTCACCATTGCGAAGGCCACGGGCCATCCCTCGGATAATCTCTTTCTGTTCCTCGTTTTCCGGGTTTCGGTCGCCCCCGAGAATCCATATCACCATCGAGTCCCTGTATCGTCGTCCTAAGAACTCGCCATACGCCTCAGCGTTCTCTTTGTCAAAAATGCACTTGCTTCCGTCATGCCAATAGCTTCCCCATGTAGGCAGCAAGCCTACATATAAGCCCAGTGAATTTGCCTTGCCAACCACATAGTCCACGTTGTCCCAATAATCCACTCCGTCATTGGTCGTTGCCGGACGTCTCGGGTCGTTATCCGTCAGTGGCTTGTGTCCATAAGCGTTGGGCACATCTAAGCCGTCGAGCTCCCCAAGAGCCACAGTCTGGATTACGGTAAATCCCTTCCGGGCCCTGTCCGTCAGATATTGGTCTGCCTCTTCTCTATTCAGTTTATGAAGCAGCTCCCATGCAGTGTCCCCAAGATAAAAGAACGGGCGCCCGTCCTCGTATTGCAAAAAACGTCCATTGTCCGACACCCTGATTTGTAATGTCGCATCATTTGCATTGCATTTCAAAGCGGCACATAATATTGCGGCTAATATTATTGAAACTTCAAGCCATTTCCTTGGTAATTGCATCTTCATAAGTAAACGACTAAAGCCGCTCCTAGTAAAAGATATTTTCATTTTTCATTAGGAATTTATGTCGAAGCGGAGTGAGAGTCTCGCTGAAGCTGGAAGAGACGCGATGGTGGCAGCGTAATCGTTCATTTTGTGGAATTCGGTGGAGCCGGCCGTTGAGCAGCGCTCAAGATTCTCGGGCCAAGGAGCAAGAAGAAGTAAGCGTCTGGCTGCGCACAGATCGAATAATTCGCCTTGAGGGTTGAAACGTTCATTAAAAGCAAGATCTCGCAGGAGGATGACACTGCCTCCACCATCAATTGCATTTCTAACAATAGCCTTTTCAGCCTTATGGATGGCGGGAGTAATAATAATGGCTCCAGCAGCAATTTCTTCAAGGCACTTTGCTGTATATTGATCAAATTCGGTTTGACTCCAATATCTATGTACTCTTACAGGCAGTAATAAAATGCCCTTCAGTAAGAAAATATTCCCATAAGCTGCATATTCATGACCGTCTATGACGATATGTAGATGCCTTTTAAAGAGATCCGGGTACTGTCTTTTCAACAAATATCGGCGTGGATTATCTTCAATGTATTTGATAGCACGATCGAGTTGCTCGTGATTGAATATGATCTCGTCATCGAATGGTTTGAATAGAGTTGTGAATTTCGATAAACTGAATAGCCTTGTGTAGGCATGTGAGCAGGCTTTCGTGAATACTGCGATATACGAGCCTACTGCTTTCTCAAGATACTCTGTCACGTGTAGCGCAAAATGGATATGATCGGGCATTATGACATAGCGCTTTATCTGCAATTTAGGATTATTGCGCGTCATCGCAAGCATTTCATTTTTTACGCATTCGCCAAGCTCGGTATTGTCAGGGATTATCATGTCCCTTCTGTGGAGTATTTCACTGCTTGGCATAGGTATCTCAGAAAATTTTGGAGAGCCTGGATAAGCCGTTATGGTGATGTGATAATATCCAGAAGCTTTGTAATCATGAAAATATGCCCGTGGAGCTTTTATGCTTTTATTTTTGCTTGAATTAAAATTTCGTGGGGGAGTATTCATGGTAATTCAATTATCAGTTCATTTTTTTCGGCTAAAGCCGTTCCCCGTAAAAGAGAAATTGCTTTTCTTTCTTACAGGGTTCGGCTTTAGCCGAAAAAAAGGATATATCTTGCTGTTAATCACTTTTTTATTACAGCAGAGTAAGGTTCACTCACATATTACTCATACCGCAATTTCAAAGATCTACATAGTTTTTTTGTCTCTATGATGCAAAGTTAATAAAATAATCTGACATACAAAAGAGTCTATCAAGCCATTCAGGGCAACCGCATCAGAATAAATAAAATTTAATATCGAATTAGAGATTTTTC
>CAYROR010000078.1:0-8523 GCA_964425935.1 uncultured Sangeribacter sp.
GGCAAAGAAAACCGTCGCGTCTCTTCAGAAAGGTGAAGGACGCACCTACAGCAAGATAATCAAGATGGAGAAATCTCCCAAGACCGGAGCTTATGTCTTCAAAGAGGAGATGGTGCCCAATGATGCTGTTCAGGCAGCACTCAAATAATTCCATCTGCAATATAGATTTCGGGAGGGGAAATTGCAGTCTGCCATTTCCCCTCTTTTTTTTGTCTTAAAAAAAATGAAAGTTTAATGGAGTTACATCCTTTTTCATTTTTTTTAATGGCGATTTTTTCCTATCTTTGTATTAAATTTGTAATCCTACAATTTTTCCAGTTGTCAGGTGCAGATAATTAATGAAATAAATAATTTTTAACCAACTTAATTAATAGTTTCATCATGAAAACTCTTAAGAAAGGTTTCATTCTTGCCTCGGCTCTGCTTTTCATGAGCCCACTGGCATCTGCTCAGTCCCTTTCTCCGTCGACCAAGACTCATTGGGACAAGGGCACTCTCGTCGTGGAGACTCCGGAGCGTCCTGCAGGTCAGGAACATGTTCTTGGCCTGACAGTTCCAAAGATGGATGTTGTCCGCGTAGCTTTCGTAGGACTTGGCATGCGTGGTCCCGGTGCTGTAAATCGTTTCGCCCACATCCCCGGTGTGGAAGTGGTTGCACTTTGCGACTATGAGCCCGAACGCGCTGAAGCTTGTCAGAAATATCTCCGTGAAGCCGGCCTCAAGCCCGCCGACATCTACTCGGGAGAAAAAGGCTACGAGGAGCTTTGCAAGCGTCCTGACATTGATCTCGTTTATGTAGCAACCGACTGGGACCATCATTTCCCCGTTGCAAAGACTGCTCTCGAGAATGGTAAGCACACTGCTATCGAAGTTCCATCAGCAATGAATCTGGAGCAGTGCTGGGAGCTCATCGACCTTGCTGAGAAAAACCGCAAGCACTGCATGATCCTTGAAAACTGCTGCTATGACTATTATGAGCTCAATGCTCTCAACATGAAGCAGGCAGGCGTGTTTGGCGATGTTCTCCGCGCAGAGGGCGCTTATATCCACAATCTCGATCCGTTCTGGGATTACTATTGGAAAGATCCCGAGAAAGATCCCGACAAGCTGGGCTGGCGTATGAAATATAATATGGAGAACCGTGGCGACCTTTATGCCACCCATGGCCTTGGCCCCGTTGCCCAGTGTCTCGACATTCACAGAGGCGACCGCTTCAAAACTCTTGTAGCAATGGACACCAAATCTGTTCATGGCAAAGAATATGTGGAGAAAAAAACTGGCAAAAAGTGTGATAACTACCGTAATGGCGACCACACCACTACCCTCATGCGCACAGAAGATGGTAAAGTTGTGGAGATCCAGCACAATGTAATGAATCCTCAGCCCTACAACCGTCTGTTTAAGCTGACCGGAACAAAGGGCTACGCTACAAAATATCCCACCGAGGAAATTGCTCTCGATGAAAGCCAGCTCCGTGCAAGCGGTGTTCAGCCTGAAGTCGACAACCTGTCAAGCCACGGATTCCTTCCCAAAGCTGAATATGAGGCACTCGTTCAGAAGTATTATCACCCCATCCTTACAAAATATGGTGAGCTCGGCCGTGAGATGGGCCATGGCGGAATGGACTTCATGATGGATTCCCGTCTGGTTTACTGTCTCCAGAATGGTCTTCCTCTTGACATGGACGTTTACGACCTTGCAGAATGGTGCTGTCTTGGTGAACTCGGAGCCCTCTCGATGGATAATAACTCCGCAGCCGTGACTTTCCCCGACTTCACCCGTGGCCACTGGAACGACGTGAAGGGTTATCGCCACGCATACGCTCCTGAAGCTGAGGAGAAAGCAACGGAAGCTAAAGCCGCTGCCTACACTGAGGCTCAGAAAAAGGCTGTTGCCGACAACAAACTCTGGGAGCTTTATGACGCAATCGGCGCCGCCAAGAATCCCAAGCTGGCTGCCAAAGCAAAAGCTGCCTACAACAAGGCCGTAACCAAAGCTAAGAACCAGATTGAGAAATCAGTCGCAACCAAATAATCATGGATAAGCTCAATTCAATCATTTCACATTTCAATATTGTCGGCGACATTGTCGAAATCAAACCTCTCGGCAACGGTCTCATCAACGACACATATAAGGTGGTGACTGCAGGAGATGCTCCTGATTACGTGCTTCAGAGAATAAATCATCTTGTCTTTAAAGATGTGGAGACAATGCAGCACAACATCGAGGCTGTAACGGATCATCTTCGTGCCAAACTTGAGTCGGAAAACGCTTCTGACATCGACAGGAAAGTTCTCTGGTTTGCCAAAGAGAAGGAAACCGGAAAAACCTATTGGTTTGATGGTGAGAACTACTGGCGTGTGAGCCGTTTCATCCCCGATAACATGACGCTTGAGGCAGTCACCCCCGACACCTCACGTGCAGCCGGCAAGGCTTTCGGTGATTTCCAGGCCAAGCTCGCCGATATCGACGCTAAACTTGAGGAAAGCATCCCTGGCTTCCATAATATGGAAGGGCGTCTGCAGCAGCTCAATGATGCCGTTGCAGCTGATGCTGCGGGCAGAGTGGCCGAAGTGAAGGATATTCTCGACGAGATCTATAAGAGAGCGGATAAGATGTGTGAGCCCGAAAAGCTTCACCGCGAAGGGAAACTTCCCAAACGCATCTGCCACTGCGACACAAAAGTCAACAACGTTCTCTTCGATAAGGAGGGAAATGTGCTTTGTGTGATTGATCTTGACACCGTGATGCCCTCCTATATATATAGTGACTATGGCGACTTCCTCCGTACCGGTGCCTGCACAACCCCTGAAGATGAACCTGATCTCTCAAAGATCGATTTCAATATGGATATCTTCAAGGCGTTCACGGAAGGCTATCTATCCACGGCTTCTTCTTTCCTAACTAAGGAGGAACTTGACTGGATGCCGATGTCGGTGGCACTATTCCCCTATATGCAGGCAGTGCGTTTCCTCGCTGACTATATCAACGGCGACACTTATTACAAGACCGCCTATCCGGGCCACAACCTTGTAAGAACCCGCGCACAGATGCGTCTTCTTGAAAAGATAGAGGAGAAACTCCCTGAAATCAAGGAATTCATCGACACCTGCGCAAAAAAATAACACCGGAATAATAAAACGGGCTTCTGATCTGAATGGCTCTGTTGCGGAAGAATAAATGATTCCACACAGAGCCATTCTCTTTTTCATTATCTGATTTAATCATAACATCCTGCCACAAATATGAGAGAAGGATGAACCTTATAGTTTATCATGTTGTTGAAATGACAGAATCACAAACCTATATCAAAACTAAACATGATGAAAAAAGCCATATCTCTCATTTCTCTCCTTCTTATTTTTGCGGCATCTCACGCCATAGCACGCCAGAAAGTGGGTCTCGTCCTTAGTGGAGGAGGCGCCAAAGGAATTGCACACATCGGAGTCATTCAGGCGCTCGAAGAAAACGATATTCCGATTGACTATGTAACCGGCACTTCAATGGGTGCTATTGTGGGGGGATTATATGCCAGCGGGTATTCTCCTGCTGAAATGATGGAACTGATTTGCAGCAAGGACTTCTCTTATTGGAGCACAGGCACTATCGATCCGGAAATGAGGTTTTATTTTACGACTCCGGCAGCCTCTCCAAGAATCGTGAATCTTCCCCTCGGCAATGATTCGGTTGCGAAAATGGTTCCGCAAAGCCTTATCGGTCCGAACGCAATGAACTTCCCTTTCATGCGTCTGTTCATCGCACAGACTGCTCTATGTAAAGGAGATTTCGATCATCTTTTTGTTCCCCTGAGAACAGTGAGCAGCAATCTGAAGGCACAGCGTGGAGAAGTGGCACGCGGTGGCGACCTCACTGATGCTGTCAGAGCCTCGATGTCTTTTCCTCTTGTCTTTTGTCCGGTAGAAATCAATGATACGCTTCATTATGACGGAGGAATCTTTGATAACTTCCCCGTTGATGTCATGAGGGAAGAATTTCATCCGGACATAATGATCGGCCTCGATGTCCACACTGACAGCGAAAATCCGGTTCCAAACGTAATCAACCAGGTCACAAATCTTGCAATGCGGCCTCAATCATACGCCGTGCCTGAAAAAGAGGGAATCAAGATTCACATGGATCTTAATAACTATTCCCTTCTTGATTTCCCGATGGCTCGTGAAATCTATGAAATCGGCTATAAAAAAGGGCTTGAGATGATAGACAGCATCAAAAAACGTGTCACTGCCCGAACCCCACAGGAGGAAGTGGAGAAAAAAAGGAAGGATTTCAAAAACCGTCTGCCTGAACTGAAATTCGCCAATGTGGAATGCTCCGGAGGAACTGATATCCAGAACCGATATATCGTGTCGCAGTTCAGAGCCGATGGCAACCCCATGTCACTGGAAAAAGCGCGCATCGGTTACTACCGTGCCATCTCCTCCAACCAGATAGCTGATCTGAAAATAAAGGCAATTCCATCTGATTCAACTGAATTTGATATCCGGCTTAAAGCCTATCCCAAATCACCATGGAGTCTTGATGTTGGAGCTTATCTCTCATTGAGCACCACCAACATGCTCTATGGCGCCCTCAACTATTCCACACTCTCTTCAAGAGCACTGAATGCTTCGGTTGGGGCATGGGTAGGAGAAAACTATATGGCATCCCAACTTCTCGCCACAATCCGATTCGGAGGAGATCATCCGTATAGTCTCGGACTCCAGGGAGTGGTCAGCAACCACACAATGAGCCGAAGTGAAAAAATGTTTTTCCAGACACATCAGCCCGACTATATCCGAAACTTTGAAGCATTTGGCAGAGCGGATCTGATCAGCACTCCGGTGGGACCTCACGCCTCAGCTAAACTTCAGATCGGCTATGGATTCACGGAAGCAATGGTTCATCAGGAACAGGGAGACTCTCTTCGCACCTATCACAGCGTTGCCCAGATAGCTCTTCGCTATGACTTCAATACTCTTGATGCTGTCAATTTCCCGGTTTCCGGAGCAAGAATCAGTTCATCTTTTATGGGAATGTCCGGAAGAGGCCACGACCGTTGGTTGCAACTCAACGTTGAAGCAGAAAAATATTGGAGCCTCGGCAGAAGCTTTGCATTCGGAGCATCCGGCCATCTCCTTGCATCCGGAAGGAAAGCTCCCGCAAACGTAGCGGAAGCCGTTCTTGAATCTCCGGTCTTTAGCCCTACCCCATCAAGTTTCAATGCGCTTAATCAGTCGTTCCACGCATATTCATTCCTTGGACTTGGAGTCAACCCCGTATGGAAAGCTTTTACCAATTTCCAACTCAGGGCATCGCTCAATCTTTTCATGCCATGGAAGAAAATCGGAAGCGATAAGAAGCTTAATTCAGCAGAATTTCTTGGAGAAGCAACCGCTGTCTATAGCTTCAAGAACGTCAATCTCAGTGCCTACCTGAACTATCGCACCGGCACTCCTGTGGAACGGGGAATCCATGCCGGCCTTGCGCTTGGAGTTTTCCTCCCGGCCCCGAGTTTCTATAAATAAACCTCCATTTATTGATAAAGAACAGGACCCACTGGTTGCAGCGGGTACTGTTCTTTATCAATAATCCTGTAGAAAAATAGGGTAATTATTTCTTTATAATGTCGTGACGCTTGAAGACTTTCTCAATTGCCTCAATTGAGCGCTGAACCTGTTCTTTGGTGTGCGTAGCCATGAGAGAATAGCGGATAAGGGTGTCCTGAGGGGCAACCGCAGGGGTCACAACAGGGTTCACGAACACTCCCTCCTCAAGCAGGTCGTGAGTAACCTGGAAGGTCTTGTAATCATCCCGGATAAACAAGGGAATGATCGGAGTTGAAGTGTTGCCGATCTCACATCCGATCGCACGGAACTGCTCAAGGGCATAATTGGTGATATTCCAGAGATGTTCCTGACGCTCGGGCTCGGAGATCATGATATCCAGAGCCGCATTTACAGCCGCTGTCGAAGCCGGAGTGATGCTCGCCGTGAAGATATAGGAGCGGGTGTGATGGCGGAGGAAGTTGGTGATGCTTTTGTCTGTGGCGATAAAGCCTCCCAAAGACGCAAAGGATTTGCTGAAGGTTCCCATGATAAGGTCAACATCATCTGTCACTCCAAAATGGTTGCATACTCCACGACCACCTTTTCCGAAAACTCCGATGCCATGAGCTTCGTCTGCCATCACAGAAGCATTATATTGCTTTGCAAGGCGCACGATCTCGGGAAGATTGGCCACGTCTCCTTCCATCGAGAAGACACTGTCGGTGACGATAAGCTTCACCTTGTCGGGATCACACTTCTTCAGCTGAGCCTCAAGGCTCGCCATATCATTATGCTTATATTTAAGATAATTTGAGAATGAAAGACGTCTTCCTTCGATAATCGAAGCGTGATCCTGTTCGTCAAGGATAACGTAATCCTCACGTCCGGTCAAGGTTGACACAACTCCAAGGTTCACTCCGAATCCCGTGCTGAACAGCATGACATCCTCCTTGCCGACATAATCGGCGAGACGAGCCTCAAGCTCCTTATGAATATCGAGAGTTCCGTTGAGGAAGGGTGAGCCGGCCATTCCGGTACCATATTTTTTTGTAGCCTCGACTGCAGCCTCAATAACCTTGGGGTGATTGGTCAGGCCCATGTAGCTGTTAGAGCCGAACATTAGCACCTTTTTCCCATTCATGAGCACCTCAGTGTTCTGTTCGCTTGAAATTGGGCGGAAATAGGGATAGATGCCGGCGGCCATCGCCCGCTGGGGCGCATCGTAGCGCGACAGTTTCTCTTGTAAAAGCTTCATACAATAAATGTGTTTGCTTAACGAATCGTTTTCATGAGTTTGATTCAGAACCCTGAATCAAGGCCCTGAAATGGATTCAGGTTGCAAAGTTAACCATTTTTTTACAAAATTTCACTACTTCCATGAATTTTTCTTAATAATATTTTGATTTTTAGGAAACAATTCCCTTCCACTATCCCAGTGAGGAAACATCAATTTGTCGGCTGGAAGGAGCATTTTCCGCTCTATGACATATCATTTTTGACACAAATGACACATCAGGGACGCCGTATGCTGTATTTTTTAATTGAAAACCAATCACGCAATTACAAATAAAATTAAAAAATTTGCGTCCTGACTGAAACATTTAGCACGCTATTTGTTTATAAGATGAACGGAAGCTTAAAAGAAAGTCTTGAAGAGCTTCTCCAGAATTTAGACAAAACAAATCAACAAAATTTATTAAACATTCTATAATTATGGGAAAGATTATTGGTATTGACTTGGGAACAACGAATTCCTGCGTAGCAGTGCTCGAAGGAAAAGATCCTGTAGTAATCCCTAACAATGAGGGCCGCAACACGACTCCGTCGGTTGTAGCATTCGTAGACGGTGGTGAGCGTAAAGTGGGTGATCCTGCAAAACGTCAGGCCATCACAAACCCGACCCGCACCATCTATTCAATCAAGCGTTTCATGGGCGAGACCTGCAGTCAGGTAGAGGACGAAATTAAGAGAGTTCCCTACAAAGTGGTTTGCCAGAACAATATGCCGAAAGTCGACATTGACGGACGTGACTATACTCCGCAGGAGATTTCGGCCATGATTCTTCAGAAAATGAAGAAGACAGCCGAGGATTATCTCGGTCAGGAGGTGACGGAAGCCGTCATTACGGTTCCTGCCTACTTTGACGATTCTCAGCGTCAGGCCACCAAAGAGGCCGGCGAGATCGCAGGACTTAAGGTTAAGCGTATTGTGAATGAGCCTACTGCTGCGGCTCTTGCTTACGGCCTTGACAAATCAAACAAGGAGCAGAAGATTGCAGTGTTCGACCTCGGAGGCGGCACATTCGATATCTCTATCCTTGAACTTGGCGATGGCGTTTTCGAGGTGAAATCAACCAATGGTGACACCCACCTCGGCGGCGATGACTTCGACCATGTGATCATCGACTGGCTGGCCGATGAGTTCAAGAAAGACGAGGGCGTAGATCTCCGTCAGGATCCTATGGCAATGCAGCGTCTGAAAGAGGCTGCTGAGAAGGCTAAGATTGAGCTTTCCAGCTCTTCTTCAACAGAGATCAACCTCCCCTATATCACAGCTACGGCTTCGGGTCCGAAACACCTTGTGAAGACTCTTACCAGAGCAAAATTCGAGCAGCTTGCCTCCAAACTCATTGATGCAGTTGTGGCTCCCTGCCAGAATGCTCTCAAGGATGCCGGCTACACAGCTTCCGAGATTGACGAGGTTATTCTCGTTGGTGGTTCCACCCGTATTCCTGCAATCCAGCAGAAAGTTGTGGAGATTTTCGGCAAACAGCCCAACAAGGGTGTTAATCCCGACGAGGTTGTTGCAATCGGAGCAGCTATTCAGGGTGGCGTTCTCAGCGGAGATGTGAAGGATGTGCTTCTTCTTGATGTTGTGCCTCTTTCAATCGGTATTGAGACTCTCGGTGGCGTGATGACAAAGCTTATTGACGCTAACACCACAATCCCGGTTCGTAAGAGTGAGACGTTCTCTACTG
>CAYROR010000079.1:0-8121 GCA_964425935.1 uncultured Sangeribacter sp.
TTGTCCATATTTGATTTGGACTGGAATCCCTTGTCCACGATCGCCACATAGCCGCCAAGTCCGAATAAACACCCCTCTACACTCCCCTCCTCCCGCATTTAAGAAACCAGTAGATACCACTTCAGCATCTCCATGTGCAGCAACATCTGGTGGAAATTGACATTTTACCGAATTAAAAAATGGTGGAAAGTGACAAAATATATATTACGCAATAGTGGTTCCCGAAATCTCTAAATCTCGTGTGAATAATGGTGGATGCTGAATCTGAGAGGTTGCAATTAAGTTGGATTTTATATCGACAAAGGGGGGTGTTAAAAATCATCCATCATGTCATAGTCGTCCTGCTCCTCCTCAAAATAGTCGGTGGTGTGATGGTAATCATCATGGTCTTTGGGTAACCGGGAATCCCGGGACGCGCGGCTGGCAGGAGGAGGAGAGGGGATATTACCATGCGAGTCCGGACGCTGGAAAATATCGCATAACCAGCGGAAAAGGAAAAACTCTCCGACACAATTCCAGAATTTCATGATCGGCTTATTTTTCAATAATTACATCGGTTATACTTCACTCAAACGGGCTTTCACAATTTTGCCGGCGTGAACCTTCACGAGCAACGACGTATTATTTGGCAACGCCTCATTTACGCCGAACTTTCCGGGATTGAACCAATAGTTGTTCCCCTTCCCGTCTGTCACGCGCCATGCCGCCAATGGAGTGTTGCGGCCGCCAAACCTGTTTGCCGTTTCCGTCGCCGACTTATGATAAGTCTTCTTCACCGGGATCTCCGGCAGACCGTCGTAGATGAAATCGTCAGCCATCTTCTCCACCTTGCGGTAAGCAGCTGCCGGATCAACCGGTGACGTCGAGACAGGCATACGTTTTTCAATCTCCTTGAATCGTGGCGGGAGATGCCAGCCATTCCTTCCATAAATCTCCTTCACCCTGGTCATCTCCCACATAGCCTCGGGATAAGCTCCGGCCTCAGCAAGAGCATCCGCCAGCATGAGATGTATCCTCCCTTTGAAATCCTCCTGGCCCGGACAACACAATGCCTTATAAAGAAATGCGATTTTCAGACGCCGTGATTCTTCGCCGTTCATAAGCTCCGCGAGTCGGCTCCAGAGGAAAAACTTTGTCGGAGCTGAGAGTATGGCATTCCGCAGGAGAACGACGGCACGCTCCGTATCACCGGAAATCACACATAGCTGCGCACACTGCGCGCTAAGATTGGAGGAATCAGGATATTCCTCAAGCGCACGCTCTACAATCTCCATAAATTCCGGAGTGGGAATTTTATTGGTGGAGGAAAGTTCATCCACATAATTTGTGATCAGCTTTTCTACGGTTGAAGGAAGAGTATTCCCCTCATAGTCCTTCCTTCGCCAGTCGCCGGGACGCAAATTGCCGAGATTCCAAAGATCGCAAAACGCTACCAGAGAAAATCTGGTCTCCTCTCTTTTCGCCACATCGACGCCTCTCGTTTTCTGGCTGAAGATCGCATCCTGAGAATCCTTATAAAGGCTCAGGGCCTCCGTGAGTATCATCGAATGGAGCTTATGTGGCTTCTCCACGTTCAGTTTGAGATAGCGCGCAAGCATGCGTTTGCGCTTCGCCACCTCATTTTGTTTCGACTGATGGAGAGCATAGTAAATGATCCATCCGAAAGGATAGTGGCTTTTATCCGGCAACTGTCCGGAGTCATGCAATCCCGCCACTTTTTCATATACATTCGTCGCGTCTCCCCCCTTTGCCTTTTCAAACCCATCGGAGACCAACCTTATAATTTCCCGCTCATTCATATTGCAGTCCAATCCCAACATCATGCTCGTTTGAGTTCACTTTTGAAATCTGAGAGTTCCTCAGACGTTGTATCTGTTCGATCTTCTGCTCCCGAGAGAATGGTCGCAAGGAGCTGAAATTCTATCATAAAATACAAGGTTAGGGCGCACCTGAATCTTACGATCGTGGCACGCCCTGTGAGGCATCTGAGACACTCCGCGTCCGGAATCAGTTGGCCGGGGTCTGTGCGGGAGCGGGAGCAGGGGCGCTGGTAGCGGCAGGAACTGCCGGAGCGATGCTCGAAACGTTCATCGGGGTCTTGATCGCGAACGATGCAAGAATGCTGACCACACAGATGAAGATTGCGAGACCCCACGTGAACTTCTCGATGAAGTCTGTTGTCTTGCGATAGCCCAGATACTGGTTGCCCTGAGAGTAATCTGAAGCGAGGCCGCCGCCTTTCGATTTCTGGATCAGAACGGCTCCGATCAGGAGCAGACAGGCGAGCACGATAAGAATACAAAGAAAGATATACATGTTATGATATGATAATTTTCGTGGCCGAATGGTTCAGCCGTTGTTATTGATCCGCGCCTGATTGAGCAGAAGCTTTTTCAGGAATCGGATTTGGTCTGCAAAGTAAACACTTTTTTCTGGATTATTCAAACTTAACCGCTGAATAATTTCCAAAGCCCCTTGGTAATCACGATTCTTTATCAACTCAGAAGCTTTTTGCTCCGATTCTCCGGCCTTCACAACCAGTTTCGCAGGCTCCTTACGCGGCATCCTGCCTGTCATGCCCGAAGCCAGGAATGAATCGATCGCGGCGGCCGTGGCATCGGCCGGACCACTTTCCTGCTCCGCTCCATGAGGAAAGAGATCGTCAGCAATCTCCAGGGCTCCCGTTGGAACCGGGGCGCAACGGTCGCCGAAGCGGGATAGGAAACTGTCGATGGTGTCGGCAGTTGTGGGAGTGACAACCGACATATCCGGATAGAATCGGGAAAATCCGGCGGGATCAATTCCGAGAATAAGCCGCAGCGCCTTCGTGTCGCCAACGTTGGCCGCCACCAGCCTCCGGCAACGCACCGTCTCCTCCTCCGATAGCCCTCCGCTACGGAGAGCCTCTACTGCAGGAACTATAAAATAGGGATATTCTTCAATCCGGTCCATACTGGTCTTGTTTGATAAGAGGGTGATCCGCTACCAGTTTCCAAGGGTAGCGTTAAAGATCAGGTCAACGAGCTCACTGCAGATCTCGACACAGAGATCATCCTGCACGTCTGTAAGCATCAGGGAGCTGGAAAACTGCCGGTAGGCAGAGAAACTCTGGTCAATATTGTTTGCCTTGTTCTTGTTGTCGGTATATTTCACTCTCACGGTGATGGTGAGGCGTGTCTCAGTGGCATAGGCATCAGTGCCCACAGCTTGCGGCGAAAGGGAATAGCCGGTGATCTCACCCGTCATTTCGAGGTCGGCGTTGCCGTCGATCTCCTGAAGGCGCGTCTGCCGGGTGATAGCATCCATGAGTTTATTCTCAAACGTCTGTTGCAACGGCGGATATACCAAAGCGGCGCGTATCGGAAATTCTCCGATGTTGATGGTCTTATAGATGTCATAGTTAAGTGCGGACCCGTTCAGCTTGTAGGAGGGCACACACCCGAAAAGCGACATTGCCGATATGACCGCCAGAGCCCATGCCGCCATCAGTAAAGGTCGATTGGAGTGGAGAGAGGATTTCATTCGGGAGAAGATTCATTGTAGGCCACTCCCTCGTCAAGACTTATCCCATATTCATGGATCTTCCGGTAGAGAGTGCGTTGTGAGATATTCAGTTGTTCGGCGGCCTTCTTTTTATTCCCTCCGTTTCTGCGGAGAGCATTTTCTACGGCCGAGCGTTCCGATTCCTCCAGAGTAGGCACCGCCACCACGTCTTCTATGCCGGCATCGCCTCCGGGGGTATACTTGATCAGGGAATGAGCCGTCGGCATTCCGCTCCCAGGCTCCTTGGCAGGCTGTCCTTCCACAAGCTTGCGGAGCTCCGTCAGCTCATGCCTCATTGAATAGACGAGCTGCCAGAGCATCTCCCGCTCAGCCTCATAGCTCGCGGGAGCGGGAGTAGTCACCAGCGAGGTCGCCTGCGAGTGGTCGAGCGGCAGGGAGTCGAGAACGTCATGGCGCGAGATCTCCGACCCTGCGTCGAAAAGAGCCAGCTGCTCCACCACATTCTTGAGCTGCCTAACGTTGCCCGGCCATCTATAAAGAAGCATCGCCCTTTTCGCCTCCTCGGAAAAGGAGATGGGAGCCGTCATGTATTTCTCCGAGAAATCTGCCGCAAACTTGCGGGCGAGAAGATTGATGTCGTCGCCACGGTCGTGAAGATTGGGAACGTTTATCACCACAGTGGAGAGCCTGTAGTAGAGGTCTTCACGGAATTTTCCTTTCGCCACGGCCTTCAGCAGATCTACGTTTGTGGCAGCCACAACCCGGATATCGGTTTTCTGAACAATCGAGGACCCCACTTTCAGAAACTCACCCGTCTCCAGCACCCGGAGGAGGCGCGCCTGAGTTGTCAAAGGGAGCTCGGCCACCTCATCCAGAAAGATAGTGCCTCCGTCGGCCTCCTCGAAATATCCTTTCCGGGAGCTCACGGCTCCCGTGAAGGCCCCTTTCTCATGGCCGAAAAGCTCGCTGTCGATTGTTCCTTCCGGAATCGCACCGCAGTTAACCGCTATATATTTCCTGTGTTTTCTCGCCCCGTAGGCATGGATGATTTTCGGGAAAAACTCCTTTCCGCTTCCGCTCTCTCCGGTCACGAGCACGGAAAGATCGATCGGAGCGACTTTTACCGCTCTCTCAACGGCGGCAATCAGTGCCGGGGAATTCCCGATTATCGAAAAACGCTGCTTCGCGTTCAGAACTTCCTCACTTATCTCCTCAATTTCTGCCATCTTTCTCTTATTTTAAATCCCTGAGGGCATAGGTCTCGCCGCGCAGAAGCGCCCCGAGCTCCTCCAGGGAGCCACATTCCTTCTGTCGTTCCACCGAAATCGGCTCCCCCACCGACACGTGGACCTCAGCGCCATATTTCCTGAAGATCTCGCGGGGAAGACGCAACGTGCGCAGGCGCCAGTCAATCAGACCCAGAATATTGAAAAATAATGAATTGTGACCATGGAAATAGATCGGCACCACGGGCACTTCCATCTGCTGGATCAGGCGGATGATCGTGGGTTGCCAGGGAAGGTCTTCGATGCGGAGATGCCGGTTGAGCTTGGAAATGGCCCCTGCGGGGAAGAATCCCAGGGGATGTCCGTCGCGCACGTGCTTCATGGCAGCGCGAATCCCCTGCATGGTGATCTTCTTCTTTTCCGGATCGTCGCTCTTCAAGGGATCGACGGCGATGAAATTCGGACGCATGGCCCCGATCTGGTTGAGGATCAGGTTGACCATCACCTTATAATCGGGCCTTATCGAGCCGACAATGTCGAGAAGAAGGATGCCGTCGTAGCTGCCGAAAGGATGATTGCTCACCGTGATGAAGGCGCCCTCCGGAAACCTCTTCAAGACATCGAGATTGTCTATCCTGAGACGGAACTTAAACTCCTCCTTCACCATCCTCTGGGCGAAGGGAATTCCCGGAGTATCCATAAATCGCCTGTGCACACGGTTCACCTCGTCAATCTTCAACCAATGGAGCAGCCAGTTGACGAGTTTCGGATGTTTGGCAAGTGCCGGGGCAGCTTTCACCACATCGTCAAAGTTCAGCACGTCGGGACGCAAAGCGTCGCCTCTCTTCTCTTCTTCTTTATCCATGTCACAAAATTACTAAAAAATTTCCACCTTTCAACTTGCCGGTAAATCTTTTTTCCTCACCACGTCCAACTCCCATAATTCTCCGGGTCAAAAGACACTGACAACGTTATTCGATAAACCCCTCTTATGTGATCCATAATTAAGATGATATTGAAAACGGAAAATGAAAAAAGATGGAATGACGTTCGACACAATTTCTGTTCTTGATTGTGCATTGACTGTGTAAGTGATATTCTTAAGTTGGCGGAGGATATCGAATCCATCTGTAATAAGCAAATTTTAATTCCTCAATTTTCGGCAGTGTTAATTCCCCACCTCAGTCAAGTCTTCATATAAGATTATTATTCATTGATTAAAGAATAAATTTATTTTAGAAAAACACTCCTCTCTTCTCTGAGGGGAAGGCCGCGCGCCGAGGGGACGTGCAGCCCCCGTTGAGCGCATACACGTCCTTATCCATCCTGTCAGCCTTCATTCGGGAAGATTGTCTTGCGGTTTTTGAGGCGATAGCTCTCACCTGATAACTTAATGACTTCACAGCGGTATAGCAGGCAGTCAAGCAATGCAGTGGTTATCACTTCGTCGTCAAGTGTTGTGGACCATTCTGTTGGCGCCTTGTTGGTAGTGATGATACAGATGTCTTCTCATGAAGTGCGTTGATGAGGTTGAAGAAGCCGGTCGCCTCATGTTTCTTTATCGGGAAAAGCATGATGTCGTCTATGGCCACAAGATGAGCCCTCAGAAGCTTGTTGTATGCCGTCATGCCTGACGGCGACAGCCGCAGCTGCGGAACTCCTCTTCAGACATATCCAGATACTTCCGGATGGTCTTGCGGTCATGGCCTGTAAGCAATTTTATTTTGCTTATTGAATGGCCTTCTCGTTTTAATTCATTAATTTTACTCCACATGAGATACTTCTTTATCTCAGAAGCCTTCGGGCAGGTATCATTCATGAAAGCCACAACCTTAAAATGTTTATATCGTTTTGCAACATCTTATAATTGTGTCGTGGACTTGATTGTTATTTCAGCCGTATCGGAAGGACTAATTGAGGTATCTTTGATGAAGGCTCTGTTTGCTATTCCAATCAAAGACAGTTTGTTTCTTCCGCCACGGTCGGCATCCGC
This sequence comes from uncultured Sangeribacter sp., assembly GCA_964425935.1. Lineage (GTDB taxonomy): Bacteria > Bacteroidota > Bacteroidia > Bacteroidales > Muribaculaceae > Lepagella. The sequence goes on from CAYROR010000079.1 coordinate 6,724, forward strand.
AAAACAATCTCCCTTTGCATAGTGAACTGTCATGCCGTTAGCCATGCAATACTTGCGCATAGCCTCAAAGTCAGTATGCGAAAGGAAATCGTTAATCTGTGCCATCGATCAAAATGCAGATAAGTACTTCAGAAAAATAAATGAACATATCAGGCGCTCATAGAAAACTTGATGAGGTTTGTGTCACCCAACGCACCCAGAGCCCGATTGACAGCATAGAAAAGGTTGTCAGTCGAGATGTAGTCTGCGGGTTGGATCCACTGTCCTTTCAGAAATCTCCAGAGAGTCTCCGCAATGTTAAGATGAGGGGAATAAGGTGGCAGGAAGAAAAGAAAGAGTCCTCTTTTCTCCCAGACTTTCCTCATTTCCTTCATGTGTTTGCTTCGGTGGACCTTGGCATTGTCAAGGACAATGAAGGTGTCTCTGCGTACGGTAAGGGAAAACTTGTCGAGAAAGTCCGCTATTCGTTCAGAGGTCATGCTTTCCATGGTGGAGAAACCATGATACCTACAGTCATGGTCGATCATTCCCCATATGTTGAGTCTGGCTCCTCTTTCAGATGGAATTGTTATGTCCTCCCATGGAAATTGCCATCCATAAGGCACATATCCTTCGGTGCATACAAAACTTCCATCCCCGAAATAGAGGTCGATCAGTCCGTCTCCCTTTTGTTTAACAAGCTCTTGCAACTTCTCCTTCTTATAAGCGTAGAGTTGCGGCGAGGGGATCCCTTTGGTCGTTTTCCTTATACGTCCAAATCTTGCGCCAAGGCTGATAAAAAAGACCTGAACGTGTCGCGACACGCCTCCTTGCCTTTGGCTTACTGCCATCTCTGCTTGGCTTTCATCACACTCAGTCTGTCTTTCTCTATGGCCTCGATCACAGCCTGCGTGTCGGAACTGTCCATGATAGGCTTGCATCCCTGGCCCGGTTTGTTGCGCAGCCCATCGATACCATCGGAAAGGTACCGCTTTACCCAACGGTTCACCTTGTGTTCTGAACATGACAGTTTTTCTGCGATTGTCTTGGAAGACAAGCCATCCGCTTTGAATAATATTATCTGGCTCCTGATTTGCATAAAGGAGCGTGGGTCGAAGTGCAATGTGTACTCCAACTCCACTCTTTGTTTCTTTGTAAGGTTTACTTCTGTGATTCTCATAGTCGTTTACCTTACAGCTATGCAAATATCGTGCCAACATATGTACATTAATTTTTAGAAACTACTTAATACAAAAATATGCAATTTAGACTTTTATTCAATCACCTCCCAATAACCTCCTTTTTTAGGTCCAACACGTTTAACAAGATTGACCATTTTAGCGATTTCTCTATCTATGGTTGGAGAACTGACACCAATTGCTTCCGCTATGGCATCCAGCGAAATATGGGGATTTTGGG
>CAYROR010000080.1:0-7890 GCA_964425935.1 uncultured Sangeribacter sp.
CTCCTCCTCTGCGGGCATCTCCTTCAGCATCTCTCCCTCTCCGGTCAGAAGCCAGTTCTGATTCAGTTCAGGGAACTTATCGAAAATCTTCTGTAGCTTATCGGCTCCAGGAGATTTTTTTAATCCATTTATATACCCGTTGGATAAGCCTACAACTTTCTCGAATTTTCCTTGGCTAAGGTTTTGAGTATTAATAAATAATACCAGTCTTTCTTTTATATTGCCTTCCATATCTTTCAACATCTCACCTTCACCAGTCAGAAGCCAGTTCTGATTCAGTTCAGGAAAGGCATTAGATATTTTGTCTAAAGTGGTTCTTCTTGTGTTATCTCCCATTTTAGAAACCGCTGCATTGCTTAACCCAACTTTTTTTTCAAAGTTTTGGGTTGTTATGCCCTTGAATTCAATGAATTCTATAATTCTATCTTTCAGCGTCATAAAAATAATTTGATATTATATCTAATTTTTTATGGATAAAAATTTGGAATTGTTAGATGTAATATCTAACTTTGCAGTCGTAAACGAAAACGGAAACGAAAGCGAAAACGATTTCGGAAACGCAAAGATAAGAAAACGGGGCAATCCCGACAACTAAAAACAGATAAAAATATGGAGAAAAGAAAAAAAGAAATGCCTCCGACACTGGGAGACATAATGAAGATAGTGGAGAGGGACAACAGGTGTGCCAATGTGGCACTGATACTCTCGGGGCTGTCGTTGATATTGGCCGTCGTGTGCGCGATAGTTAAATTATTCCGTATTGTTTGAGCGCGATCCAGAGAGACAGCAGAGCACACAGGCATGATATGACAAGGCTGGTCTTGCCGTAGATGATGCCCTTGATTTTATATTTCCGGTCAAGGTCCCTGTCGCTCTCCTCCTTCTCAAAACGCCCGATTGCCTTGAGGCAGTTGTCGTGCAGTGCCTGGAGATGGTCTTTCTGGAATAAGGTGAAGGTGTCGTCGATACACAGCAGGGCTTCTCCTCGATTCTCCTTCAGCCAGGTGCAGGCATTGACCCAGCGCACGGCGCCAAGCCTTGCTCTGCCTGTGTAGTACTCAAGCTCGGTTTCTTGGGATATCATGTCAAGGACTTTCACAATGTCCTCATAAAGTTCTTTATCGGGGATCATGGGGGTCTTGGATTTCAAGAATTTTCGGAAACGCAAAGATAAGAAAACGGGGCAATCCCGACAACTAAAAACAGATAAAAATGAATAAGGAAATCATTAAAAGCTTTTTCAGGAAGGCATACGACAAGCTCCTCCGCAAGAAAACCGGCAGAGAACCTTGGAGAGAGAAATTTGACGGGTTCTATTCGGAGGAGTACATTTCAAAGAAGGGAGGAATCAGCAAAGAACAGGCCACCGAGATGTTCAGGAAAATGTTTGAGGAGGCCTATCCCGATGCCGCGAAATTCCTGGGGCGGTTACAATCTATAACCGGAATAAAGGGATATGACGACATCTTCCAACTCCGAGGAAATTTCTGTGCTACAGGATTTGTGTCGGCAGAAGGACTTCAAACCGACTATCTTAAGTGGGAGGATGATACCGTCAAGGCGATTGAAATGAAATATCCGGACCTAAAAGTCCTCGTATTTCACTACTCCCCTGATGACAAGTGCATCAATCAATGACTGGAGTTGCTCCCCTAATGGTGCGGCACCATTGGTAAACTCAGAATGAATATTGTATTTCTTGCCTATATTCACAAGGCTTTCAGAAAGAGCAGTCAATGAATATTGTCCTTGCTCTTCAAGGAATGAAACTTCGTGCATCTTGCTTGCAACACCAGTTAGCTCACCAAGACGCTTTACCACCGGACCCATATAACTGATGTTATAGGGAGGAAATGCAAAATTTCTCATATCAATAATATATTAAGGTTTGGCACCGCAAATATAACACATAAGACCGGAAGCCGCAAATCATTTCTCATATTGACGATAAGGTTTAAAGTTTGGCGACTTGGCTTCCGGTCATTTTTCACCGACAACTAAAAACAGATAAGATATGGTACACACACAGCCGGAAGTGATCAAGACCGGGCGCTACACGCAGGCCGACTGCGCCAAGCTGCTCGGGATCACGAGACAGACAGTAGCGAAATACGAGAAGCTGGGGCTGATCGGCTTCCGCCTCATCAAGCCGATGATGCGCAAGGTGACAACGGGGGCTGACATCCTCCGCTTCTGGGATAAACTGATGAGATGAACCACACGGCTCTGAGACTGTCAGGGAAATCCCGCCTGACTTGGACAATCGCCACACAAGGTAGCCGAAAGGCTTGTAACATTAGGACACTGCCTTGTGCGCTTTCAGAACTTTCGGACACGGTTGCCCCCGTGGTGGGGGACAGAGCCACCAAACTAAATTGAACGACGATGAGAAACAGGAAAGGCTGTATTTACAGCGAATTTACCAACAAGGGGCGCAGCTCCGTGCGCTATGCCCGAGGATGCAAGCCGGTGTATTGCTTCCGGTGGGTCGGCGAGATCTCGATCAGAGGGAAGAGATACAGATGCCGAAGCACCAACCGGGGCAACGTCGAGGCTTGGCTGGAAGACATGATAAAGAAAGCTGAATCATTGTAGCCATGAGCGAGGAAATCAGACGACACCAGGAGGAAGAGCGGCAGTTGAGACGCTTGCCGATATGGTCGTGGTACATGAAAGGGGCGCGTGACATGCTCCTTCGCCTCAGGGAGCACCAACTGTGCGGAGATGTGAAGCCGGAAGCCTATTACGGCAGAACCGTGACCGAGGCAAGGGTCTACATCAAGGCAGTCCTTGACCTCATCCTTTACGACCAAACCTCGACAGACAGATTTCTAAGTCAAGACTATGATGAGATACGCTTCACCGACTACGAGCGCGACAAGAAAGGGAAACTGACCAAGTGCCGTGCCTTCTTCGCCAGGCGCACCACCTCATACACGGAGCTATGACCAAGGGAATCACCTATTTGGGCCAATCCGTGAGGACACCCGCGCAAGAGAGCGCGAAACCGATTCATATAAGCAAACAATTCTTGAATGGTACTTGAATAGTACATAAGGTTTATTTTGGAAAATTTGATATTGAAAAGACCGGGGACCGTCGGGAGACGGGGACCGGCCGAAAGGGGGAGACAGGAAGATGCTCCGGTTCGACTCCGGACTCCCTCACCAGAAATAACAACTCTTTTTGAAGCCATTGTCAAGGCAATCGAATGGCTGACAAAGGAGGGTTACAAACTTAATGAGATTGAGGAATGAAAAAGATACTGAAAAAATATATAACCGCTTTGAGGGAAAAGAGATTAGAGGGGATAAAAAAGGAGCTTGTTAAACAACTCCTCCGTATCAAAAATCCTGACGGTAAAACACTCGGTGATATAGTTCTGAATAACAGAACTTATGTTAGGGAATTGATTATGGAAAATCTACCTGACGACGCAACTGACGATGAATTGTATGTCAAATCACATCTTATTCGTGACGAATTATACTTCATGAAAGAGGAAGAAGAAATCAAAGCAGGGAACATGTCTCCCGAATCGTGTGGTTGTTATTCACCTCTTACTGGAAATATCACAGATGGAAGTCATGAGGGTTGGTAACAAAAACAAAACAGATGAAAACAGAACTAACAGTAGAAGAATCCGCCAAACTAATTGAGCTTGGCGTTGACCCGAAGCTGGCAAGCAAATGCCTGCTCTATTTCTGCGATGAATATGACGAACCTCTTGCATCGTGGGATAGATACGAGGAAAACGGCAAAGTATTCTGTGCGACTGAGGAAGCGTATGGAAGAAGCGTAGAATCCCGAATAGTGTCAATGGATGCAGACTTCGACCAATCGGCAAAGGAAGAGAACCCCATATTCGATTTGTCGGATGTGATTGGTATTTTGCCGAATAGTTATTTCAACGAGAAATACCACGACACGATGAACCTTTGCATAGAACACCTTAACAATAAATGGTTTGTCAATTATAGGTACTATACAGGTGGAGAAATAGTTGCTCAGGATGTGGAAAAGGAAGCTCTCGAACTCATAGACTCCCTCTATCAGCTCTTAATATGGTCTATCGAGCAAAGATATGTGAAACCTAAAACCGACAAATAATGAAACAAGTATATCAACAGATACTATCCTCCAAGAACGGAGACTGTATGAAAGCCACCATGTGCTCCCTCCTTGAATTGCAATACGATTCAGTATGCAACTTCGTGGAATACGGGGATTGGTGGCAGAGAATGGAAGCTGTGCTTAACGAGAATGGCTATAAGTGGGGAACGCGATTCCACAATGAAAAGCAGATGGATCTGTTTAATCCCACCGACTGCTTCCGTCCATTCCCTCAATTAGCAGAAGGATTCCGGCTCATTGACATCAAGCCAGAAGATACCATAGACGGCTTCCTATTCGGCAGTGTCCTTTCCCCACATCACTTCAACAGTCAGAACCTGAATGCAGGGTTACACATGGTGGTGATTGACACAAACTGCAACATCGTCTTTGACCCGAATCCCGAATATGCTGCAATAGACCATTATCCCCTTTCACGTCTTTTGGGCTACAACGGAGTCCTTGAAGCGTGGGGAGTGAGAAAGTTGAAACCTAAACTCGAAGAAAAATGATTGATGACCCAAGAGAATATATCCGAGGTATCATTAAGGCAATGCGTAAAACTCAAAAGGAGTTTTGCACCCACGCAGGAATAGGTGTAGTTACCTTTGCTGAATTTATGAACCATGTAAGACCATTGAGCAAAGAGAATTGCCTTAAACTTGAAAAGACCTACGGCATATCTTTTATGGATATAATGACATATCAAATCAAGGAATGGTACGAACAACATAAACCCGAAAACCAATGAAACCAAAACTAAAATACACCCTAATAGCCATAGCAACCATAATCTTCTTTTGTGGCTTCAAATATTCAAACCGCGAGGGAAACGAAATACCTGGCAATCAGCAAATGGAAATCCTGCATTTCCACGGACATACCTATGTCTGCTACCGATTCTACGAAAGGGAAGATTGGAACAAGGGATATTGCTACGGCTACGGCGGAGCATCCATAGTCCACGACCCAGACTGCAAGTGCGGAAAAGGAGGTGGGAGATGAACGGAATTGAAGTGTTGGCAAGGATGTTAGCGGAAGGGTCGCAACACATACTTGAAGAAGTTAAGAAAAGATGCTCCTCAGAAATTCCAAAGCTTGACTTTAACCCATGGAAAAGAAATAATAATTCTCAAAAGCAATGAACGGAATAATCTTGAATACTAAGGTGTGGGTAAACATCCTCATGCCGTGTGATAGTCATTATTCAGGACCTACGAAAAATAATTAAACACAACTCTGACAAAGCTACATTATGACAGCTATCAATAAGAAAATACAGAGACGTAAACCCGAGTCCGGTGTGGAGATAAAAGGACTGCCGAATTACAGGATCTACTATGACCAAGGCGACATCAAGATATGGAGCAAAAGGAATAGAAAATGGATAAAGAAGTCGGAGGGAAGTTCGTTGAGCTTTTCTTTAAGGTGTGAAAATAAGACAAAGCATTTCTCACCAGGTTTCTTAAGATTCCTCATGCTACATCCGGAACTTGACGCAAGAACCATACACCCTGCTGAGCAACGGATTAAATTTGCTCCCGACGGGACAGTAAAAGATCTGTATGAGCCGGGAGAAAAAAGGGCAGTCAAGAGCAGCAGGTTCGTTGACATCGACGATGCACTTGCAACGGTGCTCGTGATGAAAGCCGTAAGCGGCGGAGACCTTAAGTTCGTCCACACCTTTATCACACACAACCGACAAAGGGCAGTGTGGGCGGTTGCAAGAATACTGAAGGCCTCTCCCAACAAGGTCAGGGAGAGCCTTGACGAAGGAGAAGAGCTCTTCATCACACAGCTCTCAAACGCACACTGTGAGAAGATAGTGCCTCTTTTCTCCTGGCTTTGCCGGAGCATAAAGTCAGTGATGCTTGGGAAAAGGAATTTAATCTCGATAGAAAGGACAGGTCTTGCTGCTACAAGGGCCATATCGACAGATGCGATATAAAAGAAAGGAGAATGATGATATGAAAGGATTGGAGATTTTGATATGGGCTGCCGGAGTGGCACTGGTGATCATGCTCGGGTTCGTGGTCGCCACCCTGATACTTGGGCTGGTGAGGATGTGCAGCCGCAGGGGCGACGACTTCTATGACCGGGTTGAGAACGCCATCAGTAAACGTGACAGCAAAAGGAGGTGACTATGCCGGGGACAATGATAAAGGGCAACAGGAGGCTCGCCAAGGCGCTTGGTGTGCATTACACCACTGTCCAGAAATGGAAAAGCTCCGGCAGGCTCAACAAAGCCATACTTATACAATGGGGGAGAGTGATAATCTATGATCTTGAGAAAGTGTTTGAGTGCCTCAACGGCCAGGGAGACCTTCTTAAAGAAGGAAAAAACGGAAAACAGTGATGAAAAGGAACAGAATCATAACTATAGGCAGGAACACGGTGGCGCTGAAGCTCGGAAGGTTGACGATGACCTTCTCTCTGCGTCCCAAACGTGACAAGGGGATGCGCCCGGCACCCATGCTGAGTGTGCCGACCCTCAGATCCGAAGCCTGACCCACCAAAGACAGAGAAAAGATGAGAAGAGACTTAGCGGAGCTGCCCGCTCCGATGCTGCTCACAGTGAGCCAGCTCAAAAGGAAAAGAAGAGACCTCAAGATGCTTGAGGACTATGTGGCTCTCCTACGGGAGAACCCTATGCGCTCCCGCATGGCGGTCAACGACTACCTGATGCAGCGCTACCATATGGCAAGCCTCAGCGGCTTTCACTCCGCCATCAAGAGGGCGCTCGCCGACGGCGACACTCCGGCTGCGCTCGTGGCGGAGTACAAGAGACTACAGAAGATTAAGTGAACCTAAAAACAGAGCTTATGGAAATACAGATCAATGTGATGCTCGGCGTGACACCACGCCTGGAGCAACTTGCCGAGAAAGCCATCGCCGCTCTCCTCGGCAAACCGGCTCCGCAGATTGTGGGGCTACCGGAAATGTCGAAGGACACCGGATTCCTGAAAGTGGATCCTGTTCCGGAAACGGTACAGATAGCCATTCCGGTGGCTGAGCAACCGGAAGCGTCGGAACCGGAACCACCTGCTCCGGAACCACCTGGGGAACAACCTGAGCCGGCCAAGCCAACAGAGCCTGTGCAGCCGGAGGCAGCCATCCCCGACGACGAGACGCTACGCACGATGATGGACATCGCCATCTCCCGCGTGTGCGGCACCAACGAGTGGAAGGAGAGTCAGGACGGGCATGTGATAGCGCTGCGCCGCAGCTGCACCGGATGTTTCAGGGAGATTGCCCGCCGACTCGGCGCGGAGAAGCCGACAGCCCTACAGGGGGAGGCGAGGAACAGGTTCCTCACAGAACTTGACAATATCTACACCGACGTGAGCCGGGGCACGGCGGTGTGGCAGGCATTCTGACCATGGCACATTCCACTGACATGGCACACGCCCTGCTCGGGGCAAGCTCAAGCCACCGATGGCTCCACTGCACTCCCTCAGCACGTCTTGAGGAGACGGTGCCCAACGTGTCGAGCGAATACGCCAACGAGGGTACCCTCGCCCACGCCTTCGGGGCATACGAGCTTAAGAAGAGGCTCGGAGCCGACACTTCCGCCGAGGAGAGAGAGATTGGCCAGTTCGCCTCCTACGGCACCGACGAGATGGATGCCTTCGTGGATGTCTACGTGGAGCTGGCGTGGAAAGCCTACCAGGCTGCCCTCTCCCGGTGGGAAAGTAACCCCGGAGCCGTGAAGCCGGCTCTCTATGTGGAGCAGCACCTCGACTACGGTGTGTGGGTGCCGGAGGGGTTCGGCACGGG
>CAYROR010000081.1:0-7779 GCA_964425935.1 uncultured Sangeribacter sp.
CGCCGGTCACCACTTCATTGTCTTTAGCTGTCTTAAGAGACTCGTCGTAGGTGTTTACAAGCTCCTCGCGGCTCTTCGAACCAGCTGTTTCGCCGTTTGCATAGGCGTCCCAATCGAAATCTTCGATCGGGGTTTGAACTTTAGATTCAGTCATTAAAAGTTAATAAATAAATGTTAGAATTCTCAACCTCGCGGGAAAGAGCCCTCGCGAGCGGCGCAAAGTTAATACTTTTCACTCAGAAAATAAAATCTTTGCGTCAAAAAACGAAAAAATATTTTTCAGGAGGGTTCTGAGGCGTCGACATCGTCATATTTCTGGAAGAGAAAGTCGTTATAAGGGAATCTTTCGGCGTGTATTTCCCTCGCTTTCTCATAGAGAAGCTGCTTGAGCGCCTCGATGTTGGTGCGTTCTTTTGCCGAGATGAAGACGCAGTTGTTTTCCATCTTCGCCATCCACGTGCGCCGGAACTCCTCCAGGGGGATATTCTCGCGGGTTGCGGGGGTGAGATCGTCAGGATCTTTGGGAACATGATGGAAGGCATCGATTTTATTGAACACCATCACGACTGGTTTCGCGGTGTCGCCGCAGACGTCGCGCAGGGTCTTGTTGACCACTTCGATCTGTTCCTCGAAGCCGGGATGGGAGATGTCGACCACATGAACAAGAATGTCGGCTTCCCTCACTTCGTCGAGAGTAGACTTGAACGAGTCTACGAGATGGGTGGGGAGTTTCCGGATAAAACCTACGGTGTCGGTCAGAAGGAAGGGGAGATTGTCGATGATCACTTTTCTCACCGTCGTGTCGAGAGTGGCGAAGAGTTTGTTCTCCGCAAAAACGTCTGATTTGCTCAGAAGATTCATAAGCGTTGATTTGCCGACATTGGTGTAGCCCACGAGCGCGATTCTCGTGAGTTTCCCTCTGTTTTTCCTCTGGATGCTTTTCTGGCGGTCGATGTGGAGGAGCTCCTCTTTGAGCCGCGAGATTTTGTCGAGGATAATGCGTCGGTCGGTCTCGATCTGAGTTTCGCCCGGTCCTCTCATTCCGATTCCTCCTCGTTGGCGTTCAAGGTGGGTCCACATTCTTGTGAGGCGAGGTAGCAGATATTGATATTGTGCGAGCTCCACCTGAGTGCGGGCCGTAGCAGTCTGGGCGCGTTTCGCGAAGATGTCGAGGATAAGGCTCGTGCGGTCAAGGATCTTGATCTTAAGCTCCTTTTCGATATTAGCCACCTGTTTCGGGGAGAGGTCGTCGTCGAAGATGACGAGTCCTATGTCATTATCTTCAGTGTATTGTCTGATCTCCTCAAGTTTCCCTTTGCCGACGTAAGTGCGCGGATTGGGGTATTCGAGTTTCTGGATGAATCTTTTTTCAGGGATCGCCCCGGCTGTGCGTGCAAGGAAATCAAGCTCATCGAGATATTCCTTCACTTTAGCCTCGTTCTGGCGAAGAGAGACAAGGCCCACGAGAACTGTCCGCTCGTTCGCTTCCTTATTAATAATATTGTCTTCGATCATGGGAATATTTTTAGCGTCTTCCTGATCCACGGGACGGAAATCCCTGGGGAAGCAGGTTGAAATATTAACAACCGGCGCAATGCAAAGGTTTTATGATTCGCGAAGGCCGTGGGTTTTGTAAAATGAAGCCGCAGCGGATTCTTCCGCTGCGGCCTGAATTATTTTGGCTTCTGATTATTTCTTCACCTTGTTATATCGGGCGTTAAGACCTTCCACAACCTCGGAAGTGATGTCGAGGGCGGGATTGATATAAAGGGTTGCGGCCTTGAAAAGGATGGCGTCATAGCCTTTCTTGGCATTATAGTCGTTGATGAAAGCCTCGATGGAATCGTTGACAGCCTTCTGGGCATTATACTGCGCTGTGGCGAGATTTCCCTGCAGGGTGTTCATGGCTTTCTGGGCGGTAGCCTCCATGTTGCTGTATTTCTGCTGATCAGCCTTGAATGATTCCTCGGAAAGATATCCGTTGTTCTGGAGCTTGTTCTGGATTGACGTGCCGAACGACTGCAGTGAGCTCTGGTGGCGTTTCATCTCGTTCTCCATGTTGGTCTGCATGCGGACCATCTCTTCGTTGTAGTCGATAGCAAGGTTGTATTTGCTGAGAACCGAATCCAGATCCACATATCTGTAGTTGGGGAGGGCATCAGCTTTAGCGGCGGGAGCCTCCGCTGTTTTTTCAGCCTCGGCAGGTTTGTTGTTGCCGCAGGAGGGGAGAATAGCGCAAACTGCGAGCGCGAAAGCGCAGGCGGCTACTTTCAAAAGACTCATTTTCATTATTGTTAAGTAATTATTATTGTTCTTATGGAGTATCTGTATTATTCTTTTTAGCCTTGGATGGATGGGCCGATCCGTGGCGATGGGCGAGGAAAGAGTGAGATTTTGAGAAAATCACACGCACGGACAGAAGGAAAATCGCCAGTCCGCAGATGAGGAGAGTGAGGATTGTCAGTTTCACGTCAGGTGTCGTTCGCTTGATTCTTTTATGGAGGTGAATTGCCTTGCATGAAGGCGAGATGAAACCCAAGGATTTTTAAAAATCATTTGAATTCCGCGCAAAATTAAGAAAAAAACATGAAAACAAAAAAATTAGATGGGTAGTTGGCGAAAAAAGTTTGTGATAAAGGGTGATTTTTTGGTTTTCATGAAAAAAATATGTACTTTTGGAAATCCAAATCTGAATTGGCGGGGTTCCCGCGGAGTTTTTCCGCGACGTCCTTTTTTCAGAGAAATGGAATATGACCCAAGAATATAAAACAGACCTTGAAAAATAAGAAAGCCAAATGGAAGTAAAAGATCTGAAGCCGGCTTTGATCTGGCAGTGTTTCGATGAGATAACCAAAGTTCCCCGTCCGTCATGCCATGAGGAGCAGATCCGGGAATATCTTCTCGGTTTCGCGAAAAAGCATGGAATCGCAGTCAAGACCGATGAGGTCGGGAATGTGGTGATGAGCAAAAGCGCGACAAAAGGGCATGAGAATGCTCCGACAGTGATTCTTCAGGCCCACATGGACATGGTGGCTGAGAAGAACGGAGACGTGGATCATGATTTCATGAAGGATCCCATCCAGACCTATATCGACGGAGACTGGGTAAAGGCTAAAGGCACCACTCTTGGCGCCGACAATGGAATCGGAATGGCTGCAGCTCTCGCTGTCATGGCCGACGAAAGCCTGGTTCACGGCCCTGTTGAGGCTCTCTTCACCGTGAATGAGGAGATCGGCCTTGAAGGGGCGCAGAAACTCGGCAAGGATATGATCAACGGAAAGATTCTGATCAATCTCGACTCCGAGGATGATGGCGAGATTTTCGTGGGATGTGCCGGAGGAATCGACACGACGGCTTATTTCACCTACAACCGCAGTTTCTCACCCGAGAACTTCACATATTATAAGGTGAAGGTTAACGGCCTTCTCGGAGGCCACAGCGGCGGCGACATCCATCTTGGGCGTGCCAATGCCAATAAGCTGATGGCCCGTTTCGTGTGGGCGTGCTCAAAGAAATGGGATGTAGAGGTGAGCCGCTTTGACGGAGGAAACCTCCGCAATGCCATTCCCAGAGAGGCGGAGGTGCTCTTTGGAGTGAACAGCGACAATGCCGACAAGATCGAGGAATTCCTCAGTGAGTATGCCCTGATCGTGAAAAATGAGTATAAGGGGGTAGAACCCGGAATGGAACTTTCAATCGAAAAGGTTGAACGCCCGGAATATTGCATTGACTCCAAGACTTCTCTCGAGTTGGTGCGTGCTCTCTATTCAGCTCCTCACGGAGTTGTTTCGATGAGCCGGGATCTCGAAGGGCTCGTAGAGACTTCAACCAACCTCGCTGCCGTCAAGATGGAGGGCGATAACCGTATCAAGGTCACCACCTCGCAGCGTAGTTCCGTTGAATCGCGCAAGGACGATATCGCCGGTCAGGTAGAGGCTCATTTTGAACTTGCGGGAGCGGAGATCACTCATTCCGACGGCTATCCTGGTTGGGCTCCCAACATGGAATCACCCATCATGAAGATTTCAGCGGAAGCTTACGAGGAACTTTTCGGGGTAAAGCCCGCGATAAAGGCAATCCATGCGGGTCTGGAGTGCGGCCTTTTCCTCGCCAATAATCCGGCTCTCGACATGGTCAGCATCGGCCCGACCATGACAGGAGTTCACTCTCCCGATGAGAAACTTCTCATTCCGACAGTGGATAAGTTCTGGAAGCATCTCACCCTGATGCTTGAAAAAGTGGCTTCGATATGAGGCGTATTTTGCCGGGACTGATGATGGCGTTCGTGGCTCTGCTCGCATACGGAGCCACGGGCACTGACGTTGTTCCGGCAGACAGCGTCGGACAGAAAACGAGGCATTTTCAGTTTACACAGAGCGATTCCACGCGCTACACCGGATTGTCAGAAGCGGATTTTAAGCTTGTTGCAGAAGAACTTGGTGTTGAGATCGCTGTCATAAAGGCGGTGGTGTCGGTGGAAGCCGGACGAACGATGAAGGGATTCTGGGCGCCAGGTGTTCCGATAGTGAATTTCAGCTCCCGAATGTTCGCTCGCAATAGGGTAAAGACCCCATCGGCCGGCAAGCCTGATTCCAAAGTGCCGTCGGGCCTGAAGGGTTACGCTCTTCAGGAATGGACCCAGCTCACGAATGCCCGCAAGCAAAATGAGGTGGCAGCCAATCTTTCCGCCTATTGGGGGATGTTTCAGATAGCAGGCTTCAACTATGCCCGATGTGGCTGCAGTTCGGTCGGTGAGTTTGTGTCGCTGATGTGTGATTCCGAACTTGAGCAGCTTGAATTGTTTGCGGCCTTCATAAAGAACTGCAACATGCTCGAAGATCTGCGGAGCAAGAACTGGGCTGCGTTCGCAAGAAAATATAACGGAGCCGGCTATGCGAAGCGGGGCTATCACACTAAGGTGGCCACGGCCTACAAGCGCTACTCTTCCGGAGAGGGAAAAGACTCCGCTCCCGGAAACAAATCCGCGACAGAGGAAGCGAAGTCCGGACATGCTGAATAAGAATTGACATATATTATTAAGGAATATGAAGATAACAGATCTTGAACCGAAACTTGTTTGGCAATGTTTCGATGAGATAACAAAAGTGCCGCGTCCCACTCATCATCTTGACAAGATGAAAGCTTTTCTTGTTGCCTGGGCGGAGAAACACGGCATAGAGGTGGCAACCGACGAAGTCGGCAACGTCATGATGAAGAAAGCCGCCACTCCGGGTCATGAGGATGCTCCGACAATCATTCTTCAGGGACACCAGGACATGGTGGCTGAAAAGCGCGGAGACAAGGAACATGATTTCCTGAATGATCCTATCACTACGATTGTGGATGGCGACTGGGTGAAGGCCGACGGAACCACACTTGGCGCAGACAATGGCCTCGGATGTGCCACCGCGATGGCAGTGCTTCTTGACGATTCTCTTGTGCACGGTCCGATAGAGTGTCTCTTCACTGTCGACGAGGAGCAGGGCCTTATCGGAGCCAACGGACTGCAGCCCGGGTTTGTGACGGGATCAATTCTCCTGAACCTTGACTCGGAGGAACATGGGTCGCTGGTTATAGGGTGTGCGGGAGGAAAGGTCACCGTGTGCCGCATGCCTGTGGTGAAGGTTGCTGCCGATCCGGCTCTGAAATATTATAAGGTGCATCTGAATCATTTCAAGGGAGGACATTCCGGAATGGAGATCAATCTTGGCCGGGGCAATGCCAATCAGCAACTTTGCCGCTTCCTCTGGGAATGGAAGAGCGGCCACGAAATGGCACTCTCTGAAATCGATGGCGGCGGTCTTGCCAATGCGATTCCACGAGAGGCCTGGGCGGTTGTCGGCGTTGCAGAAAGCGAGTCTGCTGCTTTTGAGATGGAGGCAGCAAAATTCAGCGATATGCTGCATGCTGAGTTCCTTCTCTCCGAGAATCCTGATTTCACGTTTACCTGCACCTCTGAAGCAGCCCCTTCTGAAGTGATTGAGAGCGATCTTGCCCATAAGCTTGTTTCAGCGATATTCTCTTGTCCTAACGGAGTGCAGGGGATGTCGAACGCAGTGGAAGGTCTTGTGGAGACTTCCTGCAACCTTGCTTCAGTCAAACTTCAGGATGGTGATGTTGTGGTGACTGTCCATCAGCGTTCGTCGGTTGATTCACGTCGCGACGAGATAGCAGACCGGGTGAAATCGCTGTTTACGCTGATCGGATGTGAGGTGACTTTTGATGATGCTTATGTTGGCTGGGCGCCGAATCCTGATTCGAAGGTGCTGCATGTGGCCGAGGCGAGCTTCGAGAGTCTCTTTGGAAAGAAACCGAAAGTGGAGGCTCTTCATGCCGGACTGGAGTGTGGCCTTTTCCTTGAAAAGATGCCGGGTCTTGACATGATTTCATTCGGCCCGACGCTGAAGGATATTCATTCTCCGAGCGAGAAGGCAAACATCCCGACGGTTCAGGAATTCTGGAAATTCCTTAAGGATATTCTGGAGCGTCTTGCCTGATATCAGGATAGGATTTCCCCGGAGTTGATGAAATGGCGGACATCGCAAGGCTTCTTGTGGTGTCCGCTTTATATAATATTTGGCTTTATGGCTGGGGAAGTGTTGGAAGCAGGAGTGAACAAATTGATGCCGGAGGAGGTTATAAAAACAAAAAAATGACGACTGAATTATGTTAGGATATTTATCAATAGGAGTTTTTATAGATGGCGGCTACTATGCCAAAGTCAACAGGGCACTGAAGAGCATGGAAAGCTCAATAATCAGGGTGAGGTCGCTTTTCGATTTCATCTGCGACCGCTTGTCGAAGACAGAGGGTGTGGATTTCGCCAACTGCCAGATCACGGAAGCCCATTATTTCCGTGGAAGATTCAGGGTGAAGGAGGCCTACGACAAACATCTTCTATATAATGAGCGAAAATTTGAAGACACCCTGATAGAGAACGATGTCATTTTTCATTATAAGCATCTCCGTGAGGTGGAGAAGGATGGCGTTGTTCAGGTGGTTGAGAAGGGTATAGACGTTTGGTTCGCACTTGAAGCTTACGAGCTTGCCACATTCCGCAAATTTGATTATGTTGTTCTGATCACCGGCGATGCCGACCATGAGATGCTCGTCAGGAAACTGAAGGCTCTGAAGATAAAGACCGTTTTGCTGACTTGGAATCTGGCGAGTGTCGACGCGACCTCTCCGCTTTTGAGGGAGGAGGCCGGACATCATTGGGAGCTTTCATCGCTTGTTGAGGAGGATCCCGAACTCAAGAAACGGCTTTTGTATAAATTGAGGGATTCTGCCCTCAATCCGCTCGGTGACGAGTTTTGATGGAAAATAAATCTTTTAGATAAAAATTTCCCGCCGTTTTCCCATATATGGGTTACACGACGGGATTTTTTTCTGATTGGAAGAAAAAGAGTGATTATGTCAATAATCAAAATTTGATAATAAAATATTGAAGAATAGAGTATTGTGTGAATGGAAGGGGTTGGTGCGGAATTTTGCGTGAAAAAAATATTGAAAAAAGTTGTGGAAAAATTTGGATGGTGATGAAAAAAGGCGTAACTTTGCACTCGATTTCGGAAGTGAGTTGCCTGGCGCGATAAAAACAGGCGATGAAAATTCGGAAAAGGGCGAATACCAGAGTGGCCAAATGGGGCAGACTGTAAATCTGCTGGCTTATGCCTTCGGTGGTTCGAATCCATCTTCGCCCACGATCTGATGGAAAGTCGGAGCAATGCGGAAGTAGCTCAGTTGGTAGAGCATTAGCCTTCCAAGCTAAGGGTCGCG
>CAYROR010000082.1:0-7489 GCA_964425935.1 uncultured Sangeribacter sp.
GAGTCTCCACCGTGAGAGGGTGGCGTGCTAACCGCTACACTAATCGGCCTTATTTAAGGCTCGGGAGAAAACAATGGGATTGATTTCTCCCGCCCTTGTCGGTTTTGCGTTGCAAAGTTAAGAAATAATTCCGGACTCTGCAAGGATTTTTGAGAAAAACTGAAAATTATTCAGCAGGTGTTTCTTCGGAAGCAGCAACTTCGCTTTCAAGAGCGGCCTTTGCGGCAGCCTCTTCAGCAGCGAGCTTCTCAGCTTTCTTTTTGGCTACAGCCTCGCCTTTAATACGGTTTTTCTCAGCTTCAGCCTCAAGACGAGCTTTAGCGTCGTCGGCTGCCTGTGCGTTTTTCTTTGCCTGAGCGGCGTTAGCCTCTTTCGTGCGAGCCTCTTTCCAGGCGTCGAAGCGACGCTGAGCCTCTTCGGCTGTGAAAGCGCCTTTCTTCACGCCTCCGCGGAGGTGTTTCATGAGCATGACGCCCTCTTTGGAGAGGATTGAACGAACTGTGTCAGTAGGAAGTGCGCCCACTTCCACCCAATACAAAGCACGGTCGAAGTCTAAACTTATTGTAGCAGGATTAGTGTTCGGATTATAAGAACCTATCCTTTCAATAAATCTACCATCTCGTGGTGCCCTGCTATCGGCGACTACAATAGGATAGTAAGCGTAGCCTTTGCGGCCATGACGCTGCAGTCTGATTTTTGTTGCCATTTAACTTGCCGGTTGTTTGGTTATTGATTGAATTGATTTCTGCTCCCCCTAATGCCCTGCAACAGGACATCTCCGGTTTGCGGGTGCAAAATTACAAATTTTTCCTCATTCCTGCAAATTAAATTTCTTATCCGTTATTCCGGTTGGTGACCTGTAGCTGAAAGGAGTAGTGAAGAGATGTTATAAGGAGAGGAAAAATGAGTGTCTTTTGTGAAAAGTTATTAATTTTTGAAGTGTTTTGTCATTGAAGTTTGCGTTCTATTTTTTTTTTTTTTTTACTTTTGCGCAAGATTTCTAACCCATAATAAGTTGCATCAATGAAAACCTTGATTTTCGCCGGAGTGCTTCCCTTCATGATCTCCTCAGCTGGATTATCTGCTGAGTCAGTGCCTGTGGTGGATAAGAAAGTTTCTCCGGATACCCTTGTAGTGTTCAATGTTAGTAAAATGACCTTCAACCATCCGATCGAGGCGTATCACGTTGTTACTCCAAATTACATTGTATCGCACAATGTGAGTAAAATGACTTTCAACCATCCGATCGAGGCGTATGAAATGGGAGAGTGTGATCGTATGGTTGTCGTAGATTTCAAAGTCTATGACAAGGAGACTAAGAAGGAGATCCCGAATGTCAAGTTCATGTTTGGGGAGGATCAGGATAAATTCCCTACTCCAAAGAAATTTGTAGTGGAAGAGGGCAAGATGAAACTTCCGGTTTCAGGAAAATATCTTGTCTCCATATCTGGTGATGACGCTGAATCAGGTGTTTCCTACGAAAGCAAGAAGATCGAAATTGATCTTACGGACCTCAAGGATAGTGAGAACTCAAAGAAAATGCCTGATGTATTCCTCTCAAGAACTTCATCAAAGAAGTGAGGTTTGACAATAATTGCAGATTTTCCCTTTTGAAAGTGTTTTTTAGATTTTCACTTTCAAAGGGGAATTTTTTTGCTAGATCGGTTGGATTGTTGGAGCCGGGGTAATGGATGGGTGGGAGTCTTGTCGTTCATAGGTTGGAGGTGCGGTAGTAAGGGGGGTTGTCAATGTCGGGGAAAAGAGTTAATTTTGCGGAAACAGAAGAATTGAAATGGAACAAAAGCATCCCCTTTTGTCGCGCCTCGAGGGTCTTGATCTTAGATTTGAAGAGGTTGCAACGCTTATAACAGATCCGGAGGTTATCGCGGATCAGAAACGGTATGTGCGACTGACAAAAGAATACAGTGATCTTGAGAAACTTCTCTCCGCCACAAAAAAATTTAAATCCCTTCTCTCGGCAGTGGAGGAGGCGAAGTCGGTAATCTCTGATTCCGACGACGAAGAACTGCGCGAGATGGCCAGGGAGGAGCTAGAGGAGGCACAGCGCACGATTCCGGAGGTTGAAAATGCGATCAAGCTCATGCTTGTTCCTGCTGATCCGGAAGATGCAAAAAATGCCGTTGTCGAGATTCGCGGGGGCACTGGTGGCGACGAAGCTGCTCTATTTGCGGGAGATCTTTTCCGGATGTATCAGAAATTTGCCGAGAAAAAGGGGTGGACGCTTGAGGTTAGCTCCACAAGTCCCGGGGCAGCCGGAGGGTATAAGGAGATATGTTTCACCCTTACGGGCGACGGCGTCTATGGAGTGATGAAATATGAGAGCGGGGTTCATAGAGTTCAGCGGGTTCCCGCGACAGAAACACAGGGGAGGGTTCATACCTCCGCAGCCACTGTGGCAGTGCTCCCTGAGGCGGAGGAATTCGATGTCGAGATCAACGAAGGAGCGATCAAATGGGACACTTTCCGCTCCGGAGGCGCAGGCGGACAGAACGTGAACAAAGTTGAATCAGGAGTTAGACTCCGCTATATCTGGAAAAATCCTGTCACCGGAGAGGAAGACGAGATCCTGATTGAGTGTACGGAGACCAGAGATCAGCCGAAGAACAAGGAACGGGCGCTTTCCCGACTGCGCACCTATATATATAGCCGCGAACGCGAGAAATATCTCGCCGACATAGCACAGAGACGCAAGACCCTTGTCTCCACCGGCGACCGCTCTGCAAAGATACGCACCTACAATTTTCCACAAGGACGTATGACCGACCACCGGATAAACTATACGGTCTATAATCTTGCGGCGTTTATGGACGGGGAGATAGGAGAGTGTATTGACAGGCTGACGATCGCCGAGAATGCCGAACGTCTCAAGGAGGCGGAACTCTGATCAGGAAACGTGGATTGTGAGCCCGTCGTAGCAGGGATGGATGTGTGGTCCGAACCGGGTTTCAAGATCATGGTGGAATCCCGCCTCATGGTTGAAATGGGTGAGATAAGCCTCTTCCGGTCTGACTTTATCAATGAAGGCCACAGCTTCATCAAACGACATGTGGGCGAAATGCTCCTTGGCGCGGAGTGAATTTAGGATAAGAACCTTCAGGCCTTCAAGTTTCCACATCTCCTCTTCCGGCACGGTCTTTGCGTCTGTGACGTAGGCGAAGTCGCCGATTCTAAAGCCGAGGATAGGGATGTTGCCATGATTCACTGCGATTGGAATAATCTTCACTCCCTTGATATAGAATGGTTTGTCGGCTGATATTTCATGCATGTCAAATGTGGGGACCCCGGGATAGGGATGCTCCCGGAAGCAATAGTCAAGCCGCCTGTGAAGGTCTCCGTTGACGTCATCCTTAAGATATACGGGAAAACTTTCCCCCTCACAGTAAGGACGAAGATCGTCAAAGCCTCCCACGTGGTCGTAGTGGCTGTGGGTGATAAGCACCGCGTCAAGATCCATGATGGAATGTCGGAGAGCCTGGGCGCGAAAATCGGGAGAGACATCGATAAGCAAGTTGAGTCCCTGGGTTTCCACGAGCACCGAAGCACGCAGACGCTTGTCGTGAGGATCTGACGACGTGCAAACCTTGCAAAGACATCTTGCTTCAGGCACTCCTTTTGAGGTGCCGCTCCCGAGCACGGTGACTTTTATGGAGGTGTCGACGTAGTTTACTTCCGGGCGGAGATTTATTCCGGTGTGGCTCTGCACCGTGTTCCTGATCATTTCGGCAAGCTCCACAACATCTGAAGCCGAGGCGTTGCCGCCGTTTGCAATTACCAGACATTGTTTCGGCCACACGAAAGCATCTCCAACGCGGGCAGACTTCAGACCGCAGTGTTCGATCAGCCATCCGGCCGGAATCTTGACGTGATGCCTGTCGACATCGTAGTGAGGAGTGTCGGGGTCGAGACCCAGAACCTGCTGTTCATAGAAATACCGGCTCACTACCGGATTCTTGAAGAAACTTCCGGCGCTCCCCGTCACCTCAGGGTCGGGGAGCTTTGCATTTCTTATAGCCACTATCTCATCGGCCACCTCCCTGGGAGTGGGGGCATGACCCAGACGAGCTGCCAGGTCGCGGAGCGGACCATAGTCGAGATGGCGGGCAATCGGCGAGACGCTCACTCTGAAACTCACACGAAGAACAAAATACCTTCCTTTCCAGTCGTTCTTAAAACGGCTGTCGCGATAGCTAAAACCACACTCTGAATTCTTGAAGGTTACAATCTCACGTTTCCTGGAATCAAAACACTCCACGGAGAAGATCACGTCTTTGGCCTCAATCCCGTAGGCTCCGACATTCTGAACCGGCGCAGCGCCGACCTCTCCGGGAATGCCTGCAAGGTTTTCCAGTCCGCTGTAGCCATTATCCACACACCAGTCAACGAGGTCTGTCCATTTCTCACCGGCTCCCGCAATCACGAAAATATTATCCTCATCTTTCTTGTAGACGGAGATCCCTTTGATGGCAGAATGAAGAACGAGTCCATTGAAATCATTGACAAAAAGGAGATTGCTGCCTCCTCCGATATGAAGAACCTCATTCTGGGTGAATTCAGGCGACCGTGAAATGCGCAGAAGCTGCGACGTGGAGGTGTATTCCGCAAAAAGAGCGGCTTTGGCAGAGATTCCAAAAGTGGTCAGGGGAGTGAGGTCTTTATCTTTGACAAACATTTCTGTGATGCGATTTAAAGGTTCTGGAAAAAGAGGTCGGGGTCATCTTCTGTAGCCGGTCAGGATGCCGGCTTCAAACCATAATACTGTTCCGTCGGGATATTGCCAGAGGTCGAGGGTCTGGGTGTAGTCGCGCCCGGAATCCACTTCCTTGGGATTGCCGAGGGCAAGTTTACACTCATCCTTGGTCATGCCTTTCGCCACTTTACCGGCGCAAATGAGAGCCCAATTCTCATCTTCGATGTTTGGATATCTTTCGCGTATGTCGGAGAGAGAAAATATATTCTCGAAGCTGCGGCTCTCGCGGGTTCCGAAGTTGAGCATCGCCCAGGCCGTTTTGCCGTCGGGTTCATGAAATTTCACCTTGATCGGAAACACGAGATTCCCCGGCATGACATCGTCAACAATTACCGGGACATATTTCTTTCCGATAATCCGTTCTCCCTGATCGTCATACCAGAGGGCGGATTTAGTCCATAGTTGCATCCCTTCGAGAAGAGAGCGTGCGGAATTAACCATTTTAAGATCAATCATCATCGGAATCATATCGCTTCTGAATGATTCTTCGGCCTCCGACATGTTCTTGCCTGTGTTGAAACGATATGTCTTGTCTCCCTGGCTGAACTCCAGCACCGCTTTCTTTGAGCCGTCGGCAGCTATCCTCTGGGAGACACCCTCAAAAAAGAGCATCTTTCCTCCCAGCCCAACCTCTTCCGGGTCAAGCGGGAGTCCCTCCTGATCAAAAATTATCAGGGTCCTGTTGTCTGCAGCAATAAAAGGACGCCCCTTTTCCCATTTGGAGAGGGGCTCTCCTTCAACCGGACGGAAGAAATTCTCCTCCTTGGATGGTTTGATTGTCTTGCGGTCTTCGCGTGACAATGAGATTGTTTTGGTTCCCTCCACGCCCGTGAAGCAGGAAGAGAGCATCCCTGTCAGCACAATGAGCGTCAGGCCCGCGATAATGCCTGGGATGGAGGCATGTCGGCGTATGTTTATCAGGTGGTGTGTCAGTGTCATAATGTCTGCAAAATTAAGAAAAAAAATCGGGCGGGCAAAACTCCGGGCGCCGAGTATGCCGGAACTTCTGCAGGGATAAAACACCAATATTCATATAATTGGATTTTTTTAACTAAAAATGATTGCATAATGGAGCCTGGAGTGCTATTTTTGCACTATGAAAACAAATCTACCATCACTAAAGATCTCCCTCCTGCCAATTGGTTTCCTTATAATTTCCTTGCTTACACTCATCTGCATGGGCAATTCCGACCTTATCGGAGACTTGAGTCCGGCCATTTTATTGAGCTCAGCGGTGGTCTGCATTCTATTAGGGTGGCGGTTTATCCGGTCAGACCGCAAGCGGTTTATCTCCGGCATAAAGCTCAGTGCTTCCCAGATTCTTCCGGCTGTTCCGATCCTTGCCCTTATCGGGTTGCTCTCCACCACCTGGATGATGGGAGGAATTGTTCCGGCCTTTATCCACTATGGATTGCAGATGATGAATCCTACGTTTTTCCTCGTGACGGTGTGTGCCGTTTGCGGAGGCATTTCGATTTTCACCGGAAGTTCCTGGACCACGATAGCCACAGTCGGAGTGGCATTCATGGGAATAGGAGAGGTGATGGGCTACAGTGCTCCCTGGATTGCGGGAGCCGTGATCTCCGGCGCATATTTCGGTGATAAGGTCTCGCCTCTCAGCGACACAACCGTGGTGGCCTCAAGTAGCTGCGGGGTAGATCTCTTCACTCATATCAGATTTATGATGCGCACCACGATCCCCTCCCTTCTGATAGCTTTTCTGGTTTTTTTTGTGGAGGGCCTGATGCGTCAGGATTCTCTTTCCGCTTCGGAGGAGAGCCGGATCCTGACCACTCTCCAGCAGGAATTTGTGGTGACACCCTGGACAATGATCGTGCCACTTGTGACGCTCGTCATGATCGCCTTGAGAATAAATACTGTGGTTACGCTGACGGTCAGTATGCTTCTGGGACTCGTTTCCATGGTTTTTTTTCAGCCTCAGCTCGGTTTCGGACTCTCTTCCCTTTCCGATCTATGGAGCGGAGTGGAATTCCACACATCCGATGAGGAATTCAACAATCTTGTCTCCACCTCAGGCTTGAAAGGGATGATGTCGACGATCTATCTTGTTCTCAGCGCGATGATCTTCGGCGGAGTGATGATCGGGTCGGGAATGTTGACAACAATATCCCGCAGTGTATCGTCGCGCCTGAGAGGACGGAAGGGGATGATAGGGGCCACGGTTGCAAGCGGCATCATGCTCAATGGGTTCACTGCCGATCAGTATATTTCCATTATTGTAGGGGCTAACATGTATCGCGACGTTTATTCGAGGAACGGTTTGCCTGCCAAGATGCTGAGCCGCACGATAGAGGATTCCACATCCGTGACTTCGGTGCTGATTCCATGGAATAGTTGCGGCCTCACTCAATCGGCAGTTCTGGGAGTGCCGACACTGGCCTATCTTCCCTATTGCGTGTTCAACTATCTTTCCCCCTTGATGTCGTTCATAGTTTCGTCAGGGGTTCTGAGAGTAGGACGGCAGATATTTCCCGGTGTTATGCGTAAGATTGGAAGAACGGCGTGAATTGTCTGATGTCTTGATAGATAGATGTCGGGAAGGCGGTTGCTTGCAAAACTTTTGGAAAATAAATTAAAAAATATTCCAAAATGATTTTGTCAAATCAAAACTTATGCTTAACTTTGCAGTCGCAAAACGGAACGAAAGAGTTCTGATGGCGGGATAGCTCAGTTGGTTAGAGCGTCGGATTCATAACCCGG
>CAYROR010000083.1:0-7317 GCA_964425935.1 uncultured Sangeribacter sp.
ACCCTGTTTCCAGGTGTAGTCGTAAACGCCGTCTTTGTAGAACTCTGAAGAAGCGACGTCAAGACCGATGGTAACATCTTTCCCGGGCTCGTAGCCTGCGAGCTTGATAGCCTCGATGATAACGTTAAGAGCGTCTTCAGTGCCGTCGAGCTTGGGAGCGAAACCACCCTCATCGCCCACTGCAGTGGAGAGACCGCGCTTCTTGAGGACAGTCTTGAGGTTGTGGAACACCTCAGTGCCCATGCGGATGCCCTCATGGTAGCAGCATGCGCCAACCGGACGGATCATGAACTCCTGGAAGCAGATAGGAGCGTCAGAGTGTGCGCCACCGTTGATGATGTTCATCATGGGAACGGGGAGAACATAGCTGTTGGTGCCACCGATATATTTGTAGAGGGGCTGGCCGAGATAGTCGGCAGCTGCTTTTGCCACTGCGAGAGAAACACCAAGAATAGCGTTTGCTCCGAGATTTGACTTTGTGGGAGTGCCGTCGAGAGCGATCATCTTCTCGTCGATAGCGATCTGGTCAAGAGCGCTCATGCCTACGAGAGCCTCTGCGATCGGGCCATTGACATTGGCTACTGCCTTGAGAACGCCTTTGCCCATGTAGCGGCTCTTGTCGCCGTCACGAAGCTCAAGAGCCTCGTTAACACCTGTAGACGCACCTGAAGGAACGGCAGCACGTCCGAACGCACCGCTTTCAAGGATCACGTCAACTTCAACTGTAGGATTGCCACGGGAATCAAGAACCTCGCGACCGATAATCTTTTCAATTTTCATGTCTTGATATCTGTTTTTAAAAACTTTTTTTGCTTTCTTTTCACGCTTGCGCGTCAAAGTAACGGGTGGGTTAAACAAGAAATCACCGACGGAACGGCTTTTTCCGTTTCCGTCTGCAAATTTAGAAATAATTTCTCAATCCGCATACTTTCCGCCCGTTTTTTTAACCAATTTTACACCACTTTCCCCATTTCGATACATTCCTTCACAATACAAGCATGTGAACCGGGGCATCCTTTTCTGAAAGAGTGCCTATTCCTTCTGTCGACATCAGGTCGCCGATGAAATCTATCACCTCTCCGATGTCATATTTGCAATGGCTCATTATGAGCACATGACGGGTGTCGCCCCCGGGATCGGCAAACTGCTCCCTGGATAACGCCTGACCCGGGAGAACTACATAGCACCCCGTAGGCTGTCCGAGCTCTGAAACCTCCAGCACCGGAGCCTGGCTGCCTGTGATCTTAAGGACATTGAAATAAACCGGGAAATCAAGGGTGTTTACGAGCCTGAATTTAATTCCTTTTCCTTCTCCCCTTTCATGCTCGATCTTGACGGGAAGCTCTACACGGGAGTCAAGATTGCCGGTGTAGACAACCGATGCCACATATCGGGCAAGAGTGCGACCATCTACATCAACGTTTTCACTGTCCTGCCCGAAAACCGTCTGACTACGCTTCACCATCCCTTTCTCCATATAAAGCCGTCCCTCCATTGTCTTTTCACCTTTGCCTATGGCAAGCTGACCTTTGACGTTTCCTGCATTGTCTGAAGCCTGATCCTTCGCATCGAGCATAAGGCGGATCACGGAAAAACGCCCTGATTTCACCGAAGAGTAAACTTTCCCGTCAAGTTCATTAAAGATCTCGAGCTTTCCGTTTTCCGGAATATCGATAACGTCTGACGGACCGATTGTCATCCCCTTTTTCAGAGGAGTGGTCTCTCCTTTGGCCACAAGGCCAACGTTGCCTGAAACGCTATGAACCACATAAGCCGCCTCCGCAGCAAAGGGAAACACAAAAAACGTCGCAAGCAACGCAATCATGCTTCCCGCAAGTCTTAAGAATCGATTCTTGATTGTTCTTTTCATATTTAATCTTTCGTTTTTATTCTGTTTCATTTATTTGCAGGCTCATTTGCAACTGCACAATCCTTTTTTCCGAAAAGGCGTCTCCACCATCCTGTAATAATCTCGATGAGGCCCTCGGTGCCATTCCATATATCTATGGCGAAGGAACCGAATGCAACCATCAGCAACGTCAAAGCGAAATTAACAATAATCCTATGGTCAACATACAGTGTGTATCCTATTCTCACGATCAGATAAACGAGCACCACCTGAAGGAGGCGGAGAAAGAGACCCTTAACTTTAGCCTTGATCGCGATATTGAGATAAATGAGGATGAAACAAAGTATGGCTGAAATAAGATAATCCAGATATCGGGGACAGGTGGAATAATAGTTTCCACTGAGAACTGTAGAGAGAGCATAAGCGTGGATTGACAAACCCGCCATCGCCCGGGCCACCGGCGTGGAATGCATGTCGGATGCCTCGTTGACAGCTCCAACCATGACAATCTTCCCTTCAAGTATCTCAGGATTCTCATAGACGTCGGCAATCGACATCACGGGGATCTCAAGCGAAGCATAGTCGATTGTTTCCACTTCATTCCCCCTTTCGATCAGATTTGCGTAGGCCTGTGGATCAACCTTTCCCGCAATTGCGGCCACAAAGGATGGAATCGTGTCGCCTCCTTCCACAGGAAAACCGACCGGAAATTCCCGGATTGACGAGATCGTGTATTTCCCCGGAAGATTTGCGGCTCCATAATTTACCCCATCTAAAGATCCATAAAAGAAGGGCTGTTCCACCACCTTGAATCTATTGACAGAAGCACTATCCCGCTCCAAACCAAGAGGAAGCACAACTGAAGGAAGCGAGCCTATGGCCTCCAGGAGCCGGGAGTCGTCCTCTCGCGCCTCCTCGAAATTGATATCGACGCCAACTGCCTTCGGGGCACATAAAGCTATGGTGGAAAGCAATTCCGCGATTCCGTCACGATCTGCCCGGTCGATATCAACCAGCACTACCTTATCCGACAACTCCCTGACAGGACGTTTATTAGCAACCTGCGCAAAGAAATCCGACAATACGAAATCAGTCTTCTCCGGAGAGGAGAAGATCGAGGATGTGGATGCCGAGAAAGGAGCGGCAAGAAGCTCCGAAAGCACAAAAGCGAGAATCGTTATCCCAAGAGCTTTCAACAGAAGCTGCCACTTTTCGCCTATTTGTTTGAATCGTCTCATACCTTCTTATAATTCTCTGCATTTTGCCAGGCATGGCCCTATTCAGGACAAAATCCAAAGAACAGAGCCAATATGCAAATTTACAAATTATTTTGGGATATACGCAACATAAAATCTATTTCAATACTCCAGAGGGGGCTATATTTCAAATATTTTAGCCTCGATCACGATTTTTACCATTGTTTTTTCTTAACTTCGCAGATCCAACCCTGAACGCTTATGACACCCCGGCAACTCGCAGAAACAGCAATCTCAGAACTTCCCTTCACCCCTAATGAAGAACAATTCGCCTTGATCAACGCCCTCTCGGCTTTTATTCTGCAGCGGGGTCCGAGGGATATCTTCATCCTAAACGGATATGCAGGAACCGGAAAAACATCCGTGGTCGGGGCAATGGTGAAGGCGATGAAATCTCTCGGGGTCAAAAGAATCGTTCTCGCGCCTACCGGGAGAGCGGCTAAAGTTGCCGCAGGAATGGCGGGTGATAAGGCATCGACAATCCATAAGCGCATTTTCAGGGGCAACTCAATCGATCCCTCCAACACCACATTCTTTCTTGCTGAAAACCGCGATGCCGACACCACTTTCATCATTGATGAAGCTTCGCTTGTGACTGACTCCCCTGTTTTCAGGAACTCCCTGCTACAGCAAGTGATTCACCACGTCTATAGCGCCCCCGGATGCGGGATGATTCTTCTGGGCGACATTGCCCAGCTTCCGCCGGTAGGAATGACGGAGAGCCCGGCCATGAACCCCGACCGACTGAGGCAACTGGGATTCAATCCTGTCACTTTCTCTCTCGATCTGCCGGTGCGCCAGGCTTCAGGAAGTGGAATCCTGCATAATGCAACCATTGTCAGGCAGTTTCTTTTCTCCGGATTCCCTCCTGAGCAATTTTCCCTTTCCGCCGGAGGTTTCAGCGACGTCAAGGTGATCTCGTCAGCGGAGCTTGCAGATCATCTCTCCGATTCATGGAGTTTGGTCGGAAATGAGGAAACAATTATTGTGACCCGCTCAAACCGCAGGGCTAACAACTACAACAAGGCGATCCGCAACATGGTTATGTATGCTGATGAACCTATCCAGCAGGGCGACCGCATCGTTGTGGCAAAAAATGATTATTACTGGAGCAAAATCAACAAATTGAAAAATTTCATAGCTAACGGAGAAACAGCTGTTGTCCGTTGGGTAGGGAAAACTGAAAAGGCCTATGGCCGATGGTTTGTGGATGTGGAGCTTCAACTTCCGGATCCGGAGACTCCTGTAGCAGCCAAACTAATGTTGCGAAGTCTTGTGGCCGAGGGGGCAGGGATACCTCGCGACGAGATGGAGCGTTTCTATAACCGGGTCATCGCGCAATGCGACGGCGAGCTTTCCCACAAGATAAAAGCTGCTCTTGAAGACCCCTACTATAATGCTCTTCAGGCAAAATATGCCTATTGTGTCACGTGTCATAAAGCCCAGGGTGGACAATGGCGCCATGTGTATGTCGACATGGCCGGAATACCGGCTGATGCAATCGGATCAGATTTCTACCGCTGGCTTTACACTGCAATCACCCGGGCAACCGAGAAACTATTCCTCATCAATCCTGGAAATCTTGCCTCGGAATGATTCAGGAATCCATTATTTTCCCCGGCCTTACGCCACTACTCAACATTCAATTCGATTTCCGCAGACTGAAGCAATGGAGAGGTGAAGACAACTTTCGCTTTCCCTTTCCGCTCCTTATCCCTCCCGACGTATGCGAGGAGCCGACCTCCATAAACGCGTTGGCGATTATCGCGATAGTCACCCATATCTGTGTTGTCAGATCCCTCAAGACCGAGAAGCTTAAGCGGGCCATTGATGTGGCATGTCACGTTGTTATCAGCAAGAACCACCGGAATCCCCTCTTCATCCACCACCTCAACAATAAGGTGGGCCACTCCACAATCATTTCCGAGAGATTCAACATCAGATGTCACTTTCAGGGCGTAGGGGCGTCCGCTCGTGCGGAGCGTGTCTGAAGCAACGACTTCATTATTGCCGTTTAACGCTTCCACTCTCAGATTTCCCGGTTTGAACGGCAGATCCCAATAAATCATCCCGGCATCATCGTCAAACCCTTTCTTTTCTCCCACACAATCTCCATTCAGGAGCAAACGGGCCGCAGGAGCATTCGTGTAGCACACAACGCGCACCGAATCACCCACTCCATAATTCCACAATCCGGGAGCATCGATTGAAAGATGGTTTCCTCTCCTCGGCTTGCGGTAAGTGCCGAGATATGCCACCGGCGACTCACACCATAATGAAGCCCTGAACTTTCCGCGTGGTTTCGGGAAGCTGCCGAAATCAAGCATTCCGGTGTTTAATCCTCTTGAAGGCCATGCTCCTGATTCTCCGAGATAGTCGGTGCCGGTCCAAATAAACTGGCCGAAAATAAAATCATTATCCCTCACGCTTTTCCAAGCATCGTAGCCTTGACCATTCTCGCTTCCATAGATTATGCGGTCAGGATAGGTCTGATGATCTTCCGCATATCTATTTTCGGTATAATTATACCCAACGACGTCTACCGCCTCCGGATATTCCGTATGGTTTGACATCACGACTCCTGCCAGAGCTCCGGTGACAGGTCGTGAATTGTCGACCTTCCGGATATATCCGGCAATTCTTTTCGCGATCTCCCCTATTCTTGCCGCATCAGGAGCCTGGGGATTATAGCCGCCATACATCGGCTGATTGATGGATGAACCGTCAAGAATCGGATGTGAATATGGATCGTTTGGATAATCCACCTCGTTGCCAACACTCCACAGGAACACCGAGGGATGATTTCTGTCACGTCGCACCATATCGGTAATGTCGCGCTCTATCCATTCCTCAAAGAAATCGGAAGTCCCTTCATATTTTGGAGTGCCTCGATTCCATCCCTCCACCCATTTACGTTTTGGGAATTCCCACTCATCACTCCCTTCGTCCATGACAAGAAGCCCCAGTTCGTCGCAAAGGTCATAGACCACCGGGGCTTGCGGATTATGGCTCATCCTTATCGCATTTGCGCCGATAGCCTTCAGATTCTTGAGGCGACGCCGCCACACTTCCGGAGGAACGGCAGATCCGAGCACCCCGGCATCATGATGAAGACAAACTCCCTTTACTTTGGTGTTCTTTCCATTGATGGAAAAACCTTTGTCGGACGAAAATTCCAGTGTACGCAATCCCAGCCGGGTCCTGGCACTGTCAACCACCTCTCCGTTGGAGGATAATGTGGCCTTCAGGGTGTAGAGATAGGGTGAATCCGGACTCCATCGTGAAGGTCTGGGAATCACAAGATTCAAGACCGACTTTTCCCCGGCTTTGATGAGTCTGCTTTTCCGCGCAACCGCTTTGCCCGCGGCATCATAAATCCAGACCTCTCCTTTAAGCTTATTTCCGGGATTCCCGGTTTCATCGCGTGCGGTGAGTTCCACGGCAACCGTAGCTTTGTCGTCATTGATACTTTCAGCATGCCATCCGAGACCCCAGGGCTCAAAATGCCTTTTATCTGCACCTATAATATAGACGTCCCTATAGATTCCAGAGCCAGTATACCATCTTGAATCCGCCTCGCGGCTATGGTCGACTCTGACAGCGACCACATTCTCTCCTTCCCTGAGATATGGAGTCATGTCGTAATAAAACGAAACATAGCCATTGGGACGCTTTCCGAGAAGATGGCCGTTGAGATAGACCTCACTCCGGTTATATACCCCCTCAAAATATATATAATGAAGCGGCAATCCGTCGGAAACAGTGAAATGTTTCCGATACCAGGCAATTCCGCCGGGAAGATAGCCGGTGCAACTGTTTAGCGAGGGGGAAAGGCGACCTTCGATCGACCAGTCGTGAGGAACGTCGAGATGCCTCCATTTCCCATCATCGTAATCAGGAAGCGACATATCCGCTTCATCTCCAAGCTGGAAAAGCCAACCCTCGTTGAATATTTCGGGCTTCCCGAAAGAGAGCTGGGCCATTGCCTGAAGAAACACAGTAAAAAGAACAAGGATTGATAGAATCCTCCTGAAGCTATAGGGGTGCAGTATCATTTTTCCGGAATACTAATGAATGAAATTAAAAAAAGGATAGTGGCAAAATTAATAAATTTATGCAACATTTCAGCCTCATCCCACGATTTTCCACTCCATTGACGCCAGGGCAACCGCATCAGAATAAATAAAATTTAATATCGAATTAGAGATTTTT
>CAYROR010000084.1:0-7233 GCA_964425935.1 uncultured Sangeribacter sp.
ATATAGCCGATGGGAGCGTCAAACCATACGTAGAGCACCTTCCCCTCGGCACCCTCCACCGGCACCGGGATTCCCCATTTGAGATCACGGCTCACGGCGCGTGGCTGCAACCCCATGTCAAGCCACGACTTGCATTGACCATATACGTTAGGACGCCATTCCTTATGATCTTCCAGAATCCATTTGCGCAGCGTGGGCTCCCACTTGTCGAGAGGCAGATACCAGTGGGAGGTTTCCCTCATCACGGGAACGCTTCCCGAAAGAGCAGACTTAGGATTAATCAGATCCGTGGCGCTCAGCGATGTGCCACAAGCCTCACACTGATCGCCGTAGGCATGTTCGTTGCCGCAGTGAGGGCAGGTGCCCGTGACGTAGCGGTCGGCCAGAAATTCCCCGGCCTCCTCGTCATAGAGCTGCATCGACGTCTTCTCCACAAACTCTCCCTTGTCGTAGAGCGTGCGGAAGAAATCGGAGGCTGTCTTGCGGTGCGTCTCAGAAGTGGTGCGTCCATAGACGTCGAACGAGATGCCAAGTTCCTCGAAAGAATCCTTTATTATCTGGTGGTAGCGGTCTACTATATCCTGAGGAGTCACGCCCTCCTTGCGGGCCCTGATGGTGATAGGCACCCCATGCTCGTCGCTGCCTCCGACAAACATCACTTCCTCCCCTTTCAGGCGGAGATAGCGTGCATAGATATCGGCCGGAACATACACACCGGCGAGATGGCCGATATGAACCGGCCCGTTGGCGTAAGGGAGCGCCGAGGTTATGAGCGTGCGCTTGAATTTCTTTTCCATATTATTATTGTGTCAGTTTCTCTTTTTTGTCTTTCCGCAAAATTAATCATTACTTCGCGTTCTTCCAAATCAATATGCCGGATTGACGCTAATTGACTCCTCCGCCCAGCGCATGATAAAGGGCGATCACCGACTGAATGGCGATGTAGGTGTCGTTGACTTCCGTGAGTTCCGCGTCGAGCAGGCGCTGCTGGGCGGTGAGCACCTCCAGATAATTGGTTTTATCGGTGTGGCGCATAAGCAGGCGCGTGTTGTGGACCGCCCCTTTCAGCGCCACGATCTGCTTCCTGTCGATATTAAGTCGATTTCTGGCCGTCTGCCATGCGGAGAGAGCATTGTTCACCTCCATCCCGGCATCAATGAGTTTCTGTTGAAACTGGAGGGAGGCGATCTCATATTCCGCTTTGGCGATCTCAAGATTCGCCTTGTTTGTGCCGCGTGTGAAGAGCGGAGCCGCCAGAGATCCGACAGCATTGGCCACCCAAGCCGACGGATTCCCCACGCTGCCCGATGAAGTGGTCCAGCCTGCCGATCCGGAAAGCGTCAGCGAAGGATAGAACGCGGCCCTGGCCACATTCACTCCATAGAACGACTTCCGAAGCTGATATTCAGCCTGTCTCACATCCGGTCGGTTTGAAAGCACTTCCACGGCAAGCCCGGTTGAAAGAACTTCCGGAAACGTCTGCCCGCTGAATTTTCCACGCGTAATCTCAAGGTCAGGTTTCAGCAGAAGCGCTTTCAGGGCATTCTCCTGAAGAAGGATCTGCTTCCGCAGATTGAGTGCTGAATTTTCCACCTGCAACCGGTTGGCCCGGGCCTGAAGCACGGCAGCCTCGTTTGTGCGTCCGGCGCGTTTGAGAGCCTGAAGCGCCCGGATGTTCTCATCCCAGGTCTTCAGGGTCCGTTCGCTTATTGACAGCTGTTCGTCGAGCATCACCAGCGTGTAGTATCCCTCGGCGATGGCAGCTATCAGCGAAGTCTGCACAGCCTGCCGATAGGCTTCCGAGGCCTCAACCGACGCTTCCGCGCCTTTCCTCAGATTGCGCTGCTTGCCAAACACGTCGATCTCCCACGACGCTGTGGGAGTGATGCTGAAGCTGCTGCTGGAGGTGCCCACCCGCCCGTCGGCATTGATCCCCGCAGAGGGGAGCATCGCGAGGCGCGAGGCGTTAAGAGTGGCTGCTGCCTCATCAACCTTCAGTTTAGCGATGCGAAGATCCGTGTTGCTCTGCAGTCCGGTCTCGATCAGCCGCGTCAGCTCCTGATCCTGAAGAAGCTCCCTCCACGACATGGCCGAGAGTGGAGGCAGCACGGAATCCGACACACTCACCTCTGCCAGGTCATAGCCGATCTGAGGCCGCTTATAATCGGTGTAGAGCCCACACCCTCCCGTGGCCAGCAGCAGGGTGGCTGTCATCAGAATTTTTCCAATATCCTTAAGCCGTTTCATGTTTTTGTCTTTTGGGCATTACACGTTCTTCAATCTTCTGGAACACTATGAAAAGCACCGGCACAATGAAAAGGAGGGCAATCGTGCCCACGAGCATTCCTCCGATCGTGCCCACGCCGATGGTTATGTTGCCGTTCGCTCCGACGCCATTGGCGAAGGCAAGGGGAATCATGCCGAAGATCATGGTCAGGGAGGTCATGAGGATCGGACGAAGACGGGCACGCGCCGCCGAAACCACCGCCCCGATGATCGTCATTCCCGACCGACGCCCTTCAGAGGCATATTCGGTCATGAGAATGGCCGTCTTGGCGAGAAGACCGATCAGCATCAGCAAGCCGATCTGGAGATAAATATTGTTTTCCAAACCCACAAGCCGGGCAAATAGGAAACTTCCCGCCAATCCGAAAGGCACCGACAGAATCACTGCCCAGGGAATGAAGAGGCTTTCATAGAGCGCACATAGAATAAGATAGATAAACACCACACACACCACGAAGATGAACACCGTGGAACTTGATGACGATGCCTCCTCGCGGCTCATTCCCCCGAATTCATAGCCGTAGCCCGACGGAAGGTTGGCCGCACACACTTCCCTGACAGCATCGATGGCTTCACCGGAACTGTAGCCCGTGGCCGGGGTGCCGTTAACCTGGATTGATGAAAAGAGGTTGAAGCGCGATAGCGACTGAGCGCCATAAACACGCGTGAGCTTCAGGAACTGATTGATCGGGGTCATCTCTCCCGAAGAATTGCGAACGAACATATTCGCCAGAGCCTTCGTGTCGAGCCGGAATTCAGGGGATGCCTGCACCATCACGCGATAAAGCTTGGAGAAGCGGTTGATGTTGGAGGCATACGACCCTCCGATATAGCCGGATAGCACATTCAGCACGTCGCCGGGCTGCACTCCGTGGCGAAGGGCATTCGCGGCATCCACTTCCACGAGATATTGCGGATATCTGGTGTCGAATGAGGTCGTGGCCCTTGCGATTTCCGGGCGTTTCTCCAGGTCGGCGATCACATTGTTGGTGATCTGCTGAAGGTCTTCTATCTTTCCACCCTTCTGATCCTGAATATGGATCTCGAATCCGTTGCTCACTCCATAGCCTGGAATCATCCCTCGGGTGAAGACTATGATGCGCGCTCCGGTGATGTCGCTTGTGCGGCGATAGATCTCATCTATCACCGAGTTGACGTCGTCATTCTTTCCCTGGCGCTCACTCCAGTCCTTGAGACGCACGTTGAAGCTTCCGCTCGATGAGCCCACACCGCTCATCATTCCGTAGCCTGCGGTCTTCGAATAGACCTTGAGCTGGGGAATGTCGGAAATGCGTCTGTCAATCTCGGCCATAACCTTCATGGTTTCATCAAGATTGGTTCCTATCGGGGTCCGGACGTCGATATTGATCGATCCCATATCCTCCTGAGGCACGAGGCCGGTCTTGGTTGTAGTCAGCATGAAATAGAGGCTCCCTGCTGCAAGCAGGATAAGCAACCCGGTGAGCCATTTGCGGGAAACCATGAAATTTACTCCAGCTGCGTAGCGGTCTACAACACGGCTGAATCCGGATTCGAAGGCGTCATGAAACCGCGAGGAGAAACTGCGCTTGCCCGATTCGCCGTGAGGGGTCATCAGAAGGGCACACAAGGCCGGACTGAGAGTCATGGCGTTCAAGAGGGAAATACCCACGGCCACGGCCATCGTCAGGCCGAACTGGGTGTAGAACGTTCCGGTGGTGCCCCCCATGAAGCTGACCGGGATAAACACCGCCATGAAGACGATCGTGGTGATGAGCAGCGCGGTAGTGATGCCGTTCATTCCCTCCACAGTGGCCTTATAGGGGGATTTCACCCCTTCATCAAATTTCGCCTGCACAGCCTCAACCACAACTATGGCATCGTCGACCACCGTTCCGATCACGAGCACAAGGGCGAAAAGGGTGATGAGATTGAGACTGAACCCCGCCAATTTCAGGAAAATAAACGTGCCGATCAGCGACACGATGATTGAAAGCGTCGGGATCACCGTGGCCTTGAAGCTCTGGAGGAAGAGATAGACCACAAGCACCACAAGCACTATAGCCTCCAGAAGGGTCTTGATCACATTATTGATCGACGCATCAAGAAAATCTTTTGTGCTCATGAGGTCCACTATCTCCACTCCCGGCGGAAGAGTCTCGCGAATTTTCTCCACCTCCTTGTCGATGGCCTTGATGATCTCGTTGGCATTGGATCCGGAGGTCTGGGCGATCATGCAGGTGGTGCCGGGCATCCCGTTTACCGTTCCCACATATTCGTAGGATCTCGAACCAAGCTCCACTCTGGCCACATCCTTCAGCCGGAGCACAGAGCCGTCGGGCAAAGCTTTCACCACAAGATTCTCGAATTCACTTTCTGTCTCATAGCGTCCACGATATTTCAGAGTGTAGCGGAACACGTTGTCCGACTCCGCGCCAAGAGTGCCGGTGGGAGCCTCAAGGTTCTGCTCGCTCAGGACTTTGCTGATGTCGGAGGGCACCAGACTATATTGGGCCATTTTCCCCGGGTCGAGCCATATACGCAGAGAATAGTCGGCACCACGGAAATCGACATCGCCTACTCCGGGAATTCGCGAAAGCCTCGGTTCTATGTTGATTTTGGCATAGTTGGTGAGGAATTTATTGTCGAAACGGCCATCGGGGCTGTAGAGAGCCAGAATCTTGATGTTTGAGGTCTGACGCTTCCTGACATTGACACCGCTTCTTGTCACCTCTCCGGGGAGCAGACCCTGTGCAGATGCCAGACGGTTCTGCACATTCACCATGGCCATGTCGCCGTCAGTGCCCTGTTTGAAATACACCTGAATGTTGGCGGAGCCGTTGTTGGAGGCCGACGAAACCATATAGAGCATGTCTTCCACACCGTTGATTGCCTCTTCGATCGGGACAATCACACTTTTCTGAACGGTCTCGGCGTTGGCTCCGGCGTATGCCGCACTGACGCTCACCGTTGGAGGAGCGATCTCGGGAAACTGCTCAACCGGAAGGCTCACCAGAGATATCAGTCCGAGCAGCACGATTGCCACCGAAATGACACACGACAGGATCGGA
Organism: uncultured Sangeribacter sp.; assembly: GCA_964425935.1. Lineage (GTDB taxonomy): Bacteria > Bacteroidota > Bacteroidia > Bacteroidales > Muribaculaceae > Lepagella. The sequence continues at coordinate 5,337 of CAYROR010000084.1, forward strand.
CGGTCTATAAACGTTTTTAGTGTCATGGGAGTCCGGTTATTTAGCGTTCACTACAGTGCCCTCTTTAATCAGGCCCGCTCCCGACGCCACAATCACGTCGCCCGGAGTCAGTCCTTCAGCCACAATATATTCCCGGCCGTCGCTGTTGGGAAACACCTTTATCTCCGCCGAAGTGGCTTTGTTGTCGACAACCTTATAGACAAAGATCTTATCCTGAAGTTCGTAGGTGGCTTCCTTCGGCACAACGATGCAATCCTTGTAGTCGGAGGGAATGATGACAGCTCCGGTTCCTCCGTCGCGCAGAAGACGTCCCGGATTCGGGAAAACAGCCCGGAAGCTGATTGCTCCGGTCGAACTGTTGATCGTGCCGCTGACGGCGTCGATGTGTCCTTTGTGGGGATAGATCTCCCTGTTGTTCATCTGAAACTCAACCTCAGGCATCTCCCGGATAGCCTCATCGAGCGAGCCATACTGGCGCACGAGTTCAAGCATGTCATTCTCAGCCATCGAAAAATATGCATAGACCCTGCCGTCGTCGCTCACCGTCACCAAAGGCTCCGTGATGCTGCTGCTCACCAATGCTCCAACCCTATAGGGGATCATGCTTGCCACGCCATTGACAGGCGACTTCACCTGTGTATACGACAGATTTGTCGTTGCCTTGTCAAGCTCAGCCTTGGCGAGATTAAGCTTGGCTTTTGCTTCCGCAAGGTCGTTTCTGGCAGTGTTGAGTTCGAAATCGGAAATCACCTTCTCCTCATAAAGCTCCATATTGCTGTCAAGAACCAGCTGGGCTGTGGATACTGATGCCTCCGCACTGTGCACGTTGGCCAACGCAATATCGTAAGCCGCCTGAAACTGGGCCGGCTCTATTTCAAAAAGAGTCTGCCCTTTGCTGACGGCATCCCCCTCTTTAATACATATCTCTGTAAGGATTCCGCTCACCTGCGGCCGTATCTCCACAGTCTGGCACCCCGTCACGGAGGCAGCGTAGTTGGTAGACAGCGATCTGTCGGATCGCTCTATTTTCATGGTAGGATAGCTCACCGGAGCTTTCTCCGCGCTCTGCTTCTCTCCACAGGAACCGCAAAGGAAACAAAGCGCTATGACAGCTGATAAATCAAATCTGTTCATTACAATGTCAGGTTATTACAATTTCAGAATTTGCGCGCAGGCGCCCCCATTCCCCTCACAGGGATCCGGGTCTTTCCGCAAAATTAATCATTACTTTCCGTTCCTCCAAATCCCACAAATAAATAACCTCATTTTTGCCTGATCTACAAATTATTTGTAACTTTACACCATCAAATTTTTCACCACGATGAAAACAAAAGAGGATTACATAGCCCAACTCCAGAAGGCAGCCCCATACATTCAGTCGGAATATGAGGTAAAAAAGATGTATCTCTTCGGCTCTGTGGCCAGGGGAGAGAACAACACCGACAGCGATGTAGACATATTCGTAGATATGCCTCCTAAAGCCTTTAAATATTTAGGATTATGCACATTCCTGCAAGAATTATTGGGAGGGGCGGTGGATGTGGTGCGTAAACATTCAAGACTTGACTCATTCTTTCTAAATGAAATAGCCCGTGATGGAATCACAATTTTCGGATAATTATCATTTGCTTCTTCATTCCCTGAGACCAATGTCAATGTCATGTGATATGATCATTGAGTGGAACAAATCAATCCATTCGCCTGATGATTATGCTACATCCATGGAAGGGATGAAAACACTTGCCGCCGTGTGCATGCAAATTGAAAATATCGGAGAAAACATAAAGAAATTAGATACCCGTTTTCCAAACTTCTTGCAGGAATCAGCACCGTGTCTTACAGTGAAAAAAGTTGACTCATAAAAGAGTCAAAAAGATGATAAAATTTCAGAGCCTGC
>CAYROR010000085.1:0-7185 GCA_964425935.1 uncultured Sangeribacter sp.
TATTCTATGGATTTTTTTTCTTAATTTTGCCTGCGAAAGAGGAAAAGAACGGTTCATTTCCCTTCCCCACTTTTTAGACTCTCTGATTATGGTAATGAAGACCCGTGACAAGTTTATTGAGGTTGCTCGGCAGCTTTTCGCAAGAAAAGGGGTCGAGAACACCACCATGAACGACATCGCAACCGCTTCCGACAAAGGGAGACGGACAATCTACACCTATTTCAGAAGCAAAAGAGACATCTTCAACGCCGTCATCGAGAGCGAGACAGATCAGCTTCTCGGCAAGCTCAGGCACATCGCCGCACAGATTGCAACGCCTGAACAGAAACTTCAGGACTATATAGACTGCCGGTTTGAAGCTGTCAAGGAGATCGTTTCGCGCAATGGGTCGCTCCGGGCCGGATTCTTCCGCGACGTCAGGAAAGTCGACAGAGCGCGAAAGACCCTCACGAGGAAAGAAACCGCCCTCCTGCGCGACATCCTGCAGGAGGGAGTGGATCAGGGATGTTTCGCCATCTCCAATGTGGCCCACTTTGCGGCTATAATCACGCAATGTATCCATGGCCTCGACGTTCCCTATATCCGCGATAATCTCTCCGACGAGGGAATCGACAAATCTGAACTCAAGAAATATCTTTCAGAACTGATTCTCGACGGAATCAAATCAAAATGAAACCATTGTAACTCATATCTTATATGTTTATAAACTCCATCGGTCACTACGTGCCATCCGAAAGGGTGCCAAACGAATATTTCGAGAAAGTCAACGGACTGACTCCTGACTGGATTGTGCAGCGCACAGGCATCCACACCCGCTCCAAAGCAGGAGAGGGGGAAAACACCGACACGATGGCGCTTGAAGCCATTGAAAACGCACTCCCCAAACTCCCCTACGACATCAAGGAGGTGGATCTCATTGTTGGAGCCTTCTATGCCGCCTACGACACTGTAGCCACTCCGGCACACGTTGCTCAGCAACATTACAAAATCCACGGAGCCAAGGCTGTCTATGCCTCGGCCGCCTGCTCGTCGTTTATCAATGGCCTTGAGATTATCGAGGGTTATTTCGCTTCCGGGAAAGCAACCAAAGCACTTCTCATTTGTTCGGAACACAACACATATTATAGCAACGAGAAGGATCCGAAGGCAGGACATCTCTGGGGAGATGCCGCCGTGGCCTATTTCGTGAGCAAGGATCGTGTGGCTGATTCCGATATCGAGATTCTTGACATCTACACCGAAGGTCTTGCCGATGTCGGAAAGGGTCCCGGAGGAGTCAAGCTTCGTCCGAAACATGAAGGAATCACCATGCCCGACGGCCGCGACGTCTTCATCAACGCATGCAAATACATGATTCATGCCCTCAACCATTCCCTGAAAAACACGGGACTGCATATTGAAGACATCAACAAGCTCATTACCCATCAGGCCAACAGAAGAATCGTTGCCCAGGTGGCCCATCAGCTTGACAAACCTATGGAAGACTTCCTCAACAACATCGAGACCCTCGGCAACACAGGAAGCGCTTCAGCGCCACTCGTGCTCGCGCAGAACCTCGACCAGTTCAAGAAAGACGACAAGGTAGCCCTCATGGTGTTCGGAGGAGGATATTCCTGCGGATGCTTCATCGTGAAATTCTAAGAATAGACATAACATTATAGAAAATGAAACTTCTTGAAGGAAAAACGGCAGTCGTGACCGGCGCTGCCCGTGGCATTGGAAAAGCCATTGCCCTGAAATTCGCACAGGAGGGGGCAAACATCGCCTTCACCGACCTCGTTATTGATGAGAACGGAGAAAAAACCCGTGAGGAGATCGAAGCTCTCGGAGTGAAATGCAAAGGATATGCCTCCAACGCCGCCAATTATGAGGAAACAGAGAAGGTGGTCAATCAGATCAAGGAGGATTTCGGAAGAATCGATATTCTCGTCAACAACGCCGGAATCACAAAAGATGGTCTCATGATGCGAATGACTGAAGCTCAGTGGGATGCCGTGATCGCAGTCAATCTGAAATCAGCTTTCAACTTCATCCATGCGGTTCTTCCGATCATGATGCGTCAGCGTTCCGGCTCGATCATTAACATGGCTTCAGTAGTAGGAGTACACGGCAATGCCGGACAGGCCAACTACGCAGCCTCAAAGGCCGGCCTAATCGCCCTTGCCAAGAGCATCGCCCAGGAAGTGGGCTCACGCGGCATCCGTGCCAATGCTATCGCTCCCGGATTTATCGAGACTGCCATGACTGCCGCTCTGCCCGATGCTGTCAGGGAGGAATGGTGCAAGAAGATTCCACTCCGTCGCGGAGGCAAGCCTGAGGATATCGCAGATGTTGCCACATTCCTCGCTTCAGATATGTCTTCCTACGTTTCCGGACAGGTGATTCAGGTAGACGGCGGAATGAACATGTGATCGGCTCCGACGTCCCAGTCTATTGTGCCGATGAAAAAATATGCAATAATCGTTGCCGGAGGGGAGGGCACCCGAATGGGGGGTGGCCTCCCCAAGCAATTCCGCGACCTTTGCGGTTTACCGGTAGTGGTCTGGAGCATGCTCGCCTTCCATAAGGAGGATTCCGACACAGGTATTATTCTTGTGGTCAATCCCCGCTTCATGGAAACATGGGATGAGATGTTTCGCGCCCTTCCGGAAAATGCAAGAGTTCCCCATGCGGTGATCGGCGGAGGCGACTCTCGCTCCGCTTCTGTCAGAAACGGACTTGATCTCACGGAAAACGGAGACGATGTCTTCGTGGCTGTCCACGACGCCGCCCGTCCGCTGATCACTCCCGGGATGATCCGCCGTGGATGGGAAGCCGCAAAAGCGACGGGGAGTGCGGTGCCGGGTGTTCCGGTGACAGATTCCTTGAGAATTATTGAAGACGGCAGCAACCGAGCCGTCGACAGAAGCAGGTATGTGGCAGTGCAGACGCCACAGGTATTCAAAGCCGACGTCCTGAAAAAAGCCTACGCCGAGAATCCCGGAAAAGCATTTTCCGACGATGCCTCCGCTTGTGAGGCTGCCGGGGTCGCCACAGTCATTTTCGAGGGTGACTACTCAAACATCAAAATCACCAACCCCGGAGATCTGGACACCGCCTCCAATATCCTGAACCATAGAGATGTCTGACTTTCTGGATACGGACATAAAATTTCTTAAAGGAGTGGGCGACACACGCGCCAAACTGCTCCGCTCGGAATTGGAGATCGCCACTTTCCGCGATCTCCTGTTTTATTTCCCATTCCGCCACGTAGACCGCAGCCGATTCTATAAAATTTCTGATCTGCGGGGAATTGACTCATCATCCGTGCAGTTGAAAGGGAGGTTCATTAGCTTCCGCGAAGAGGGGGAGGGGGTCAGGAAAAGGCTTGTTGCGGTCTTCTCCGACGGATCTCGGCTTATGGAGGTGGTTTGGTTCTCAAAACTCCAGTTTCATAAGACCGCATATAATCCCGGGGTGGAATACGTGATATTCGGGAAGCCGAATTATTTCAGGGACACCGTGTCAATGGTTCATCCCGAGATTGAACCTTTCGATCCCCAGAAACCCCCTGCCGGCTTCAAGGGAATCTATTCCCTGACCGAGACGTTGAAAAAACGGGGCTACACCAACCGCCTCCTCCAGACACTGGCAGGCAATCTACTCGACAATCCGAAAATCAAGGAGCTTCCGGAAACTCTTCCCCCCGAAATCAGAGACCCACTCCACCTGATGCCGCTGGGGCAGGCTTTACGGGAAATGCACTTCCCCTCCTCAGCAAGAGACCTGCAACGCGCCACAGAACGGTTGAAATTTGAAGAACTTTTCTATGTTGAAGCCCATATCCTGAGATATTCCATGGATAGGGGATCAAAGATTCCGGGTTATTTCTTTCCGAAGATCGGAGAAAAATTCAACGGATTCTATTTCAATGTGCTCCCCTTTGAACTCACAGGAGCCCAGAAAAGAGTGCTGAAAGAGATCCGGGCCGACATGAAGACCGGCCGGCAGATGAACCGCCTGCTGCAGGGCGACGTTGGCTCGGGGAAAACCATGGTGGCTTTCATGTCGCTGCTGATGGCTGTCGACAACGGATGCCAGGGAGCTCTTATGGCTCCGACGGAAATTCTCGCGTCGCAACATTATGAAACCCTCCGCGGCTGGGCTGAATCCATAGGAGTCAAAGTGGCGCTTCTGACCGGGAGCACACGCGCTAAAGAACGCCGCGAGATCCATGCCGCCCTTCAGTCCGGAGAACTCGATATCCTTGTGGGAACCCACGCACTCATAGAAGACTCCGTGGTGTTCCATCGTCTCGGCCTCGCCGTGATCGATGAGCAACATCGCTTCGGAGTGGCCCAGAGGGCGAGAATGTGGAAGAAGAACACCACTCCCCCCCACGTTCTTGTCATGACAGCAACCCCGATTCCACGCACCCTCGCCATGACTGTCTACGGAGACCTTGACGTCTCCGTCATTGACGAACTCCCCCCCGGACGGAAGCCGATCACTACCCTTCTGAGATTCGACACTTCTCGTTTTGAGGTTGACCGGCTCATTCTCTCTCAGCTGAAGGAGGGCCGGCAGGTCTATATCGTCTATCCCCTTATTGATGAAAATCCAAAACTTGAACTGAAAAGCCTGGAGGAGGGGTTTGAGCGCACGATGGAGACCTTTCCTGACTATAAGGTATGCTTTGTGCACGGACGTATGAAACCGGCCGTGAAAGATCATCAGATGGGGCTTTTTGTTAGTGGAGAGGCAAGAATCATGGTTGCCACCACAGTGATTGAAGTTGGTGTTAACGTTCCGAATGCTTCCGTCATGGTGATCGAAAATGCAGAGCGTTTCGGGCTTTCCCAGCTTCATCAGCTGAGAGGTCGCGTAGGCAGAGGAGCGGATCAGAGCTACTGCATCCTAATGGGCAAAGCTAAAGCTTCAGGCGACACCAAGAAACGTCTGTCGATAATGACTGAAACCACCGACGGCTTCCTGATCTCGGAGGCCGACATGAAAATCAGGGGGCCCGGCGACATCGAAGGCACACAACAGAGTGGCCTCGCCTTCAATCTCAAGGTGGCCGACCTCGTGCGCGACGGCCAGATTCTCTCTCGTGCAAGAGAGATTGCTCTCGCGGTGCTTCGCGGAAATCCCTCCCTTCTCGCGCCCGGCAGCCACGCAACTGAAGCTTCACCCGGCGACATGAAGCCTTTCCCTATATCAGCAGATTCCGTTGCGATAATCAGGAAAGAGCTCACATCCAGGTTTGCAAAGAGTGTTGACTGGTCAAAGATTTCATGATCTTCGGAATTTTCCAACAATCGGAGTTCCCGATTGTTATAAATATATGAGAGAGAAAGAATTTCTGCCAGCGGTGAAAGACCGCCTCGGCATTGAGCAGCTGAACGACATGCAGCTCAAGATGATGGCTACGGCCACCGAACAACGGGATATAATTCTGCTTTCGCCCACGGGCAGCGGAAAAACACTGGCTTTTACCCTGCCGGTTATGAAGATGATGAAGCCTTCAACAGGAAGGGTGCAATGCGTGGTGATAGCTCCGTCGCGCGAACTTGTTGTGCAGATCGCCGGAGTGATGAGAGAAGTTGCCGGAGAGCTGAGAGTGCTCCCCCTCTACGGAGGAAGAAAAGTGGAAGATGAAGTCAACAGCCTGAAAGTGACTCCAGACATTGTTGTGGCCACTCCCGGGCGCTTGCTCGATCATGCCGTGAGGCGCAATATCGATCTTCTCCCGGCGCGGATTCTCGTGCTTGATGAATTCGACAAATCATTGGAACTCGGTTTCGAGGAAGAGATGGGGAAACTTGTCAGAAGGATGAAAAACGTGAGCCGCTACATCCTCACGTCGGCAACCCCTGCTGCGGCTTTGCCTGAATTCCTCAACCTTTCCGACCCCATCACTCTTGATTTCCTCGGGAAAGAGAGTCCCCGGGGAAGGATGAATGTCCGCGAAGTGGCGGCCGGGAGCAAAGACAAACTGGAGAGCCTTCTCCAGCTTCTTCACTCCATTCACAAAGGGGGCAAGGTTGAAAAGACCATTATCTTCGTCAACCACCGCGAAAGTGCTGAAAGGGTCTACGAATATCTTCATAAGAATGGAGTCGATTGCTCGCTCTATCACGGAGCGCTCGACCAACGGGAACGCGAAACCGCAGTTGCGGTGTTCAATAACGGAGCTTCTCCTGTGCTTGTAGCCACCGACCTCGCCGCCAGAGGTCTTGACATAGAGAAAGTGAAATCAGTGATCCATTATCATCAGCCGCTCACGCAGGAAGCCTACACCCACCGCAACGGGCGCACGGCCCGGGTGGAGGAGGAAGGAGACATTTACCTGCTCCTCGGGCCGGATGAGGAACTGAAGGAGTTTGTGGAATCAGACGGCACCTATGACATGGATTCAGAAGTGAAATCCAATCTCCGTTCCGGTTTCACCACCCTCTATATCGGCGGAGGGAAGCGTGAGAAAGTGTCACGCGGCGATATCCTCGGTTTTCTTGTCAAAGAGGGGGGCATCGAACCTTCCGAAATCGGGAAAATCAACGTTTTCGATCATTATTCACTTGCAGCGGTTGCCCGCAACGAGGCGAAAGAACTCCTCACGACCATAGCCGGGAAGAAGCTTAAAGGGGAGAAGCGGAAAATCACACCCCTCAAATAAGAGGAGCAATACGGCCATACCCCGATAAATATTATACAGATTTTATAAAAATCAACGATAATCAAGACCTCGAAGACATTTTCTCGGGGTCTTGATTGCTATTTAGATAGGAATTGTTTATCTTTGCACTCAAATACCGACATCGGAAATATACTCACAACATTAATAACTTCATTCGATTATGAGCAAAGCAAAACAGTTCCTGACCTGCGACGGTAATCAGGCTGCCGCCCACATCAGCTACATGTTTACTGAAGTGGCCGCAATCTACCCGATTACCCCCTCGTCGACTATGGCTGAATACGTAGACGACTGGTCGGCTGCAGGAAGGAAAAACATTTTCGGAGAGACTGTCCTTGTGCAGGAGATGCAGAGTGAAGGCGGAGCCGCCGGAGCTGTCCACGGATCGCTTCAGGCCGGAGCTCTCACCACAACCTACACCGCATCCCAGGGACTTCTTCTGATGATCCCCAACATGTATAAGATCGCCGGTGAGCTTCTCCCCTGCGTGTTCCATGTTTCGGCAC
>CAYROR010000086.1:0-6943 GCA_964425935.1 uncultured Sangeribacter sp.
ACTATCGTACACGCAACGACAAAGAAATTGACTTTGTCACAAGAAAAGGCACAAAAGTAGAGCAACTAATTCAAGTCTGCTATGACATCTCCTCCGAGAAAACGCGTAAACGCGAACTCGATGCCCTTGTCGAAGCCGCCGAAGAACTCCACTGCAACAACCTCCTCGCTGTTACAAATGCGTATGAAGGACAAATCGAATGGAAAGATAAAGCAATTAGCGCAATTTCCATACGTAATTTTTGATTTTCGGAGTAAAGAACTATCTTCGTGATCCTAATGGAAACAATGGGGAAGAACATTGAAATAGTGCCGTGTGCAATTCGTGAACAACGGAAATGACAGCATTGCAATATTTTGAAAGTCACTTAATTACAACGATATTATACTGCTTCAGGCGGATCACTAAAGGATTCATCAGCTCGATGAAAGCCACTGAAAACTTTTGAAAATCAGAAGTTTTCAGTGGCTTCGTTATACGTTTACAGCAAAATATTGAAATAGCCGGTGTGTAAGAAGGGGGGGCAGCAAAGGATACTTTGAAGGAATATCTTGACTTTTGAGTTGAAATCACCGTCTTACTATGCCATCATATTCATGGAGTTAGAGCCGGAGCATCCCCTGGATGGGGAGAAGGTTCTTCTCGACTTTCCAGGGGTAACGATCCATTTATCTACCAGTGGCCTGAAGATAGGATAGTTTCTTAATCTGAAACTGACCGTAGGCCTCTACAAATTTATCCTGAGATTGCTGATGGAGAGTCTGGGCATTCAGAAGATCTGAAATAGTGACTGTTCCGGCATCATAGTAATTCCTGTTGAGACGCAGATTCTCTTCCGACTGGATGATCGACTCCTTTGCTATCTCCATCTGTTTATAAGCTGTTGCAAGATCATTCCATGCGTTTGTCATGGCGATCATTAGTAACTGCGAATCATCCTCAAGTTGAGTTTTTGCAATCTGTATTTCAATTTTTTTCTTCTTCATGTTGTGAGAGCCACCCCACCAATCGGAGAGAGGAACGCTCACTGTCACGTAAAGATTAGCAAACGTATGGCCTTGATCCAAAAGATGTTCGTAATTATAGCTTGCTCCGGCAGCCACGACGGGTAGATTTGATCCTGTAGCGATTTTCTGTTCAAACTCCTTAGCTTTTAGATTCTGGGTAAGAAGAGCATGCCCGACGGTCTGGTCAAGACAATCTTCCGGATTTCGATAGATTTCCATGGGAAATTCCGGCAGATTTCCCATCGGAATTTCTGATGCCACGTCGACCGATCCGGAAATTCCCTTCCCAACAAACTGCGAAAGCAACATCCTGACGACTGAAATGCCATTGTCGAGTTCAGTAGCGGCAACCAGCAACTCATTTCTTTTAAGCTTAACTTCAAGGAGATCGTTAGACGTGGCAACTCCGGCATCGACATAACTCTTCACCTGCGAACAGAGCGTGTCGAGCACCGCTATAACCTTATCCAGAGTGTGACGCTTTGAATGAAGGGAAACGACTTGCCAATAATATTCTTCCACCTTACGGCGTACGTCATCAGCCGTCTGCCGCTGCTGCAGGCGACTCACTTCCGTTCCAAGCCGGGCCAGCCGATTTCCATTTACTATCCGTCCACCCAGAAAAACCGGTTGTATAAGATTCACTCCAGCCACCGTACCCTTCTTCAGCAGACTCATATCGAAAGCCATATCTTGCAGACCGATGCCAAGCGCTGAGAGGGGGAGATCGAAACTATGGCGGAGCATTCCATGATTAGCCGTGAAGGCAGCTCCGTTCAAACTGACAGAGGGGAAATAGCCCGTGAAGACCTCCATTGTTGTTTCTCGTGAAGCATTAACACTTAATTCTGCAGTGCGTATTCGGGCATTATTCTCAAGAGCCAGCGAAACACACTCTTCAAGTGTCAGCTTCTGGGCATTGATCGAGGCTGAACACGTCAATGCTATAATAGCGGTGATCCTGACCGATTTCTTCATTTTTCTTTGTTTTTTAATGATTTTCTTTCCATCACTTTCCAATATAGCACCGGGATGACAGTAACGATGAAGAAGAACGTAATAATCGTTCCCCAGAAGATTACGGTTCCCATAGGTCGCCAGAGAGGAGTGCCCGACAAGACCATCGGGAGCACACCCATTGAGGCGGCGGCCGATGTCAGGAAGATAGGACGCATCCGGCGCTCAGCACTGTGAAAGATAGCGTCTCTTACTGTCAGCCCCTCTGAGCGTTGCAGTTCCTCCGAATAGTCGATCATTATGATCACGTTTCTCACCAAAATACCCATGAGGGAGATGAAACCGAGAGTACACGTCAGCGACAGCACTTCCCCCTGAATAGCTAGTCCGATTCCGGCTCCCGGGATACACAACACAATGCAGAATAGGAGAAGCGCGGCGGTGGTCACATCCTTATAATGCGAAAGCAGAATAAAGAAAATAATCACAACCGCCATAAGTAGAGCGGAAATGATTGGAGGCCACATCTCTTCCGACTGGCTATAGTCGCCCCCATACTCAATCTTCACCCCTTCCGGCAAATCCAGACCTGCTATCTTTTTCTGAAGCATTGCCGTCACTTCCAGAGAGAATGCTCCCCGCTCCACCTCGGAGCTGACTGTGACACACGGGATTCCGTTGCGATGAGAAAGCTGGCCGTAATTCCAGGTGGGTTTAACGTCAGCCATCTGGCGCAATGGAGAATAAGAAAGCCCCATCACAGGGAGCAATTCGTTGCGGAGATCCAGAATATCGGAGTGTCCGGAAGTCGGAGTGCGAATCACAACCGGAGTGGCATACGTGCCGTCCCATAACGTGGCAACCGGTATTCCACTGTCGGAATATCTCATTGCCAGATCTGCCTCAAGCATCATGTCGGTCAGGCCCAGACGCGACATAGTCGTAAAATCCGGAACCACGCGTGATCCGACAAGGGGAGCATTCAGGCTACTGCTCACAAGGTTTATCTCCGGAATTGAGCGCATCAGCGCCACGACAGAATCAGAAACCTCATGAAGCTTTGAATAGTCGTTGCCGAGGATTCTCACTTCTATCGGATAAGCGGCGTTGGAATATGACAACTGCTTGAACCTGATTTTCGCCTCAGGGAAATAATCGCGATATTTCGCGGTGTATTCATTCAGCACCTCGACCGTGGCTTCGTTGCTTTCAGTGTTAACAATGAACTGAGCGAAGTTAGGGCCTCCTACCTGTGGGGCGTAGGTGGTCTGAAAACGGGGCGATGAGCAACCATGAAAATTAGCCACCGACACCACTCTCTTATCTTTTCTCAAAATATCAGCCAATGAATCGGCCACGACATCAGTTTGATGAAGTGGCGTTCCCGTAGGCAGATAGATCTATACGGCAAACTGGTTGCGTTCCGCAATCGGCATCAGTTGCATAGGGCGCTTCATCAGCAACCACGCACCTCCGACGGTAAGTATCAACGCAATCACCATCACTATCCACGGATGGCTGAAGCAGAGGGTGATTAGCCTGTCATATCCCTCCTGAAGCACCCTCAGCAATGAAAAGTGTTTCTTCGCGGAGGATGCTTCTCCGTTAATAGCCGCAACTTTCGCTGGTTTGATAAAACGGTATTGCAGGAATGGAACGAGCAGCTCCGCGATCAATAGTGACCCCATGAGGATAATGGTTATGGCCCACGGAAAATCAGTCAGGAAATCCCGGAACATCCCTGTCATGGTGATCAGAAATGGGAAGAAGGTGATCGAGATGGCGAGCGTGGCAGAAAAAATCGACTTCAGGAATTCAGATGCCGACCGAATCGTGGCTTCCTTTCGATCCATCCCATCTCCTATCAATTCGACATAGTCATCAATAATGACCACGGAATTGTCCACAATCATGCCTAACGAAACTATAAGGCAGGCAAAAGTCACGGTGTTCAGTTCAATTCCAAACACATAGAACAATCCGAGCGATATGAAGATGGTGATCGGAATAGTGGCAGCCGCGATCAAGGCAACCCTGATTGGGAGCAGAAGCACGATCACCACTATGACCGCAATAACAGCGATCAGCAACTCTCGCAGGAACTCCATCACGCTGCTGTTGACAACCTCCGGCTGATTCGTAATCTTAAAAAGCGTGACATCTTCAGGAAGCTCAGACCGGAAGGCTGAGATCTGGTTTTCCACCTGCCGCCCCATCTCAACAATATTGTTTCCTGATTTCATCTCTACAGAGAGAAGGATACACTTCCTTCCGTTGTTGGAAATGAAAGAAGTCGGCTCCGGATATTCCCTTTTTACCTCAGCTATATCCTTGAGTCTGACCACCTCTCCTCCGGGTGTTGTCATGATGATCTGGTCGGCGATGTCGGCAACCGAATTCAGAGGATTGTCAACATAAATCGGTGAAGTGTAGGAGTCAGATCTCAACTCCCCTCCGGTGGTTCGGAAACCCTTCGTAAAAAGATTGGCGGCAAGGGTTCTCTCCGAGAGAGCGTAATGAGAAATCCGTTCCGGATCAATTGTGATTGAGATCTGCTCATTCTGTTTGCCGTAAACATTCATTGTTCCGACGCTCTCCACCGTGCGCAGACGGTCTTGGAGTGCATCCATATAATCTCCCAGTTCCCGATATGTTTTATCGTCGCTCTCCATGGTGATGAGCAATGCCGATGTGTCTCCAAAATTTGAAATCACTTCAACAGCAAGCACTCCGGGGGGCAACTGCGACTTGACGCTCCCGAGTTCCCTGCTGAACGTGTTCCAGAATGAATCGGTGTCGCTTATCTTGTCGTCAAGCTCAACATAAATCATCACCATCCCGTCAGTGGCATTGGAGGTTGTCTTGACTTTATTGACCTCCTTAAATCCGAATACGAAATTTTCCAGCGGTTTCATCACCTGCTGCTCCATTTCAAGAGAGGTTGCGCCAGGATAAACCGCCACAACCACCCCCTCGCGTATGGTGAAATTTGGAAATTCGTTCTTATTCATTGTCTGAAGGGCATACACGCCAAAAATGACCAATATGCACACCATCAGCACAACCACGTTGGCATATTTTACACCCCATGCCACGAGGGGAGAATTCTTGACAGAAGGGAGCTTAGAAATCAAGCCGCCCTGAACATCGTTCTTGGAATCCATAGCCATTTCTTCAATCTATAGATTCCACCCTCATGTTCTGAGACACTTTTTCAGTGCCTCCCACAATCACTCTTTCTCCTGCCGACAATCCGGATTCAATCATTACCCCTTCCGGAAGCATAGCACCGGGGACTACCACACGCTTTCTCGCGATGCCGGCGGAATCAAGCCAAACGAAATTGGAATTATCCGCCGCAAGCAAAACAGCCGATAGGGGAAGGATCACCCCCGTCGCGGAAGTCGGTTTTTCAATTCCGACCTCGCATATCATGCCGGGAAGCAGGCGGCCGCCTGCATTATCCAGCTTATATTTCACAAGATAGGAACGCGACAACGGATTTGCCGTGACACCTTTTTCCACCAGTTTCCCAGAGAAGGCCATCCCTGGAAAAGCTTTTGTGGAGATTGTGGCAGCCATTCCCTCGGAGAAACCGGCTATCTCATTTTCAGGGATTGAAATCACTACCTTGACAGAGCGGATGTCTACAATCTTGACAACCGGCACTCCGGGTGCGACATTCTGCCCGACAGAGGCCAATTTCTCTGAAACCACACCACTCACAGGAGCATAAAGCTTCGCGTCATCAAGCGCGATTCTCGCAATTTCGGCAGCACTTTCTGCCTGACTCAGTTTACTTTGCACCTCAACCCATTTTATCTCCGGGAGAGAATTTGAGTCATGAAGAAGTTTCATTCGTGCGTAAGCATCCTTTGCCTCGTCAAGGGTTGCCTTTGCTATTTCGTAAGCGCTTTTCAAAGAGCCGTCGTCAAGAGTGCCTATAATCTGGCCCTTATTAATAGTTTCCCCTTCCGAAACAGACAGACTGCGAATCGTTCCGGCAGTCGCGAAACTGACCACACTCCCGCTGTCTTCTTCCACTGTGCCGGAATAGGCGGTTTTCTCTTCTGCACTGTTGCTGGCCACCGTGATTGTCTTGACTCTTATCGCCGGCCGTGTATCACTCTTCTCGGTTGAATCATGTCCGCATGCGGAGAAGACAACCAGTAAAATAGTCAGGGGAATAACCCGACACGCTAATTGATAGTTCATATCTTTTCTTTTGGAGTTTTATTTCATTCACGATGCAAAATTACATCCGGGAAGAGCCTTTTTAAATGTCGGTCTTATGGAAAAAATTGTCATTCGGTTCGATTTTACGAGTTCCTGGTTGTGAGAATCTGATTAAAGTGCTTATTTTGTACTTTCAATCATATATCGCCCTATGTCAACTCCATTAAAGATAGTAACCGCGGAACTTAACCGGTCGACACCTGACAATCGCATTTTCGACATGACGGGACGATGTGCATTCGTCATCTGCACAGAAGGAGATTTTGAAATAAGAATCCTGAATGTGACTTACCGCGTCAGAGATTATTGCCTGTTTGCCTGTATGCCATTCGTGAATATTGAAATTGCAAGTATTGAAAAAGAGAGCAAGCTGATATTAGGGTATATAAAGTTAGAGGATGTGCCCAAAATGATCAACCGATGGGTTAACACAAGCAATCTTAGCGACATACAGAATCATCCGCTTGTCAAGATCTCCGAGACTCAGTTCAGGCGGCTAATGGCTTCGATCTATGATTATTCGATTGAGATTGAAGAATGCAGGAACGGCATCTACGATAATATCTGCAATCAGATCCAGAATGACATCCTCGATTATCAGACCAGGCTTATAATTGCGCTTGTTCTGAAGGTCTATTTAAGCTATAAAATCCCATTGTTAGGCGTAATATCCAGGCCGGCGGCTTCTATGAGCTGCCGGTCTTTCTTCATCACCTCGGCCACGACCCACTTCTTTTCAACCC
>CAYROR010000087.1:0-6241 GCA_964425935.1 uncultured Sangeribacter sp.
CGGAACCACAATCCGTCGCTCTAACCAACTGAGCTACATCCACCATGTTGCTTTATCGCGAGATTCCACTAAAGGCTTCGCAAGGTCTCTCCCGAAAAGCGATGCAAAGTTAGACACTTTTTTTCAATCTGCCAAATAAAACGGCGAAAAAATAATCAAGAAAAATCATTTTGTAACTCATATTATTGTAAATCAATAGAATATTAATTTGGTCCCTATTTGGGATTGCAGGAGACGGAAAAAAGTTGTAATTTTGTTGAAAATAAACGATTTTCATGAAACATAGACATTATCTTTTGTTAGCTGCCGTTGCTGCCGCTCTGCAGTGTGGCGCCGCACTCATCAAGAGTCCGGATGGAAAAGTTGTGGTGAGCACCAGTGTGAATGAGGAAGGGATGCCCGTTTATACACTCTTTTATAGAGGTAAGACTGTTATCAAGGATGCGCCGCTCGGTCTTGTGACTGATTTCACCGATCTTTCACGCGACCTCACGGAGCGCGATGCAAGAATCAAGCCGGTGTCGTGGTCTTATACTCAGGATAAGATCAAGAAAAGTCATATCGATGTAAATGCCACGAATGCCATCGTTGAATATGAAGGATATAAAGACAAACGCTTGGATAAGGACCGGAGACTCGACATTGAATGGCACGTTGCCGACAATGGTGTTGCTTTCCGTTATCATGTGCCCCGCCAGCAGGAACGAGGGTCGATGGTAGTGAAGGAGGAAACATCGTCGTTCGCTTTCCCGCAAGGCACAACCACTTTCCTCACCCCGCAGGCTCATCCTATGACGGGCTGGAAACGCACGAAGCCAAGCTATGAGGAATGGTATGTGGTGGATGCTCCTATGGAAAAACGTTCGGAGTTCGGACATGGATTCACTTTCCCGGCCCTTTTCAAGACTCCGCAAGGGATTTGGACACTCATCACTGAAACCGGAGTCGACGGATATTACTGCGGTTCCCGTCTCAGCGATTATGCCGACGGACGCTACACAATCGCTTTCCCTATGCCCGAGGAGAATAATGGCAACGGCACCTCCTCTCCCGGTGTTGCCCTTCCCGGCCACACCCCCTGGAGAGTGATGGCAATCGGCGACAATCTTGCTCCGATTGTGGAGACCACTCTACCTTGGGATCTTGTTGAACCGAAATATGAAACTCTGCGGGCTGCCCGTCCAGGAAAGGGAACCTGGAGCTGGATCCTTTGGCAGGATGGAAGCATCAACTATGACGACCAGGTGAAATATATCGATTTTGCAGCAGAGATGGGATATGACAATGTGCTGATCGACAACTTTTGGGATGAAAGAATCGGGAAAGAGCGCATGGCAGATCTCATAGATTATGCCCATAACAAAGGAATCAAGCCGATCCTTTGGTTCTCATCGTCGGGTCATTGGAACGACATCGAACAGAGTCCTGTCAACGGCATGGATCGCCCGATCGAACGAAAGAAATGGATGAAATGGCTCCGCGACAATGGTGTCGACGCAATTAAGGTTGATTTCTTCGGTGGCGACAAGCAGGAGACAATGCGTCTTTATGAGGATATTCTGAGCGATGCGGCCGATTACGGAATCGACGTGATCTTCCATGGCTGCACGTTGCCGAGAGGGTGGGAGAGAATGTATCCCAATTTTGTCGGTGCTGAGGCCGTCATGGCTTCGGAGAATATGGTTTTTGACCAAAGTTTTGCAAACCATGAGGGCCTTCATGCCACTCTCCATCCCTTCATCAGGAATTCGGCGGCCATCATGGAATATGGTGGAACTTTCCTCAACAAGCGTTTCAACCGTGGAAATGATGGTGGAAAGGTCAGGATGACAAACGATGCTTTCCAGCTGGCCCTGTCTGTGCTGTTCCAGAATCCTGTGCAGAATTTCGCTCTCGCACCCAACAATCTGCAGGATGCTCCTAAAGTCTCGATAGACTTCATGCGCAACGTTCCAACCACATGGGACGACACCAAGTTCATCGATGGCTATCCGGGTCGTTATGCTGTTGTGGCACGCCGTCATGGCGATACATGGTATGTGGCCGGCGTAAGCAATCTCGATCATGCCGTCACTCTAAAGCTCCGTTTGCCAATGTTTAAAAAAGGAGAGAAAATCAACATGATCAACGATGGCAAGATGGCCATGCCCATACAGTCGGAACTGAAACTGAAAGATCCGCAGAGTGTTGAGGTGGTGCTTCATCCGAGTTCAGGCTTTGTCCTCTGGAACTGACGTTTCTCCGATACAACCCCATTATAGAATCAGGCGGCTGCAAACAGATTTGCGGCCGCCTGATTCTATAATCGCGTGGGTCATGTCGGAAAAATCATTTCTCCATCAGCTCATCAAGAATGGTGAAGAATTTCTTTTCATGGCCGGACGTGATGTTGCGAATCTTCCCTTCCGGATCGATGATGACTTTTGTCGGGAAGCCAGTGACATTGTAGTCGGATAAGACAGGATTCCCTTCAGGACAATAGACGTTGACCCAGGGAAGCTCATATTTCTTGACTCCTGCTTTCCAGGCCTCTTCTGTTTCATTGCAGTCGATCCCGATCACTTCCAGACGGCCGTTATATTTCGCGTAGGCATCTTTTAGCTCCGGGAATCCCTTGATACACCAGATGCACCAGCTCCCCCAGAAGTCGAGGATCACCCATTTCCCTTTAAACTGAGATAGGCTGACCGGTTTCCCCTCCAGATCTTTGAGAGTGAATCCGGGAGCGGCATGCTTACCATCCTGAAGTTCTTTAAGCTTTCTTTCCTTGGCGAGTATCTGGTCGGTCTGTTCCTTGTATTTTTCAGCGATAGGGTAGTAGACCGATGTTTTGGCACCCTCCGAAAGACGGTTGAAAGCATTAATGAAGTCTTCACCACTCAGCATCGTGATTGCGAAAACGGATTTGGGCGACGTGATGTTTTCCTCAACATAATTTTTAATCTCCTGATTATATTCGTCGATAACGGCGTTGATGGCTTTCTCGTCTTTCGCATCAGCAGTGGCAAGAGCTCGGTATCTCTCAAGAATGGGCGACGTCAGCTCTTCCACTTCGGTCATTGCTTCCAGAAGAGGAGTGCCAGAAAGTTTGACATCAGCAGGAGAAAATGATTTAACATCTACGATCAGCTGCTCGCCGGGGCCGGCCACAAGCTGAAGATTTTTCCCCTCGCCCAGTCCGAGAACAATAAATTCAGTCTCATTGCCGCTTCCTGTAGGAATGACGGCCTTGTTATTTTCGACGGCTGTCGAAAATGGCTCGAAGAGCTGTTGATCCCGGCTTTTGGAGTTCAAATATTTCAGTAGCGGCGCTTTAAGGCCGGAGATTGAATCAAGGCCTGAATCAGACGGAAGATTCACCGTGATGTCGGCAGAGGCGTCAAACGCCATGGTCGCAGCGAGAGCGGCCGCTGCAAGAATGGTTTTTCTCATATTATTGCTTATAATTTTGTGTTATATCTCTATAACACCCGAAGAGGGAAATTTCCCTCTCCGTTTGGGAATCAGTATGAATTTTAGTCTTTCCCTGAAATTCCCTTAAGCCGGTTTCTGAGAAGATTCATGAACTGATAGTTTTTCAATCCCCATCTGGGAGCAGCCACAAGGTCGGGCGGACTTTGGGCAAGAAAACGCTCGATGACAATATGATCCGGAACGCTTTTGACTATGCGCACGCATAGTTCAAGATAGTGGTCAAGTTCGAAAGGTGTCACATCCGTTTCTCCTGAAAGCCATTGTTGATGAAGTGGGGTCCCTTCAAGAATCTGAAGCTGATGAATCTTGAGAGTCTCGATGGGAAGACGGCAGGCAACCTCCACATTTTTCAGGATCCTTTCGTCGTTCTCTCCGGGCAGACCGGCAATCAGGTGAAGTCCACAATGGAGTCCATGTCTGTTTGCCCTGCCTACAGCATCCACAACCTGTGCCCACGTATGGCCGCGGTTCACTTTCTTCAGAGTAGCGTCGCAAGCGGTTTCAGCGCCTATCTCCAGAAACACCGGTTTCCTTCTGTTTATATCCGCGAGTATTTCCAACACATTCTCGGGCAAAGTGTCGGGACGTGTGCCTATTGCAAGTCCAACCACGTCTTCCGCTCCCTCTGCCTCGCAATAGAGTCGCGACAGATAGGAAGTGTCGGAAGAATACGTGTTGGTGTATGACTGGAAATAAACCAGATATTTCATGTCAGGATATTTCCTTCGGAAGAATCTCTTACCCTCCTCAATTTGGCGTGATATCCCGGGCGACGTCATGCAATAGGAGGGTGAAAAGGAGTCGTTGCGGCAATACGAGCACCCTCCGCGTCCTATCTTGCCGTCGCGGTTAGGACAGGAAAACCCCGCATTCACAGAGATTTTTTGCACCTTGATTCCCGGAAAGAACCCTGAGAGATAGTCGGAATATGAAGTTATGCCCACAGCTTCGGAAGTCAGATCCCGGCTTCGATCATGAAGTCAGCGATGGTTAGCGCCGCCATTGCCTTGACGACATGCACTCCCCTGACTGCCACACATGGATCATGCCGCCCGGCAGGATTAAGAATGGTTGCCTGGCCTGTGACGTCGACAGTAGCGACAGGTTTCATCAGGGTGGGGGTAGGTTTGAAAGCAACGGAGAAGAATATCGGCATTCCGTTGGATATGCCCCCCTGGATTCCGCCGCTGTAGTTAGTGGCGGTCTTCAGCGGAGTTCCCGGTTCGGAGGGAAGGAATGTGTCGGCGGTAGCGCTACCGTAGGAGAACGGGGCCTTGAATCCAAGTCCGTATTCAAAACCTTTTACGGCATTTATGCTCATCATTGCGGAAGCGAGGGCGGCATGAAGTTTATTGGCCACAGGAGAGCCGATTCCGGCGGGGACTCCTGTTATGAGGCAGCTCACTTTTCCCCCGACGCTGTCGCCATCCTTTTTTGCCTGGACCACAACTTCCTGCATGGCGAGCTGAAGATCAGGATTCACTTCAAGAGTGGTGTTGGATGCCGGATCTGTCATCAGGCCGTCAGAAAGATCGCCCGCGGTGACCGGACCAACCTGAGAAAGGACCGCCTGCACTATTATTCCCTTTGACTCAAGCCATTGGGAGGCCAAAGCGCCGGCAATCACCCAATTCACGGTTTCGCGTGCGCTTGCGCGACCCCCTCCCCGGGGATCACGCAAACCGTAGCGTTTGTCGTAGGTGAAATCAGCATGGTTAGGACGGTAAACCTTTGCCATCTCGCTGTAGTCTTTCGAGCGTTGATCGGAGTTTCTCACTATGAAACCGATCGGTGTGCCGAGAGTGAGCCCATCTTCGGAAAACCCTGAAAGAAATTCCGGATTGTCAGACTCGTTGCGCGCCGTCACAAGAGAGGAGGAGCCGGGACGGCGCTTTGCCACCTCCTCACGCATTTTGCCGAAATCAACCTTGAATCCGGCAGGGAATCCGTCGATCACTCCTCCCATCGCCGGGCCGTGGCTCTCGCCGAAGGTGGTGAGTGTTAGATATTTTCCAAAAGTGTTCATAATTCAGTTGCAATGTCGGCGCTCTCAGCCTCGGCTGCGCGGATAAGATCTTGAGGAGCGATCTTCAGCTGTAGACCGCGTTTCCCCGCACTGACGTAGATAAACGGGAAACCAGTGGCTTCCTCGCTCACGAAGGTGGGATAATGCTTCTTCATTCCGATAGAGGTGCATCCCCCGCGGATATATCCGGTCAGCGGAAGCAACTCTTTCATGGCGATCATCTCCGCTTTCTTGTTGCCGGAGACTTTTGCCGCTTTTTTGAGATCCACCTCCCGGTTGCCAGCCACCACACACACGAATATGCCGTTTTTATCGCCGCGGAGCACGAGGGTCTTGAAAACCTGTTCAATCGGCTCTCCAAGTTCATCAGCCACATGGTCTGCGGCGAGATTCTCCGGATCAACGGTGTATTCCACAAGCTCATACTTGATTCCGAGCCTGTCGAGAATACGGGCGGCATTGGTTTTCTCCTTGCTCATCGGTCCATGGTTACGAGGAGCTCCTCATTGTTGCGTGTCATCTCCATTCTCTTCTTGATGAATTCCATCGCTTCAATTGAATTCATGTCGGCGAGATAGTTGCGGAGAATCCACATACGGTTGAGGGTTTCCTGAGGAAGAAGCAGATCGTCGCGGCGCGTGGAGGAGGCGATAATATCCACAGCAGGGAAGATCCGTTTGTTGGAAAGCTTGCGGT
Source organism: uncultured Sangeribacter sp. (assembly GCA_964425935.1). Lineage (GTDB taxonomy): Bacteria > Bacteroidota > Bacteroidia > Bacteroidales > Muribaculaceae > Lepagella. The sequence goes on from CAYROR010000087.1 coordinate 6,197, forward strand.
CGAGCTGCAGCTCCATGTTGCCGGTTCCCTTGAATTCCTCGAAGA
>CAYROR010000088.1:0-6224 GCA_964425935.1 uncultured Sangeribacter sp.
GCCGATGGTACTGCGAAAGCGGGAGAGTAGGTAATCGCCGCCTTAGCGACAGGCTCCAGACATAATAGTCCGGAGCCTGTCATTTTATTATCACATTACCTGTCATTCTATTATTACATAGAAGGAGACTGCTGGCTCCACCTCTTCGCTTGCCGTAATTGGCCGAACAGAGAAGTCAAGCCTTATCACGCCGATGACCTTGTTGTAACTGGGCGAAAGCGGGAGAGTAGGTAATCGCCGCCTTAACGAGGGCCGGAACATCTCGTTCCGGCCCTCACTAATAATGGCTATTTCTCTGGTTTTATATTTTTGGTTTTGTGGGAAAAGTTTTGTAATTTCGCGTTGGTGAAAGCCGTTCATTTGTGCGGTTGCCAATTATCATTTATTATGGCTCAGAAACCTTCGATTCCTAAAGGAACAAGAGATTTTTCTCCGAGCGAGATGAATCGTCGCAACTATATTTTCGATACGATTAAGGGTGTCTTCAAACTATATGGTTATCAACAGATAGAAACTCCTTCGCTTGAGAATCTGTCTACTTTAATGGGTAAATATGGAGAGGAGGGTGATAAACTTCTTTTCAAGATTCTTAATTCAGGAGATTTTCTCAAGGAGACCTCGGACGATGAGCTGAAAGAGCGAAATCTTCCGAAATTGACCAACAAACTTTGTGAGAAAGGTCTCCGTTATGACCTTACAGTTCCGTTTGCGCGATATGTTGTTCAGTATCGTGGACAACTTCAGATGCCTTTCAAGAGATTTCAGATCCAACCGGTATGGAGGGCAGATCGGCCTCAGAAAGGAAGATACCGCGAATTCTATCAGTGTGATGCAGACGTGGTGGGAAGTGATTCTCTTTGGAATGAGATCGAGTTGCTTTCAATGATCGATACTGTTTTCTCCCGTTTGAGAATACGAACTGTTGTTAAGATCAATAACCGCAAGATTCTCTCAGGCATAGCTGAAATGATCGGCGCTCCTGATAAGATCGTGGATATAACAGTGGCAATCGACAAGATTGATAAAATAGGCATTGAGAATGTCAACGAGGAGCTCAGAACGAAAGGGATTGACGAGGCTGCAATTAAGCTTTTGCAGCCGTTGCTGACTATGCAGGGAAGCAATGAAGAGAAGCTGGCAACCCTTGGGAATCTTCTATCCGGTTCAGAGATAGGACTGGCGGGAGTGGATGAGCTGAAAACTGTTGTTGAGGGCTTCGATAAGCTCGGTCATAATTGTGAGGCTGAGATCGACGTTTCGCTTGCAAGAGGATTGAACTATTACACGGGCACCATCATTGAGGTGAAAGCGCTCGACGTTCAGATCGGAAGTATCACCGGTGGTGGGCGCTATGATAATCTTACGGGAGTGTTCGGCATGCCCGGACTTTCAGGAGTTGGAATATCGTTTGGAGCAGACCGCATATATGATGTGCTGAATCAGCTTAATCTTTATCCTGAGGATGTGAAGCAAAGCGTCAACGTGATGTTTGTGAATTTTGGCGGTGCAGAGGCCCTGGAGTCTGCAAGGCTTGTCAAGAGCCTTCGGGAAGAGGGAATTGCATGTGAGATGTATCCTGATTCTGCCAAAATGAAAAAGCAGATAGGATATGCCGACAGCGAGGGAATTCCTTTTGTTGCCATTGTTGGAGAAACAGAGTTGAACAACGGCACGGTTAATCTGAAGGAGTTGGCAACAGGGAATCAGGCAACAATGACGCCATCTGAGCTGATTCTAAAGTTTAAGAAGTGAGGAGGGGATTGTCATGATAAGCAGAGAGCAATTTCTTCTCCGGCAGCCTGCTTTTCCGGAGGAAACTTCTACAGACGACTATTATTATGAGCTTTCCAACCGTCTTGTCAGGGAGGCTTCAGCCAAGGGATTGTTTCCTTCATATCCTGAAAAGGTGGTTGAAAGATGTGCGCTTGCGGTCATCGGATATTTTCAAGACGTGATCTGTGATGCCGGAATATGGAGATCTTTTATCACTGAATGCAGAAGACTCTACAGCCATACAGTGCCATTCTATGAAGTGAAAGGAGAGGATTATATGGACTATGAGCTTAATCGGTCAGACATTCGATTCATGGTTTGGTATGGTCTTTGCATGAATTATGAGGAAAGAAGGGTATGCAATCCTTTTACGGATGAGATCCTGTCGGGTGCAGATGCATGGTGGGAGCTGTTGGAAAGCGTCTATGATGAGTCTCCAATTCCCGAGGACTATCGCCTTGCACATGAGCTTGAGATGCATGCTGCGGAAGACCGTGAGGCAGTGTTCCGGCTCGGCAACTGGCTTTTCATGCATTGTTATCTTATGACTCCGGCCTACGCCATGACTCTCTCTGAGATAGCTGCTGGTTGTGATATGACTTCGGAGAAAGGAATTGCAGAGTTAAAGGAAAAGATGGAACGGAGCATGGGAGAGGACCCGACCGGTCCGCTTGCCCTCTATCTTGGAGAATGGCTATATCTGATCGTTGACGGCAAACTTCCGAAACCCAGAATTCCCGAGGATGAGGGGGAAATCCATAAATATTACAGTGCGTTTACAAAAGCCACCGGAGGTGATATAATCAAGGTCTTCCCCGACTATGAATCTCTAAACAGATTTTTTATTGAGTCTCTCGGATGGGCAGAAGGGGAGGAACATCTTTCCAACCTGAAAGGGGAGCAAGATTTCATTCTGATGGTAGATCCTAAAAAGGGGATGTTGCTGGCAAAGAATATCGCAAGGTGTATCGCCATGCCGGGAAACGACCTTTATGATCGTGAATATGCCTCTGAGCATGCAATAGAATTGCTGACCGTAAGGGGATGTTGCCCTGGGGATCTGCTGAAGTATGTATGCAAGAACGGATGGCTTCCGGATGCCCGTTTCAGCGGCGAAGGCGGACACGAAGCTGTGGCAGAAAATTGGGATTTTATTGCAAGATGCTATCTTCAGCAGTATTATCGTGGAGACTGAAGTCGTGATGAAGGTATATCCTCTTTAAGGATGGTTACCGGTTTTTCCTGAAAATACTGTCAAGTTTTAGCTTGATAACCCCGAAAACAGCTTCACCAAAAATGGAGCTGTTCATTTTTGATGTCCCGAGGCGACGGTTGATAAAAATGATCGGGAGTTCCTCCACACGGAAGCCTTTCGTGTAGGCCTTGAATTTCATCTCGATCTGGAAAGCATACCCCTTGAACTCTATTTTGTCAAGGTCAAGAGTCTCAAGCACCCTGCGTCTGTAGCAAACGAAACCGGCAGTGGCGTCATGAAGTTTCATCCGAGTGATCAGTCTGACGTAGACGGATGCGAAATAAGACATGAGAACCCTGCCCATAGGCCAGTTGACCACATTTACGCCCGTGACATATCTGGATCCTATCGTGACATCGGCTCCATTGTCTTTGCAATGATGGTAAAGTCTGGTCAGGTCGTCAGGATTATGTGAGAAGTCTGCGTCCATCTCTATGACATAGCCATAATCGCGCTGCAATGCCCATTTAAAACCATGAATGTAGGCGGTGCCGAGCCCGAGTTTGCCCGCTCTTCTCTCCAGGAAGATTCTTCCCGGGAAGCGTTGTGCCAGTTTCTCAACTTCTTCTGCCGTTCCATCAGGCGAGTTATCATCAATGACGAGGACATCGAAGCCGTCAGGATATTTCATGACGGTTTCAAGAATTGATGCTATATTTTCAATCTCGTTATATGTCGGTATGATGACAAGAACGTCGCTCATGGTTCAGTTTTTGATTTTTTATCCAGGCCGACATGGCCTCTTCGTTTTCAAACTGCAAAATTAATCAATCCGCAGAATTTTTCAAACATGCCGGGGGCAAAAAGAAGAGATAAAAAGGCGTGACTGATAGCTCAGTCGCGCCTTTAAGATGCTTTTATGGTATTTTAGAGATTATAATATCTTTTGAATATATAGGCCGAAGGGTGATATGATTCCTTGCTTTTCGCAAGAGATTCATCTCCCATATCCTCTTCGCGGTTGAGGAACCTCACTTCAGGGAATTCTTCGGCCACTTTTCTGGCGAGTAATGAGGAGAGGGCTTGATAGACTCCATGGACAGACGTGTCGCCCTTTTCAACATGAACGAAAAACGTGTCGCCCGCGGCTTCTCCGAAAGTGAATCCGATTATCCTGCCTTCATGGCGAATAAGAATCCCGGTGTAGCCGAAATTCAGGTATTTCCTGATCATTTCCATGGTTTGAGAAATCTCGTAGGCAGCGAGGGGTTCAAGCACTTCCCCCGAATGAAGATTCCCGGCAAATTCCACGAGCTCCTTGAGATTCTTTTCCGAGATTTGCTCTACGGTGTGATCGGGATAATTTTTCATGAAATAGTTGAGATGGTTTCTCTTTTTCTCCATTTTCCTCCCTTTGAAAAATTCAAATTGTTCGATGGGATAAAGATATTCCTTCCCAAATGAATAACCTGAGAATTCCGCAGCTGTGAGGGGAGATGCTGCAGCATCTTCTGCACTGACCTGACGATAGCGTAAAACCTTACCTATGTCTTCTCCCTGTCGTTTGAGTTCCGATTTCAACTCCTCCATAAAACTGCTGTCGGTCACGCATTCTCCGTTTAGAGGCAGTTGAATGAAACGTTCTCCGGTTGACGGATCTAAACCTTTAAGAATCAAAGAGCCGTTGTAAATGGCATATTCATAATGGAAATAGTCTGTCCACATAAATATTCCTCCAAGCGAGTAATCCACCGATCTTTCATGAGATCGGGAGATAAAGGGTCGGATTATTTCGAGAGCCTCGCTATCCACCGGTTTGAAAACTATCGAACCATCCTTACCGGATGCCTTTCTTTTCTCTCCGATTCTTGACAGTGTTTCATAAAATGTATCCGGAATCCAATCTTCGATTCTTTCCGCAACTGCGGAAGCAGACGAATTATAAGCCGGTGTAAAGTTCCAAGTGTTTTCCATAAGATTATGTCCGGGGCTCCGGACGTTTTAAGTTAATATTTTTATACTATAACACTTTAAAGCCGCGGAAGTATTAAATTAGATGAAAAAAGTTGATAAATGATTAATATTTAAGATTATGGCGGGAAATTTGCGTTAATATGATGAAACCGTGATTAAAATGGTGGCTATGTAAACAACACAACTCATTTATGCGTTTAATAAATAAAACAGATATTCCTGTCATAGAGTCGTTCATCCGTCTTTTCGGTGATGAGGTGAAAAGACTGGCTCCCCATTACGAGGGCGACATCGTGTTTAAGGAAGTTGATGAATCGGATAATCGCTATGGCGATATAATGGGACGTCTTGGGAATTGCGTTTATGTTTCGGATCGTGAAGTTGGCCGACTTGGGCTTTCAGATTCCGAGATTCTCGCTTCCCTTGCCCATGAGGTTGGCCATATTGTCTATTCAACCGCGGGCTGGCTGCCGGATTGTGAACAGCGTGCCGATAGTTTCGCCGCAGAGCTCGGACTTGGCAATCAGATGATCTCCGCGATAGAGAAGATTCTTGACAGCCGGAGATATTCCAGGCTTACGTCTCTTCTTGTGGAGCGGATTCATTTCCTTCAGAACACCATCAGGAGTTGATGAAGAATTGAAAGTTTTAATTAAATATCTAAGTATGGAAACAGTAACATTGAATGGATCGTCGATGCATATCCTAGGTAATCTTCCCAAGCCTGGAGATGAGGCACCATTTTTTTCGCTTGTGGGAAAGGATCTCTCAGAAATCAACCTTGAACAGTTTAAAGGTAAGAGGGTGGTTCTAAATATTTTCCCGAGCATTGACACGGATGTCTGTGCGGCTTCCGTGAGACGTTTCAATAAGGATGCGTCAGAATATCCCGACACGGTAGTGTTGTGTGTTTCGGAGGATCTTCCGTTTGCTGCTGCCAGATTCTGTGCAGCCAATGGAATCGAGAATGTCTTCACAGCTTCCGGTTTCCGGAGCGACTTTGGAAAGACTTATGGTTTTGAGCTTGTCGACGGCCCGCTCAGAGGACTCTATGCAAGGGGCCTTGTAGTGATTGATAAGGATGGGAAGGTGCTTGGCACAAGCTTATGCGAGGAGATCACTGAGGAACCATACTATGCCTTTGCTCATGAACTTCTTAAGTGAGCGAGGGGTCTGCAAAGAATAAATTGAGATAAAAAAGGGGAATGTCGTCACGACATTCCCTTTTTTAGTGACTCCTGCAGGATTCAAACCTGCAACCTTCTGATCCGTAGTCAGATGC
>CAYROR010000089.1:0-5621 GCA_964425935.1 uncultured Sangeribacter sp.
CGTTGAAGAAGAAGTCGTCTTTGGAGGGGTAGTCGGGCCAGATCTCCTCGATGCTTTCGTAGGTCTCGCCTTCGTCTTCCATCTCCTGTAGGTTTTCGATCACCTCCAAGGGGGCGCCGGATCGCATCGCATAGTCGATAAGCTCATCTTTTGTTGCGGGCCAGGGTGCGTCCTCAAGTTTTGATGCAAGTTCAAGTGTCCAATACATAACGGTAATATTTTATAGTTTTTAATGTTTCAATTATCCGGCTTTTTGCAAAAGCAAGATCACTTATGCCATTTTATCTCCTCCACTCCCGCAAGATGGTTGAAAAATCTCGCAAGGATGAAGAGATAGTCCGACAATCTGTTCATGTAGCTGAGCAGAAGCGGATCTACGTATTCACATTCGGCGAGATCCAGAATCCGGCGTTCGGCACGCCGACAAACCGACCGCGCCACATGTGTCCTGGCCGAGATCATACACCCTCCGGGAAGCACGAAAGCGTTGACCGCAGGAGTCGCCGAATCGAGCGCATCGATTCTCTTCTCAAGATCCGCCAGATCCTCAGCCCGAAGCCCCCACACGGGCGGTTGCTCTCCCTCCACGACCTCACAGGCAAGATAGCCACCCAGGTTGAAAAGCATATTCTGGATTTCAAGAAGAAAATCCTTGATTTCCAACGGACAAGAGTCATCCGAACTTACGCATCCCAGAAAAGAGGAAAACTCGTCGAGAGTGCCATAAGCCTCCAGACGCTTACTGTTTTTCCGGATCCGTTGCCCCCCTACGAGAGAAGTCATCCCGGTGTCGCCGCCACGGGTGTAAAGTTTACTTTTGGCCATAATCGGTGTAATTTCTTTTTTTAAACGGATGGGCGGCGATATTGTTGCGAATGGATGCGAAAAAAACGAGCCTCCTTTTTGAAGAGGAGGGGAAAAGTGTTATATTTGCATTCCAATTCTCTCAGAAAAATGTCAGAACAGAAACCATATATAGTTTCCGCCAGAAAATACCGGCCGTCCACGTTCAGGAGCGTCGTGGGGCAGCGCGCCCTCACTGCCACTCTAAAAAACGCCATCGACAGCAAACGTCTTGCGCAGGCTTATCTTTTCTGCGGACCGCGCGGCGTTGGAAAAACGTCGTGTGCGCGTATATTTGCGAAAACCATCAACTGTCTCTCCCCCACCGAGGATGGCGAAGCCTGTGGCGTGTGTGAGTCATGCCGGGCCATCGATCAGGGCAACTCCTTCAATCTCGTGGAGCTCGACGCCGCCTCCAACAACTCTGTCGACGACATACGGTCTATCACGGAGCAGGTAAACGTCCCCCCTCAGACCGGAAGCTACCGCGTCTTCATCATCGATGAGGTCCACATGCTCTCCAACGCCGCCTTCAACGCTTTCCTGAAGACCCTCGAGGAACCTCCGTCATACGTTGTCTTCATCCTTGCCACTACGGAGAAACACAAGGTGATCCCCACGATCCTGAGCCGGTGTCAGATCTATGATTTCAAGCGGATCACCGTCAACGACATGATTGATCACCTTGAATATGTGGCCCAGACGGAGGGGATCAGAGCTGACCGCGACGCCCTCGGCGTCATCGCCCTGAAAGCCGACGGAGCCATGCGCGATGCCCTCTCGATCTTCGATCAGGTGGCGGCTTCATCGCGTGGCGAAGTGACCTACGCCAACACAATCGAGAATCTCAATGTGCTCGACTATGACTTCTATTTCCGTCTTGTCGACGCATTCCGTGAGGGCGACGTGCCCGCAGCCCTTCTTCTCTATAAGGAGATACGCGACAAAGGCTTCGACTCCCTTTTCTTTGTGAACGGCCTGGCGGCCCACATACGCGACCTTATGGTGGCAGCCGAGCCACGCACCACATCGCTTCTCGAAACCTCGGAGGAGATTGCCTCCCGATACACGGCACAGGCATCCTCTCTGCCCGCGCAATGGTATTATGCCGCCATGAAGCTTCTGAGCGACTGCGATCTGAACTACCGCACTTCCTCCGGGAAACGGCTTCTTGTAGAGCTCACGCTGATTCGTCTTTGCCAGCTTCTGAAACCCGCAACGCCCCCTTTTGACCAGCTCGACCGCCGCGTGCCGCTCGGCGACCCGACCAAAGAGCACAAAGCGGCAGCCCCGGCCCAGACACAACCGGTCCAGACGCAACCGGCCCAGACAGTTCACCCTGCAACTCAGCCTCCCCGGGAAGCCCCCTCGCCACAACCGGCTCCTCCTCCACGGGTTTCCTCCCCCTCCTCCGATCGGGAGCCCGTCAGGCAACCGCAACCCGTAGCGCCCTCCTCGCGCCCCAAGTCGAGCGCAAGGCCCTCCACTTTCAGGCTTTCCGGCAGCCAGAACTCACAGGGAGCTGCTGTCTCATCGCTTGAACGACGCAACGAACCCATAAATCCAGAACGGTTCATGGAAGCCTGGGGAGTCTTCATCTCCAGGAATCCGGAACTGCATATCCTGGTCAACACCATGCGTGCCGCCACCCCGGAGATGGGGGAGGAGGGTGAATTCCGGATTCTCGTGGATCATCCCGCCCAGCTTCAGGCATTCGACATGTCGATGACCAAACTCCTGGAATTTCTGAGAGACTATCTGCGCAACGACAATCTCACGCTCCGCGTGGAAGTGAAAGAAACGCCCGAGGAGGCCCGCATGATGCATCCCAAGGAGTTTCTCTCCAAGATAGTGACTGAAAACCGGACAATCGCCAACTTCCTCAATGAAATAAATGCCGAAATGGCTTGATAGACATGGACGAAAGAATATTGCTCTGCCTCTGCCACATGAGCGGGCGAGAAAAAGAATTTATCGACGAAGCTTTTGCCGGCAACTGGATTGTGCCCCTCGGCCCAAACGTCACAGGGTTTGAGAAAGACCTTGAAGACTTCTTTATCCGGCGCCATCTCGACAGCGTGGCCCCTGCCGACCGGGAGGAATTTGAAAAGAAGCGGATTGTGGCCCTCTCTTCCGGCACCGCCGCCATCCATCTCGCCCTCGTGGCCCTCGGCGTCGGCCCCGGCGATGAAGTGATGGTGCAGAGCTTCACCTTCAGCGCCTCGGCAAATCCTGTCACCTATGTTGGCGCCACCCCCGTCTTCGTGGATTCTGAACCGGCGACGTGGAACATGGACCCTGTGCTGCTCGACGAAGCGATAGCCGACAGAGTGAGGAAGACCGGGAAGAAACCAAGAGCCATCATCCCCGTCTATCTTTACGGCATGCCGGCAAAGATCAATGAGATCATGGACGTGGCTGCCAAATGGGAGATCCCGGTGATCGAAGATTCGGCCGAGGCATTCGGAAGTCTTTACTTCGGCCGTCCCTGCGGCACATTCGGAAGATTCGGCATAATGTCGTTCAACGGCAACAAGATGATCACCACCTCCGGCGGTGGCGCCCTTGTCTGCCCGGATGAAGCCACGGCCCGTCTGGTGACGAGCTATGCCACCCAGTCGCGCGAACCGAAACCCTGGTATGAACATGAGCGCGTAGGCTTCAACTATAGGCTCAGCAACGTCAGCGCCGGCATCGGCCGCGGCCAGATGACGATAGCTGAGCAACACATCAGCCACCACCGTCGCATCCAGGCTCTCTACCGCCAGCTCCTCACCGACCTTCCCGGTGTCAGCCTCCACGAAAACGAGATCCCGGGGAGCGACAGCAATTTCTGGCTCTGCACCGTCACTTTTCAACCTGGCGTCAGAGTGCGTGGCGATGACGCCTGCAGCGTGCCGGAGGCCATGAGACGCTGCTTCGAAGCCCGCAACATCGAGACGCGCCAGCTCTGGAAGCCTATGCATCTGCAGCCCTTCTTCTCAGGCAGCCCGGCTTATACCAACGGAGTGAGCGAAGACCTTTTCAACCGCGGGCTCTGCATCCCCTCCGGCCCATGGGTGGGAGAAGCGGAGGCCGAAAAAGTGGTGTCCGTGATTCGGGCCAATCTTATATAAGAGGAGGCTTCCGCCATCAATATCAAAAAAAGAGCTCCAAAAACTTTGCCTTATCGGTAAATTATAATAATTTTGCACAATGAACCGGGAATAGCGGTCTGTTCTCGGGTCAATCTGTCGGCCTACGGCAGGTTCCACTTCAAACTGACACAACACAAACAAACTATAACCAAATTCATTAAAACACAATCTGCTATGTGGTTAACATGCTCATCCGTAGGACGTAAATTCGTCATGGCCCTCACCGGGGCATGCCTCGTCCTGTTCGTCACATTCCACTGTTTGATGAATGCCATTGCCATCTGCTGGCCAGCCGCCTACAATTCCATCTGCGAATTTCTGGGTGCCAACTGGTATGCACTGATCGCCTCCGCCGGTCTGGCAGTGCTGCTCATCATCCACATCATCTACGCCGTGATGCTGACAGTTCAGAACCGTCGCGCACGTGGTGTGATCCGTTATGAAATTTCAAAGAGGCCGAAGTCGGTTGAATGGTCAAGCCAGAACATGCTCGTTCTCGGCATCGTCATCCTTGCCTTCCTCGTGGTCCATCTCATCCAGTTCTGGGCAAAGATGCAGCTCCAGGAGATCCGCGGCGTCCACGACGTCCTTCCCCCCGCAGCGGGCACCCTCTTCCTTCAGGAAGCCTTCTCCTGCGTCTACACTCCCATCGTCTACATCATCGGTTTCGTAGCCCTCTGGTTCCACTTCAACCATGGTTTCTGGTCGATGTTCCAGTCGATCGGTTGGGACAATCAGGTTTGGATCGAGCGTCTTAAGAAGATCGCCTGCTGGTGGAGCACCATCGTAGTGGCCCTCTTCATCGCCCAGGCCATCGTCTTCACCGTGAAGGCTTCCGACAACTACTACAAGACCGACCCGACACTCCGCTCACAATATCGCGAGATGCTCGTTCCGATGTTTGAGAAAGACTTCGGTCCCGATGCAGCCCAGGCAATCGCCGCCGCTCCCTACGACCAGATGAAACAGATGGTTGAAGGCACCCTCAAACAGATGAAGGATCCTCAGGCTCAGTCCTATTTCCAGAACGATCCCGATTATCCCGGCCGTGTTGCCACTCTGGAACGTGCCGTGGCTCTTCTGAACTATCTTGACAGCGTGGAGGTGGCCGAAGAGGAAGCCGCTGCTCCGGCTCCCGCCGACACCGAGACCCAGAACCAACCCAATAACTGAGAAGCGATATGGAAAATACAATAGAGAAAGTAAAAGTAATGAATCCGGCCGATTCCAAGATCCCGGAGGGTCCTGTCGCTGAAAAATGGACCAATTACAAGGCTCATCAGAAACTTGTCAACCCCGCCAACAAGCGCCGTCTTGACGTGATCGTGGTCGGCACGGGCCTCGCCGGTGCTTCCGCAGCATCCACTCTCGCAGAACTTGGCTTCAACGTGCTCAACTTCTGCATTCAGGACAGCCCCCGCCGCGCACACTCCATCGCGGCTCAGGGCGGTATCAACGCAGCCAAGAACTATCAGAACGACGGCGACTCAGTCTATCGTCTCTTCTACGACACAGTGAAGGGCGGCGACTACCGTGCCCGCGAGGCAAACGTCTATCGTCTTGCTGAAGTTTCAAACAATATCATCGACCAGTGTGTGGCTCAGGGTGTTCCCTTCGCACGCGAATACGGTGGTCTTCTTG
>CAYROR010000090.1:0-5192 GCA_964425935.1 uncultured Sangeribacter sp.
TGTTCACAAGTGCCTCGGAAATACCGGTAGAGAGCTCGGTTGAGTCAGGTGAACCTGAAGATGCAAGAGCCTGGAATGATTTGATCATACCCATAACGGTTCCGAGAAGACCGACGAGAGTACCGAGAGTTGTGAGGGTAGCCACGATGGGGAGGTTCTGAGAAAGAGAAGGCATCTCAAGAGCGGTAGCCTCTTCAACCTCGTTGCGGAGTGTGGTGAGTTTCTGCTCCTTGCTGAGAACGGTGTTGGCGTCCATCTCCTCGTATTTCACGAGAGTGTTGTAAACAACAGAAGCAACGGAACCTTTCTGCTTGCGGCAACGCTCCTTGGCAGCGGCGATGTTGTTGGCAGCGAGGTCAGCCTTGATGTCGGCAACGAATTTGGTTGTGTTGCCCTTGCCGCTTGCTGAAGAGAGGGCGATCCAGCGCTCGATCGAAAGAACGATCACAGTGAGAAGAAGAGTCATCAGGATAGGCACGATGAAACCACCTTTGTAGACAGTACCTGCGAGGTTGATGGGGTGACCTGCGGGGTCATTGCCTTCGAAGTTGCCGGGTGCGCCCATTCCGAAGAGGAAGATGCACACTGCTGCGATTGCGCATGCGATGATCACAAGGAAGGCGTTGCGGATACCGCGGATGTTGCTGATTTTCTCTTCCTTTTTCACTTTGGCTGCAATGTTAGCGGCCTGGGTCTTGGGATTCTGAGATTCCATAATGTTAAATTGTTGTTTGTTTGATGATTATAAGTGTTTTATTTTTCTTGTTTAAAGTTTTTTCATCGTTATCGGCGCGCTCCGGAGTTTCCTCCGGAAGTTTTTCCGGTTAAGGTTGTTTTATGCTTTTTGTCGCATTGACAGCGCAAAATTACAATTAAATTTGAATAAAACAATATTCCTGTCCCGAAAAAATGTGATTTTTTTCTGATGAATCATTTTCAGGAGGGATGGCTCATGGCATTATCAGAAGGTAGAAAATACATGAGTCTGGAGGTTAACCGATTGTTTGCTTGATGAATAAGATGTTTTCAAACAATGGAACCGGAATCCGGCGCCATTGTTTGAAAATCTGATGTCATCGGGGATTTATTTCACAGCTGCCACGCCCGGGAGCACTTTCCCCTCGATAGCCTCAAGGAGTGCGCCGCCACCGGTGGAAACGTAAGAAACGCTGTCGGCAAGTCCGAACTTGTTGACACATGCTACAGAGTCGCCGCCGCCTACGAGTGAGAAGGCACCGTTGTCGGTGGCTTTCACGATGGCGTCGGCAATCGCACGGGAGCCCGCTGTGAAGTTGTCGAATTCAAACACACCGGCAGGGCCGTTCCAGAGGATAGTCTTGGAGGGCTCGATTGCCTCAGCGAAGGCCTTGCGTGTTTCAGGACCTGCATCAAGACCTTCCCAACCGTCGGGAATGTCGTTGGCGGGACAAACGATTGTCTTGGCATCATTGCTGAAGCTGTCGGCCGCTACGCAGTCGGTGCCGAGAATGAGGTTGACGCCTTTCTCTTTGGCCTGCTTGATGATGTCGAGAGCGAGGTCAAGCTTGTCGTCTTCCACGATGCTCTGTCCGATCTTTCCACCCTGTGCTTTGGCGAAAGTATAGGTCATGCCGCCACAGAGGATAAGGTTGTCTACCTTGTCCATGAGGTTTTCGATTATACCGATCTTGGTGCTGACTTTGGAGCCGCCCATGATGGCCGTGAAGGGACGCTTGATGTCCTTAAGGATATTGTCGACAGCCTGCACCTCTTTCTCCATGAGATAACCGAGCATCTTGTTGTCGGCATCGAAATAGTCGGCCACAACAGCAGTCGAAGCGTGTTTGCGGTGTGCGGTGCCGAAAGCGTCGTTTACGTAAACGTCGGCATATCCGGCGAGTTTCTTTGCGAAGTCTTTCTGACGATCTTTCATCTCTTTCTTGGCAGCGTCATATCCCGGGTCAGCTTTGTCGATGCCGACGGGCTTCCCCTCCTCTTCGGGATAGAAACGGAGGTTTTCAAGAAGAAGCACTTCTCCGGGCTTAAGGTCAGCGGCAGCTTCTGCAGCGTCCATGCAGTCGGGAACGAATTTAACGTCGGTTCCAAGAGCCTTGGCTACGTCTTCACGGATCTGAGAAAGGCTGTACTTGGGATTCACCTTGCCTTTGGGCTTGCCCATGTGAGACATGAGGATGAGGCTTCCTCCGTCGGCAAGGATCTTCTTAAGTGTGGGGAGCGCACCGCGGATGCGGGTGTCGTCAGTGATGTGGCCGTTTTCGTCGAGGGGCACGTTGAAGTCAACCCTGACGATGGCTTTTTTACCTGCGAAATTGTAGTCTTCGATTTTAGCCATTGTTTAGTTTTTATTTATGACTTGTTATGTTCTGAAACTAATTTTTTTGAGTCTTTAGGTGAACTATGTCGCAAAGATAAATAAATTTGATGGCTTCGGCAATATTATTAGAATAAAAAATGCTTAATTTTGCATCCGGATTCCTCTCCGAGGCCTCTTCCGCGAATGGCCCGGAAAAGAGGGATTAGATTAATAAGATTGATTATCAATAGTATATGGGCATTATCGATAAAAAACTCCGAGATGATTTCTCCGGCGCTCTTCCCCGCGACACATCTGAATCAGCCGAGGGGCTGTTTTTTCGGCGCTACGGGATGACGCCTTCGTGTGAGCGGCTCCCGGGCGCCGGGTCAGACAGGGTCTATGTCAGGCTGTCGGCTCCGGGGTTGACCCCGGTGATCGGTGCCACAGGTCCTGACCGCAAGGAGAACACCACTTTTATCTCGCTTGCGCGTGCGTTTCGCGCGTGCGGACATAATATGCCCGAGATATATGATGTTTCGGCTGATGCCCATTCATATCTTCTTGAAGATCTCGGAGATGTTTCGCTGCTTTCTCTGCTCGACGGCCCCGACAGGATTCCACTTGCTGAGAAAGCTCTCGAAGCCCTTGCATCGCTTCAGACAGAACCTGAGGAGATATGGGCGCCGCTTGTTTCTTCCCGTCCTTTTTCCCGCAGGCAGATAATGTGGGATCTGAATTATTTCAAATATGAGATGCTGAAACCTTGTGGAATTCTGTTTGACGAGGATGCTCTTGAGGATGATTTTCAAGATCTTGCGGTGTCTCTTTCGGAAGTGCCGGAAAAGCTTCAGGGTTTCATGTACAGAGACTTCCAGAGCCGCAATATTATGGTTTCGGATGGAAAACTCTGGCTTATCGATTTCCAGGGAGGAAGGAAGGGGCCGATGATTTATGATGCGGTTTCTTTTCTCTGGCAAGCCAAGGCCGGTTTTACCTCGGATGAACGGAGAAGGTTGTTTGCTCATTATGCCGAAACTTTGTCGTCTATCCGTGGGTTAGATGTTGAGACCATTATGAGGGAATTGCCACGTTTCTCCCTTTTCAGGACCCTTCAGGTGCTCGGGGCATACGGTTTCCGGGGGCTTGTGGAGAGGAAAGCCCATTTTATTGAAAGCATACCGGCAGCTCTCGGCAATCTATCGGCGCTTCTTGAAGAGGGAGCGATTGACCGATGGCCGGAGTTGCGCCGTGTCTGCCAGAGCTTGATTTCGAGTCGTTTCGCATCTCTTTTGCCATCAGGGAAGCTTGTGGTCAGTGTTTTCAGTTTCTCCTATAAGCGTGGCTATCCCGAGGATTTGTCGGGTAACGGGGGCGGATTCATGTTTGACTGCCGCGGAATGCATAATCCCGGCCGTTATGACAGATATAAGAAGCTCACTGGTCTTGACGGCGAGGTGATTGAGTTTCTTGAAGAGAGGGGAGAGGTGCAGAAGTTTGTCGAGTCGGCCGTCGAGATCGTGACTCCTTCGGTTGCCGCATATCTTCGCCGGGGATTCAGTTCGCTTCAGGTGGGCTTCGGATGCACCGGAGGGCAACACCGTTCCGTTTATTGCGCTGAATCGTTTGCACACAAGCTTAAGGAACTTTTCCCTGCTGTGGAAGTTCATATATGTCATAGGGAGCAGTCGCTCAATAAGGTTTTATAGTCAGCGAGATTATTCAATTAGTAAAATTAACCGAATGAAGGCTCTTATTCTTGCAGCGGGTCTTGGAAGCCGCCTGAAGCCGTGGACTGATTCTCATCCGAAGGCTCTTGTTCCTGTAGGCCGACAGCCGATGCTTCAGCGTGTTGTCGAGAAACTGCTATCGCAGGGTTTTGATGATATCGTTGTCAACGTGCATCATTTCTCCTCCCAGATAATAGATTTCCTCGCTGATAAAAGTTGGCCGGTGAGGATTAGCGATGAATCGGGGATGCTTCTTGACACCGGGGGAGGCATAGCTAAGGCATCCTCTTTTTTCGAGGGGGCGCCTTTTCTTGTCCATAACGTCGATATCCTTAGCGACGCAGATCTTGGAATGTTGATGACGGTCCACCTTTCTTCGGGCAACGACGCTACTCTTCTTGTGAGCGACAGGGAATCATCGCGGAAACTCGTTTTCAATGAGGATATGAATCTTGAGGGATGGCATGATCTTTCCTCGGGAAGTTTCCGCCCGGAAGGTTTCCGTTTAAATCCGCAATCGAAAGAGTATGCTTTCAGTGGAATCCATATTGTCGGGGAAGGAATGGCAATGGAGATGCGGCAGTTGTTTGGCGATGGTGCTTATCCGGTGATGAACTATTATCTATCAAAGGAGCGGAAGAGCAGGGTGGGAGGATTTCTTCAAAGAGATCTTCACCTTATAGATATAGGAAAGCCTGCGACGTTGTCGCAGGCCTGCAGTATTTTTGAGAATTTATAAATAATATTCCTGAAATCCGGATGGGGCGGATCACTCGTGATGGTGATGGAATGTCATCTGTTCATCGCGGTTGGCGTTAAACTGGAATACGCATCCGACGATAAGGGAAACGACTGCAAGACCGCCGAGCCACCATGTGGCGCTCACGCTGACAGTGAAGCAGGAAACGATCAACAGGATTGAACCGATGACGTAGAAGATGATGGATAATGTTTTCATAATAGGTGAATGTTTTAAATAGTTTTGATTTAAATTTTTTTAGGGGGAGAAGTCGTTGTCGGCTTCCTGTTTGATCCTCCTTTGACTCTATAACAAATGTATTGGCAGTAGAGTTCGAGAGGGCATAAAAAAAGGATTGTCTCCCGACAATCCTCGTGTAGCCGATCCGGGACTCGAACCCGAGTCTCCACCGTGAGAGGGTGGCGTGCTA
>CAYROR010000091.1:0-5086 GCA_964425935.1 uncultured Sangeribacter sp.
GAACCGTTCTTTTCCTCTTTCGCAGGCAAAATTAAGAAAAAAAATCCATAGAATAAAATAATGGTGAGAATCCGGCAAAAAAATCGGGCCAAAAAGAGATATTTCTGGAAATTTTACAGCATTTTTAAGGAAAAATTTCGGGCTATATTTCAAATAATAAGCTGATTTAAAATGAAATGTTGTGATATTAATAAAATTTAACAATTGTGAAGGTAAAATTTTTTTGAAGAAATATTTGGATGGTATTGAAATTTGATGTAATTTTGCACTCGAAAATAACACCGCGGGGTGGAGCAGTGGTAGCTCGTTGGGCTCATAACCCAAAGGTCGTAGGTTCGAGTCCTGCCCCCGCCACCAGAAAAAGCCGATTCTGTTGAGTCGGCTTTAATTGTTTCAAAGGAGATTTTTCCAATGGAAGTGGTCTACGAAGACAATCATATAATCGTTGTCAACAAAGCTTGCGGCGAGATTGTGCAAGGAGACAAAACCGGCGATACTCCCCTTTCGGAGGAGATAAAGAGGTATTTGAAAGAGAAATACAATAAGCCCGGAAATGTCTTTTGTGGTGTTGTGCACCGTATAGACCGCCCGGTGTCAGGACTCGTGGTGTTCGCGAAAACCTCAAAGGCACTGACACGGCTGAACGAGATGTTGAGAAAAGGGGAGATTCATAAAACGTATTGGGCGATTGTGGAAGGACATCCGGTGCCGGAGGAAGCCACACTCAGGAATTATCTTGTTTCTGATTCGAGGATAAACAAAACGTTTATCGCGGAAGCTGGAAATCCTGCCGCAAAGATTTCAGAACTCAGATATCGCACCGTCTCAAAAGGGGATCGCTATACGGTTGTGGAAGTAGATCTTCTCACAGGGCGTAAGCATCAGATCCGGGCACAGCTTTCAGCTACAGGCCATCCTATAAAAGGAGATTTGAAATATGGAGCCCGGCGCAGTAATCCGGATGGCGGAATCTCTCTTCTTGCACGCCATATTGAATTTATTCATCCTGTCAGCAAGATTCCAATTTCATTGGAGGCTCCTCTCCCGCCGGAATTCTCCAGATTTTTCCCTGAAGGCCGGGAGTGAAGCTAATTAAAGTAGCGTTTTAAAACTTAAAAATAACCTAACAAAAAACTGCATGAAAAAACTCTTACTCAATTTTGCGTTGATTTCAGCGGCCGCTATGGCTCTCTCGCCTGCTGTCGAGGCGAGGCAGCTTAGTGTGGAGGAAGCTGTGAAGAATGCGCCCGTGCGGTTCAGCGGGCTTGCCACAAGAGCATCGTCTGACGTGGCTTTCACTCAGAAAGTGGCAGATCTGAATGTGGCGTATGTGATGAACGACCCTTCCGGGAAGGGTTATGTCGTTCTTGCCGCCGACGACGTGATGCCTCCCGTTCTCGGATATGCCGACAATGGAGTGATTGACCCCGACAATATGCCTCCGGCACTGACCGACTGGCTTGGCAACTATGGCCGTCTCCTTGAATATGCGGTTGCCCATGGGCTGGGTGTCAGAGGTGATACAGACGGCGACTTTGCATCCGTTGCTCCACTTTGCACCACTCAGTGGAATCAGGACCAACCATATAATGATCTCTGTCCGGAGTTTGACGGCAGTCGTTCCCCTTCGGGCTGCACCGCTACAGCCATGTCGCAGGCCGTTAATTATCATAAATGGCCAGCAACAGGAGTCGGGGAACATACCTATGAATTTGAGGTTGACAAGAAGAAATATGAGCTGACCTGGAACTTTGGAGAGACCAATTTCGAATGGGATCAGATGATCGACAACTATGGACATGGAGCCGGCACCGAAGAGCAGCGTAACGCAGTGGCCGTCTTGCTGGCGGCTGTTGGAAACGCCTCATGCATGGGATATGGTAAAAATTCGTCGGGTGCATGGACCTACAATGCGCTCTACGGCGTGGTTAAATACATGAATTTCGACAAGTCGGCACTCCATCTTTCCCGCAACTATTTCGGACACGATGAATGGGTGGAGATGATTTATCGTGAGGTTGAGGCAAGGCGTCCGGTTGTATATTCAGGTTATAACGACGGTGGCGGTCATGCTTTCGTGATCGACGGCTACAGTCAGAATGGTTTCTTCCATCTCAACTGGGGATGGGGAGGTTCGAGCGACGGTTATTTCCTTCTGACGGGCCTTGATCCCTCAAGCCAGGGAATCGGTGGCTCCGCAGCCGGCTATAATGCCGGGCAGGATGCATGTTTTAACCTGATGCCAGCCAGAGAAGACACTCAGTTCACTGCCCGCCTCCTCGGAGAAGGCACGCTGGTGACAGAGAAGACAACTACCAAAAGAAATGAGAGAATACAGTTCAAGTCAAACGGGGGCGCATTCTATTATTCATGTATCAATGATATGAAGGTGACTCTTGGCGTTGTCGTGACTCCCGTAGGTGGTGGCGAATCAAAATTTATCGAGGGCACAAGCTTCGACTTCAAGAGCCATTATGGTAGTCCAAGCATGAATTCCATCGCCAGCATCTCGGTGAAGGCGAATGAACTTCCTGCTTCGGGAGAATATGAGGCCCGCCCTGCATTCAAATATAATGATGAGGTTTTCACGATTCATTACCGGGTTGGACAGAGTGATTACATCACCCTTGTTTGTGATGAAGAGAAGATCGTTTCGAAGAGAACGACTCCGGAAAGGAATATGAGTTTCGAAAATCTTAAGATGGATGGGCTTTTCTACGCCGGCAACAAGGGTTCCTTTACCGCTACTATTACTAATTCCGGAGTGGAGTATCTTGGAAATATTAATCTCAGGGCAAATAATGAAAAGGGATATGTGGCAGGATCCATGAAGGGGAATGGCCCCTGGGTTGATCTTGTTGACGGCCAATCTCTTGACGTTGAGATCTCTGCTGAGTTTATCAGTGGCGGAGAGGCTCTCAAACCGGGGAAATACACTATCTCAATCGTTGATGACAGCGGAAAGGCTCTTGAAGGAGAGCCTCTTGAAATTGAGATTCTTGAGGTGCCCACCGGAGAGTTGAGTTTCTCCGGCAGCTGGACCGTCAATGGAGCGTTCAAGGGTTCAGGAACAAAAAATGATCCATATATAGTCGGTGACGAATTTGAAGTGGCGCTTACGATCAATGTCACATCCGGTCTCTTTAGTGACAAGGTTAACTACTGGGGAGGCGCTGATGGTGTCAACGGTTGGCTGTCGATCTCAAACCCAACGGTAAACTTTATGGTTGGCAAGGGCTATTCGCAAACATTGACTACTCCTGTAAACGTCAGTCAGGTTCCGGAGAATCTTGTTTTCAAGATGGATCCTTACGGATGGCACACTGTTGATGGACAAAACGATCTCGGTTGGGATGTAACTAATAAGGTAGGCGGTGGCAAATACTTCAAGCGTGATCTGTCTGCTGGTGTTGGAAACGTTGAAACTGAGCAGAAGGGAATCTATCCTAATCCTGCTTCGGATTACACTACTGTTGTTTCAGCCGATGAAATTATATGCGTGAAGATATATAGTATAGCTGGAACACTGGTACTAAATGTGAACGGAGAAGGAGGATCTTCACTCGACGTGGAAGTGTCGTCTCTTTCTGCCGGGCATTATGTGGTGGTTGTGGAGACGGCTGCCGGAACCGAGCGCCACAAGCTCATCAAGCGTTGATCACAGATCATAAGATATCATATAATAAGCCCGGGCTCTGAATTGAGTCCGGGCTTATTATGAGATGGAAGGCTGAGTTACCTTGCAATTATATAGAGCGGAAGGTAGGTCAGCGTTCTTGGAAATGTTTTCAGTATTTCATGCAAAGGGAGATTGTTGGCGGCTGACCCTCCAACTCCGGTCATGACGAGATGGCGCAATGCCTCTTTCGCAGAGCCGAACTCAAGCCGTAATTCATCGGAGTGCATTTCCACTTCGTCGAAAAAATTATCAACTATAGCAGAGAGACGTTCCCGGCTGCGATAAACAAGGCCGAATGGGTTGACCTCGTTGATTTCCCGGAGTGTGCCGGGAAGATAAGTGGAACATGCGAGCACTCCTCCGGGTTTGAGGAGACGGCGGCAGTTTCTGAAAAAACGTTCCGGATTCACAAACCATTGCATTGCGGACGCCGATACTATCAGGTCGTAGGATTCAGGAGCCGCTTTTGCTCTTTCCTCCAGCCAGTCTTCTGCATCTCCGGCAAAATGGTTCTCCCGGGAGGCTACGCCGAAATCGGGAGTGTCGTAGAGATCAATGAAATCCATAGTCTGGATTTTGAATTTCCTTCCAAGCTGAAATGTCAGGAGTCCGCTTCCTGGACCGATCTCGAGAACGTTTCCGGAAGATGTTTCCGGCGGAATGGATTCCACGAGTGATGCGGCTGCCAAACGTTGCGCGGAGGCAGTGGTGTCGTAGGTAGAGATTGCCTTTCTGAATCGTTCTCCCACTTTATCCCTTCTCGGCACTGCTCCGCAAACCACGTCTTTTATATCGATGAAATGGGGCGCGGCTTGAATCCTTATCTCCGGATTCAAGGGGTGGTATTTCCATGCCTCCTGCATGTTATGTGGAGGGAAAATCAAATCGTCGGAAGAGATAATTACCTTGTCCCATACTCCTTTAGGATCGGCGTTACGGGAAGCGGAATGAATATTCCGGAGTTCCTCTTTCAGCATTTCGACATCATTACGAGCGAATCGTTTTGAGATCTCTCCAAATCTTTTCCCGATCATCCTTTTCCGGAATTTGAGAAGATTCCTTTCATCAAGCCTGTCGTGTGTGGCCAGAAATATCTCTTCGGGAATCCCCTTCGAATCGTCAGCCGGAAACTGGGTGCCGTTGATTGCCACTGCCAGAGAGATGCGATCCCATGGAAGGGATGCAGACGCCGCGAAAACTCCAAGCGACCAGGCAAACAGACAGATGGTGGTGTAGCCATTAAGCACCGATGGCGGGAAAGCAAGATCCGAATAATCCCATGCCACCATAACGTCATATCCCTCCATCCTGACGTCTGAATAGAAATCGGGGTCGGTGCTCCAGCCGGCGAAGATAAGAATCAGGCGGTCGGAATTCTGGTTATGGATGAGCTTATATTTCATTTTT
>CAYROR010000092.1:0-5013 GCA_964425935.1 uncultured Sangeribacter sp.
GTGGAGCGAAAGATTTCGAGCTCGCCTGCAAGGCATTCGGTTTCGAAGACTGGCTCACCAACCCTGATTTCAACACGGCTGATGCCCGCGACCGTCACAAACAGGAAATCTACAAACGTGTCGGAGAATGGACTGCCGACAAGACAAAATTTGAGGTCACTGAAATCCTCAGCAAGGCAGGTGTTCCTGTCGGCCCGGTTCTCTCAACCAAGGAGATCATGTCTGACCCGACTTCTTACGACGGCAATACCCTTGTAAAGATCAATCAGGGTGGTGAAATCGGAGAATTCGTAACTGTCGGATGTCCTTTCACAATGTCGAACTACCAGCCTACCTACGGTCCTTGTCCTACTCTCGGCGGCAACACCGACGAAATCCTCAAAGGCCTCGGTTACACTGAAGATCAGATCCAGTCGTTTGCAAAGAACGGCACAACAGCTCCTCTTGCCAACGGACAGATGTAATCACACTTTGATTATCAAAAACTTTTTTCGGACAGGCTCGTCATCGCCTGCAGGCGAATGCCGAGCCTGTCTTGTATTTTTTAATCTATTATCAACACTATATTTACTATGGACAACACACAGACTACTCCGAAATTCCCCGAACAGGTCACCGGCATGTATATTCTTGCGGAATCTCTTAAACGTCTTGGACTTATGGACGTATATGGACTGGTGGGAATACCTGTCACCGAGGTGGCTTATGCAATGCAGAAAATCGGAATGAACTATTACGGATTCCGTTTCGAACAACAAGCCGGCATGGCTGCCGCCACACATGGTTTCCTGACAAAGAAACCGGGCGTTTTACTGACTGTTTCATCTCTTGGATTTCTCAATGGCCTGACAGCCACTACGAATGCAACAGTCAACTGCTATCCTATGATTCAGATTTCAGGCGCATCGGATCCGACGATGGTCGACATGAATATGGGCACCTACGAACAGCTTGATCAGCTCAACACTGCCCGTCCGTTTGTCAAGGCCGCCTTCAGATGCAGCCATGCAAAGGATATCCCGGCAGCTGTAGCACGTGCTTACCGCGCTGCGGTCAGCGGTCGTCCGGGCGGAGTCTATATCGACATGACAACTCCTGCTCTCGGCGAGATCATGGATGCTTCCGAAGCAGAGAAACTCTTCTATGAACCTGTCGACGTTTATTCTCCCGTAGCTCCTAATGAGAGCGCAGTTGAGCGTGCTGCCGAAATCATCGCTTCAGCAAAGCGCCCTGCAATTCTTCTCGGCAAGGGTGCAGCGCAGGCTCAGGCTGAGGAACTTATCAAGAAACTATCGGACACCTACAAGATCCCTTATCTCGCAATGTCAATGGCTAAGGGTCTTCTTCCCGATAAGGGTGACCTCAGTGCCCTCTCATGCCGTTCTACAATCATGGAGAAAGCCGACGTCACGATCGTTATCGGAGCCCGAATCAACTGGATGCTCTCCTTTGGCCGAGGCAAATGGAATCCTGAAATGAAATTTGTTCAGCTTGACGTTGAACCTCAGGAGATTGACCGCAACGTGCCTATTGCCGCTCCTGTGGTAGGCGACATGAACCTCTCGCTGGAAGCTATTCTCGACAAGCTTTCAACCATGAAGATGAGCATTGATCCGACATGGGTGCCCAGTCTTCAGGCTGAGACCAAAGTTAAAAACGCGAAATTTGAACAGAGGCTCAAGGATGCCGCATCCAACATGCCGATGACCCACTGGACAGCCCTGGGCGCCATCAAGCCGATCCTTGAATCTAACCCTGACGTAATCCTGATCAATGAGGGCGCCAATACCCTTGACGACGCCCGCGACACCATCGACATGGCTTTGCCTCGCCACCGCGTTGACTGCGCGTCATGGTCGATCATGGGTATGGGCATGGGCTCCACAATCGGTGCAGCCGTAGCCACTGGCAAATCAGTTGTGGCGATAGAGGGTGATTCTGCCTTCGGCTTCTCCGGAATGGACTTCGCGACTATCTGCCGCTACAAACTCCCCTGCACGGTGGTTGTGTTCAACAACGGCGGTATCTATAATGGAGTAGGAGTTGATCCGAGCGGTAAAGACGCTCCGGCCCCCACCACTCTCGACATTGCTGCCCGATATGACAAGATCGGCGAGGCATTCGGTGCGCAGAACTATTATGTGAAGACTCCTGAAGAACTCACCAAGGCCCTCACAGAGGCAATCGCGTCAAAGAAACCTTGTCTGATCGACGTTCAGCTTGCAGCTGACTCCGGTAAAGAAAGCGGCCACATCGGATATCTGAATCCGGCACCACTTATTGATTACACGGTTTAAGCACATTGTCTGAAATATGACTCTCATATAAAAATTTTTTGATGACGTCCGGTTTCCGGAAGTCCGGAAGCCGGACGTCTATTTTTCTTTAATTATTAAATCAACGCTATTATGAATATTTCTCACGTCATATTATATGCTATTGTGCCGATCATAGTGGTGATGCTCGCCGGTTATATTGCCGGAAAGAAGGGAGCATTCTCCGGCGACGACGCAAAAAAATTCAATAAAGTTGTGCTTGACTTCGCATTGCCGGCCGCTCTGTTCGTTTCGATCGTCCAGGCATCGCGCGCGGATCTCGTCAAGGATATCAAGCTCACGATCATTTCGGCAGTTGGCATCATGGCCTGCTTCATGATTGTCTACTTCGTCTTCAAATACTGCTTTAAGAAAAACACCGGCGCCGATGCCGCAGTTTCAGCCCTTATCAGTGGTTCTCCGACAATCGGTTTTCTGGGATTCGCAGTTCTGGAGCCTATCTTCGGAACATCTCCCGCAGTCGCTCTTGTTGTTGCAATCGTTGGTATCGTAGTCAATGCAATTGGTATTCCGGTCGGACTTTCTCTCATGAATGCTTCTCTTGAGAAACAGAATCCGGGCTCCTCAAAGAAAGAGAGCGCATGGAAACCGGTGCTCCACGCTTTGGCTCAGCCTGTGGCATGGGCTCCTATCCTCGCCGTCGTATGGGTAGTGGCTGGAATTCCCTGGCCTAAGGAGCTCAGCCCCTCTTTCGACCTTATCGCCAAGGCTAACGCTTCCATGGCCGTGTTCTCAGCCGGTATCACTCTTTCAGCCATCAAGTTCTCCCTCAACTGGCAGGCTGTGCTCGGTTCCATCATGAAAATGATCATGATGCCGGCAGTGATCCTAATTCTCGGCCTCATCTTCAAGATGGATCCCGAAAACCTCAAGATGCTTGTCGTTGCAGGCGCTCTTCCCCCGGCATTCTCCGGAATCATCATCGCCGACGAATACAACGTCTACACCGCTACCGGTACTTCTTCGCTGACTCTTTCAGTGATCCTCTTCATCGGATTCTGTCCTCTCTGGATCTGGATCACGGATCTTGCCCTCAAGATGGCCTGATAGCTATCATTGAAGCTTTATTGATAAAAAGGAATCTTCATCAAGTCGCATCCCCCACAGGGTGCGACTTTTTCATGTCTTGACCTAACCTTTTGGAGGGATTAAACGTTTTTTCAATAGAACCGCAGTGGTTCCCGACTTAAACCTTAATATTTATTCCTCTATGGACTCCACAACTCAACAAAAACCGGCTTCCGGCCTTCAGAAACTTAACGAGAAATTCGTGAAGGGAGGAATCTATTCATTCCTCCATATCATCATCCTTATCATTTCGGTTATCCTTGTTGTCTTGATTTCCATCGACACGTTTCACAATGAACAGTTCTACACCCAGCCGAGATTCATCAAGGCTCAGTTCTGGATTTGCGTGGTTTTCCTCGCTGATTTCTTTATAGAATTCTTCATGTCGCCCCACAAGGGTCAATATCTGAGGAGCCGTTTCCTCTTTTTCCTTGTATCTATCCCCTACAACAGCATCATAGCCCACTATGGCTGGCATTTCTCCCCCATGCTCACCTATTGTATCGGATATATTCCTCTTGTGAGGGGCGGATATGCAATGGCTATTGTGGTCGGATGGTTCACTGCTAACAAAGCCACCAGTCTCCTCTGGTCATATATCCTCACCACTCTCTTCTCCATTTATTTCGGATCTCTTGCCTTCTATCTCTTTGAGGCTGGAGTCAACCCTCTCGTAAAGGACTATATGGACGCCGTGTGGTGGGCGTTTATGGATGCTACAACTGTTGGATGCAACATCATTGCCGTCACTCCGGTGGGTAAGGTCCTCTCGGTTGTTCTCGCCGCAATCGGCCTGATGATATTCCCGGTATTCACCGTCTATTTCACAAACATTATCACGCGTCTCAATAAAGAGGGGGCCGCCAACAACGGTTCCCAGAATAGCAATTCATCATCCTCAGAGGGATCATCCAATTCATAAAGATTACTCTTAAAAAAATCCGCAGGTCGGGAAACGCAAGTTTTCCGACCTTTTTCTTATCCCATCACTCCAATAATAAAAGGCTTATAGGTCAAATGGGAGGCTATTCATGGGTTTTTCTTGGCATCTACCAAATTGCATAATGCTAAATATCAGCGAGTTATATACACTTATTAAGTCTAACATATACGTTCAAAACTTTTGAAGTGTGATAACATACTGATTTGCACGATATTTACAGCGATTTTAGCCTCCATTTTGACCTATACGCCTAATAAAACAGAAAAAAGGCGCCTCCCTTCACAGGGCTACGCCTCAAAAATTAATTTTGGGAAATTAATCATTTCACTTTCTGTACTATTGCCTTGAACGCTGCTGGATTGTTCATGGCGAGATCGGCGAGAACCTTGCGGTTGATCTCTATACCTGCTTTGTGGATGAGACCCATCAGCTTGGAATATGAGAGGTCTTCCATTCTTGCGGCAGCGTTGATACGCTGGATCCAGAGGGCACGGAAATCGCGCTTTTTCTGCTTGCGGTCGCGATATGCGTAAGTAAGACCCTTCTCCCAAGTGTTCTTGGCCACTGTCCACACGTTGCGGCGGCTGCCGTAGTAACCACGGGTGAGTTTCAGTATTTTCTTTCTTTTAGCCCTTGAGGCTACATGATTTACTGATCTTGGCATTT
>CAYROR010000093.1:0-4262 GCA_964425935.1 uncultured Sangeribacter sp.
TCATTGAATTTCTCACTGATGGGAAGGATCACCGCCTGCTCGGGGATGAGCCAGAGGGGAAGCTTGCCGGCGGTGTGCTCAAGAAGAACGGCCACGAACCTCTCCATCGAACCGAAGGGGGCACGATGGATCATGACGGGACGATGTTTCTGATTGTCGCTGCCGGTGTATTCAAGTCCGAAACGTTCGGGAAGATTGTAGTCAACCTGAATAGTGCCAAGCTGCCAGCGGCGTCCGATGGCATCTTTCACCATGAAGTCAAGCTTCGGTCCATAGAACGCAGCCTCTCCCTCAACCTGCTTCGCCTTGAGTCCTTTCTCCTCGCAAGCTTCGATGATTGCCTGCTGAGCAAGATGCCAGTTTTCATCAGATCCGATATATTTCTCCTTATTATTAGGATCGCGGAGTGAGATCTGGGCCTCGAAAGCCGGGAAATCAAGAGCCTTGAAGATATAGAGGATGATATCCATCACCTTCAGGAACTCATCCTTGATCTGTTCGGGGGCACAGAAGATGTGGGCATCGTCCTGCGTGAATCCCCTCACCCTGGTCAGGCCGTGAAGCTCGCCGCTCTGTTCATAGCGATAGACGGTGCCGAACTCTGCGAGACGCATGGGAAGGTCGCGGTAGGAACGTGGCGACGATTTGTAGATCTCGCAGTGGTGGGGGCAGTTCATCGGCTTCAGCAGGTATTCCTCGCCCTCTTCGGGGGTGTGGATGGGCTGGAAGGAATCCTTCCCATATTTTGCCCAGTGGCCAGAGGTGACATAAAGAGCCTTATTGCCGATATGAGGGGTAATCACCTGAAGATAGCCATATTCCTTCTGAATCTTGCGGAGGAACTGCTCCAGACGGTCGCGCAGAGCCGCGCCTTTGGGAAGCCACAGGGGAAGGCCCTGTCCCACCGTCGGGGAGAACGTGAAGAGCTCCATCTCCTTGCCGAGTTTGCGATGGTCGCGTTTCTTAGCCTCTTCAAGAAGAGTGAGATACTCATCGAGCATCTTCTTCTTGGGAAACGAGATGCCATAGACGCGCACAAGCTGATTGCGTTTCTCATCTCCGCGCCAGTAGGCTCCGGCAAGCGAGAGCACCTTCACGGCCTTGATGGGCGCAGTGTTCGGAATGTGCGGACCGCGGCAGAGGTCGGTGAAATCGCCCTGGGTATAGGTCGTGATGTGGCCATCCTCAAGTTCGCTGATCAACTCGCATTTATAGGTTTCGCCTCTGTCGCCAAACATCTTCAGTGCGTCGGCCTTGGAGATGTCGGCTCTGACGATATCCTCCTTGCGAGCCACGAGCTCAAGCATCTTCTTCTCGATCTTCTCGAAATCATCAGAGGTGATCTTATGTTCACCCGGATCGATATCATAATAGAACCCATTCTCGATGGCCGGACCGATGCCGAATTTCACACCGGGATAAAGCTCCTGCAGTGCCTCTGCAAGAAGATGGGCGGAAGAATGCCAGAAAGCATGTTTCCCTTCGGGATCGTCCCATTTGAAAAGCTCGATGGAAGCATCCTCCTCTACAGGACGGGCAATATCCCAATCCTGACCGTTGACTTTCGATGCAAGCACATCAGCGGCAAAACGGGGGCTGATGCTCTCTGCTATCTGACGGGGGGTGACGCCTGATTCAAACTGCTTCACGCTCCCGTCGGGGAATGTTATATTAATCATATCTGTATTGTTAGCAAAACGAATACTCCGCGGCTCCATCGGGATGATCCCGATATATGCGCGGGAATTACTGAAAGCCACGTGAAAAAACCTCCACGCGGCGAAACGGCCACAAAGTTACAAAAAAATTCCATCCCGACAAAGTAACGCGCCCCCATTTGATGCTTATTTAGGATTTATTTGCTATCTTTGCGGTCGTCTTAACAATAATAACGCGGTTTTCAGTAGGTATGCCCTACCCGACTCCGCCCCTACCTTTCTTTATGATGCACTCAATCCGTAAGAATATCCCCACTCTGCTGGTCCGCTCTTTCCGCTTCATAATCATGATGGGAGCCATCGTCATTCCCGCCCTGCCGGCCAGAGCCCAGGTCAATGCCGAGCAGGTCATGGCAATCGGGCGCAACGTGCTCTCGATGGAGGACTACATGCTTTCAATCCATTACTTCAACCAGGCCATCAAGGCGAAACCTTATCTGGCCGACCCTTATTTCTACCGGGCCATAGCAAAGCTGAGTCTCGACGACTTCAAAGGGGCTGAGGAAGACTGCACCCTTGCTCTCGAACGGAATAAGTTTAAGACCGAGGCCTACAAAGTGAGAGGATTCGCAAGGATGAACATGGGAAACGACTCGCTCGCCATCATCGACTACGACATGGGCCTCCTGCATAATCCCGTCGACAAATATTTCCTATTTTATAAAGGAGTGGCGCAGACTGAACTTGGAAGATATGAGGGGGCCGATTCCACCTTCACCACCCTGCTCAAGCGTTTCCCTTCTTTCGACGAGGGATATTCAGCACGCGGAAGAATGAACATGGCAAGAGGCGACACTACTGCGGCACTCGCCGACATCGACAAAGCAATCGAAATCACAAAAAGCGTGGTGAATCCTTATCTGCTGCGCGCCCAGATCGAATGGGACCGCAAGGAATGGGACAAGGCCGGAGCCGACATGGACGCCGCAATCCGTCTCCACCCCGAAGTGCCTAACCTTTACGTGAACCGCGCTTTCATACGCTATAATTCCGACGATTTCTTCGGAGCGATGAGCGACTATAACTACACCCTTCAACTTGATCCGAAAAACACCGCCGCCCTCTTCAACCGTGCCCTATTGCGTTATGAGGTGAAGGATCTCGAGAAAGCGGAAACCGATCTTTCGCAGGTGCTCTCCCTCGACCCGGGAAATTTCCACGCAATCTATAATCGCGGGCTCGTGCGCCTTGAACAGAATAAGAATAAGGAGGCGTTGGCCGACTTTGAGCAGATTGCCGCCAAATATCCGAGATTCTACCCGGTCTATTATGCCATCGCTGAAACCCATCGCAATATGGGCGACATGAAAAAAGCGATGCAAAACGTCCGCACTGCCGACGAACTCGTTCAGAAATATGTCAAGAATCCGGAAAAGAATCCGCTCGACCGCCCCGCGATTGCTGCGGCTGAGACCAACGACGTCTCATCAAGATTTTCCGACGACGAGTCGGAGAGCGACGTCATGGAGCGGTTCAACCGCCTCGTGACAGTCTCCGATGCCGTGGAAACACAGCTATCATATAATGAGAAGATCAAGGGACGCGTGCAGGACCGCAACGTCAACGTCGACATAGAGCCATTATACGCCATCTCCCTCTCCTCCGGACCCGCCTCCCTGAAGGCTGTCAGCAATTATTTCCGCGAACTCGACGATCTCAACCAGCAGCGCCTCCTCAACCGCCGCTTTTATCTCGCCCCGGGGCTCAATGCCGGCAGCGAAGAGGAGGTAGAAGCTCTTTTTGCATTGTCGTCAGACCTTGAAAACCTTATCAAGGAGGGGAAAGGACGCCCGGTCGACAGGCTTGCCCTCGGAGTGGCCCAGGGAATGTTGAAGAATTTCCCGGAAGCTGTAGGGAATCTCGACGAAGCCATCAGGATAGATCCGCGTTTCACGGTGGCCTATATGGCACGGGCCTTCATCAATTTCGCCAGAATGAAAGCTGAGGAAAAGAACGGAGCCTCCGAGCCCGACGACCCCAGAGGAGCCATTGGAAGGAGAATGGCCAACGCCACGCTTCAGGATGTGATTGCCGACTATGACAAGGCCCTGACCCTCAACCCCCGCCTTGTGTATGCGTGGTTCAACAAAGGGAACATCTATTATTCAGTGGGCGACTATACCTCCGCACTTCAATGCTACACGGAAGCCATCAATACCGACCCGGAATTCGGACAGGCATATTTCAACAGAGGCCTCACCTATCTCCAGGCTGGCAACAAGCGCCAGGCATTTTCCGACCTTTCGAAAGCCGGCGAACTTGGAGTGCTTCCGAGCTACAATATCCTCAAACGCATGAAATAAAACGCCTCGGAAGCCACACCCATGATTTTTTCATAAAAAATATTATCTTGCAAATCAACACGATATCCCACAATTAACCAAAATTCGTTAATTTTTTTCAATAAAAATTTGCACAGTCGGGAAATTGGTTGTAATTTTGCATCGCAAAAAGGGAAACGGAGTGCCTCTCACGCCTCTTGAATGCAGACTGCGAAAATAGCTCAGTTGGTAGAGCACGACCTTGCCAAGGTCGGGGTCGCGG
>CAYROR010000094.1:0-2569 GCA_964425935.1 uncultured Sangeribacter sp.
TCGACCCCCTGCTCCCAAAGCAGGTGCGCTAACCGGACTGCGCTACGCCCCGATGCATCGGGGCGGGGAAAATAAACTCCCCGCCGTTCTGCAAGTGCAAAGTTAATACTTTTTTTTATTCTGAAAAAATATTTTCACAACTCTTTCAATGTCGCCACAGATTTTTTATCTCCCATGAAAATGCGTGCACGGATCTGACGGGCGTCTGACGGAATTTTCACCGGCGTTCCGGCAACAGCAAGCTCCGATTCAGCCGTCGGGTCAGAGCCGTCAAACGTATATCGGATCTCTCCCGTCATATAGGGGGAATTGAATGTGGCTTCTCCATCACTGACGGATATGCCCGGCTGACGGACATGGAAAGTGATTCCTGACTCACTCCATTTCGGCATTTCCGCTCCGATCAGAGTGTTGAATTCCTTCCTGCTGTAGGTGGAATCATTGTTCCATCCACGCTCCGCGAGTCCGAGCATCTTCGGGAAGAGGAGACGCTCAACATCCTCGGGACTTCTAAGGGTCTCGCTCCAGAGCTCTCCCTGCACACCCATGATCCTCGCATCCGGATAGGGACACATATCCTTGGGATGGCCCTCCAGAGCAGTGAACTCATCCACATAGCCTCCCCATGACAGGCCCGGCTCGTAGGGATGGCCGGAATAAGCCATGTCAAGATAATAACGGTCGACATTGCTTATTATCAACGGATATCCCGAATTGGCAATCTGACTGATAGTGTTCTTATTCCTGGTGTAGGTCCAGAGATTGACACCATAGGTGAGAGGACGGATCAGGTCATCATATTCTTTTCCGTGTCCTTTCGCAACCTCTTCCCAGGCCATCATCTTCAATCCTCTGTCGGAATAGATCGGAGCCACCTTGCGCATGAACCATGCATGGACATCTTCATCACTGGTAAGGTTCTCAGCCTCCATGATCTCTTTAACGTAGGGATTGCGTCCCCAAGATCCTTTCGGCACCTCGTCGCCCCCTATGTGAATTGCGACCAACGGAGCTCCAGCCTCCTTGTGCATGGCGATTATCTCATCAAAAACCGTCTCAAGCAATTTGTAGGGGCCAGGGAGCGAAGGATCCATAACCGCATCGCGATAACCCTGAGCTGTTTCATAGACCGAAGGATCATCGGCACGCCTCAGGAGCCAGGAATCATCTCCAGTGCGACGCGCGCGCTCATTCATGGCCATGATGGCGGCGCGGGCATGTCCCGGAGCCTCAATCTCAGGGATCACCTCGATGCCGAGATTATCAGCATAACGGAGCAGATCGATATATTCCTCCCTCGTGATAAAACGCCCCTTATCCTCAGATCCGGGAATATAGAGAGGGTCACCTCCATAGCGCTGCGGGAGAAAATCGGTGTAGCCGTCAGCAGAGAATCCTCGGCGCGAACCCACTTCAGTCAGTTCGGGAAGCCCCTTGATCTCGATTCGCCAAGCCTCATCGTCGACAAAATGGAAATGGAGTTTATTGAGGCCATAGACCGCCATATAGTCAAGAATCTTCTTCACCTGTTCAACGGGAGTCCAATTGCGGGCAACATCAAGATGAAGACCGCGGTAGGGGAAATCAGGGAAGTCGGTGATCTCAGCATCCGGAAGTTCGCGCGTTCCTGTTCCGAGAAAATGGTTGATCCGCTTGCGCAGCGACGGCCACATCTTCTCAGGAGCCTTCACCTTTATCTTACCGCCGGAGATGCTGATGGCGTATTCCTCCGGATTATCGCCGGAGTAGTTTTCAAATTCAATGTCATCCAGATTTACGATGGAAGTGCCGGAGCCTGTAGCCACCGATTTAAACCTGGGGATGAAATCGAAATCGCCAGGAGCCCCTGAAGGGATAATCTCCTCGTTCATGGCAAATATTCCTGCCGCGTCAGGCATCCTGTTGCGGCGAGAGTTGGCATAGTGCTTACTGTCGGAAAGGAGGTCGGCGATCTTGATTTCCACAGGCACCGGAGTGCCGTCGGAAGCCACGAGATGCACCCCGTCAGGCCCAAATGAACGCTGATAGAAACTTCCCGGAGCCGACAGGGTGAACGTTATCGAGTCCCGGCCATCGGCTGAAGAGAACTTCGAAGAAGTTATTAGATAATAGCCCGGGAGGAGCTCCTTGAGGGTGTCGGAAGATTCGGAGAGAGTCATCGGATCCGTAAGCATCTGGCAGAAAGCCAGCCCCGTGTAGCCTCGAAGATCGCCCGTCAGCGTAAATTTCTGAAGATAGGTGGAATCAGTGTCGTTGACGGGTTCCCAGGAAACCGAAGGCACCTCCTTCTGACCGGAACATGCAGCAATCATCAGAAGGATAGCCGGCAACGCAAATTGTGATAATCGTTTCATATATCATCCGGGATTATAATGGAAAGGCGGAACCCGGCATAAACCGGAGTCCCGCCCGAGACAAATTAATTCTTCTCAAAAAAAATTTCCTTACAAAAGGATGGATCATTCGGCCTTGCCGTCGGAGCCAAGCACGTTGAGGATCTTGTGCTTGTAGAGTTTCTCCATCTCGTCGCGAGCCGGGCCGAGATATTTGCGGGGATCGAACTCAGCAG
>CAYROR010000095.1:0-2539 GCA_964425935.1 uncultured Sangeribacter sp.
TGAAGATCAACGACAAGCACTTCGAGGTGATTGTGCGCCAGATGATGCGTAAGGTCAATATCCTTGATCCGGGCGATACCCGCTTCCTTGAGCAGCAGGTGGTTGATAAGCTCGCCTTCATGGAGGAGAACGACAATATCTGGGGCAAGAAAGTGATCACAGATGCTGGCGACTCCACCACATATCTCCGCGGACAGATCATCACTGTCCGTAAGCTCCGCGACGAGAATTCGGCTCTGAAGCGCAAGGACCTTAAGATCATGCAGGTGCGTGATGCTGTTCCGGCCACTTCCGAGCAGATTCTTCAGGGAATCACGAGAGCGGCTCTCCAGACATCGAGCTTCATGTCGGCTGCTTCCTTCCAGGAAACCACGAAGGTGCTCAACGAGGCTGCCATCAACGGCAAGACCGACAATCTTGAGGGCATGAAGGAGAACGTGATCTGCGGTCACCTCATCCCGGCCGGTACGGGTCTGCGTGAATACAACCGCCTGGTTGTTGCCAACAAGGATGAATATGCTGCCCTTCAGCTGACCGACAACCCCGAAGAGGTGGTAGTTGGATAAAGACATACTGAAAACATCAACCGGAGGTGTCATCAATCGTGATGCCTCCGGTTTTCTGTTTCTTTAAGGGAGAACGTTTTAGGGATTTGTTGTATTCGACTATTTTATTTAACTTTGTGGTCAGTAGCAGAAATAATAAGAAGAATGATCATGACGCAGAGACCGAAATATGGAATAGGGGAGCAGGATTTCAAATCCCTGCGTGATGCCGGTTGTGTTTATGTAGACAAGACTCAATTCATTGAGAGGATAATTACTTCTGGAGTCAAATATTATTTCCTTGCCCGTCCACGTAGGTTTGGCAAGAGTCTCTTCTTATCAACTCTCTATTATTTTTTTGAAGGACAGAGAGACCTGTTCAGAAATCTCTATATAGATTCAACTGACTGGGACTGGAGCCCGTATCCGGTTCTTCGCCTTGATCTGAATATGGAGAGATATGCAGAAACAGGAAAACTTTCAGATGTGCTTGAAAAGACCTTCCGCAACTGGGAATTAAAATATGGAGTGGACGTCAGGGATGAGAATCCGGCCCAACGTTTCCGCACAATCATAGAGACAGCTCATGAAAAGACGGGTAAACAGGTAGTTGTCCTTGTCGATGAGTATGATAAACCGCTTGTCGGAAACATGAACAACATGGAATTATTTGAGAGGTACCGGGGAGAATTGGCATCTCTTTATTCCAATTTCAAGAGTGCGGCTGAGCATATCCGGCTTGTGTTTCTCACCGGGGTTAGCCGTTTCAGCAAACTCAGTGTTTTCTCGGATTTGAATAATATTGTCGACATCACATTTGAAAATGAATTTGCAGATGTCTGCGGAATAACCGAGAAGGAGCTGTATTCCTATTTCGGTAATGGAGTAGAGGCAATTGCTGTCAAGGAGGGGATAAGTTTCGACCGGGTTTTGGTATCCTTGAAGAAAAACTACGATGGATATAGGTTTGCGCAAGAGGGAAGTGAAATTTATAATCCGTGGTCGCTCCTGAATGCAATGAAGTTTTCTAAAATAGGAAATTTCTGGAATGAGACAGGATTCCCGACCTTGCTTGCTGAATCTCTCAAACGGGTTAACGCGGATCTGGAGAGTGTATTCAACTCCTATTGCTCTGAAGATGACCTTAAAGGCCTTGATCTTCAGAATCCGTATCCACAGGCTTTGCTTTATCAAACCGGCTATCTCACGATCAAGGAATATAATAAAAAGATCAGGAGATATTTGTTGGGTATTCCGAACAATGAAGTGAGAGCAGGTTTCTTCAATGCTTTGCTTCCCTATTACGTGAATTGCAAGAAAGCATCTTCAAATCAGATTGTCAATGATATTGTCATAAATTTTATCCTCGGAGAACCTGAAAAAGCCATGCAGGCTATGCAGGCATATTTCGCAGGAATCGGGTTCAAGTTGAAGATGGACAATGAGAATAACTTTCATAATGCTTTCTATCTTCTTATGGATTTGATCGGTCTTGACGCAACAGCGGAGGTTCACACTTCAGACGGAAGTATAGATATCCTTGTAAAGACTGAGGACTATATCTATATTATAGAACTCAAATATGATCATTCGGCAGAAAACGCCCTCCGGCAAATTGAAGAAAAACGGTATGCACGCCCTTATCAGACAGACAGTAGGAAAATTTTCATGATCGGAGTTTCCTTCTCTTCATCAACACGATGCATCGAAGCATGGAAAATAAGCTCGTCTGACGTTCGATAATCTCACACTTGAGTCGATTTACATAGCAAGCAAGTTGTTAGTCCATAAGAATATAGCCACAACGCAAATCTACGTAAAAAAACAGCTATCAGAAGAAAGATGATGCTGTAAACCGTGTTGATGAGATTTTCAAGTGATTGAAATGCATCTCAGACATTTAGTAAGCTCTGGAAGCAAAAGGTGTCTTGAAAATAGTATAATATAGTTTTCTAAATGAACTGATGTATATGAGAAGTTGATAGCCTTAAACT
>CAYROR010000096.1:0-2112 GCA_964425935.1 uncultured Sangeribacter sp.
ATCTGCACCACCCGCATCGTGGCCGGCGTGGGCGTGCCTCAGCTCAGCGCTATCTTCAATTGTTCGCAGGTGGCTCAGAAACACGGAGTGCCGGTGATCGGAGACGGCGGTCTGCGTTATTCGGGCGACGTAGTGAAAGCAATCGCCGCAGGAGCCGATTGCGTGATGATGGGCTCTATGCTCGCAGGCACGGAGGAATCTCCCGGCGAGACCATTATCTATAACGGGCGTAAATTCAAATCATATCGCGGAATGGGATCGATCGAGGCCATGCAGGCCGGTTCAAAAGACCGCTATTTCCAGAGCGAGACCTGCGATTCAAGCAAATTCGTGCCGGAGGGAATCGTGGCCCGCGTGCCTTATAAGGGCACTCTTGCCGAAACGATCTATCAGCTTCTCGGCGGCCTCCGCTCAGGAATGGGTTATTGCGGAGCAAAGGATATTTCCGCCCTCCATAACGCGCAGTTCGTCCGCATCACCTCTGCCGGAGTGATCGAAAACCATCCCCACGATGTCACGATAACCAAAGAGGCTCCAAACTATTCACGGGCCGACTGATCAGCTAAAAGAAAACTGAACTAAAATGGAAAAAATACTGATTCTGGATTTCGGTTCACAATACACGCAGCTCATCGCCCGCAGGGTCAGGGAGCTCAACGTTTATTGCGAGATCCATCCCTTCAACAAAATTCCCGAGATCGGAGCCGACGTTATGGGAGTGATCCTCTCCGGATCACCCTCCTCCGTGAGGGATGCCGACGCTCCCAAGCCTGATCTCTCCTCGATCAAGGGGAAGATGCCTCTTCTCGGCGTCTGCTATGGCGCTCAGCTTCTCGCCGCTGAATTCGGAGGCGAAGTGGAGGGAGCGCCATCCAGGGAATACGGACGCGCGATGCTCCGCGTGGTAGACCCGCTTGATAAACTCATGCTCAACGTTCCATCCCCCACCCAGGTGTGGATGAGCCACGGCGACACTATCACCAAGTTGCCTGAAAACTACCATATAATCGGATCAACCGAGAATGTGGCAGCCGCAGCCTATCACATCGAAGGGGAACAGACCTGGGGCATACAGTTCCACCCTGAGGTTTACCATTCAACCGATGGAACCCGTATCCTTGCCAATTTCGTGCTTGGGATCTGCGGATGTTCCGGCTCCTGGAGCCCTGATTCCTTCATCGAGACCACCGTTGCGGAACTTAAGGAGAAACTTGGCGACGACAAGGTGATTCTCGGCCTATCCGGAGGTGTGGACTCATCAGTGGCCGCCATGCTCCTCCACAAAGCGATCGGCGACAGACTGACTTGTATTTTTGTCAACAACGGTCTCCTACGCAAGAATGAATTTTCCGACGTTCTTGATTCCTATAAACACATGGGGCTCAACGTGATCGGAGTCGATGCAAGCGAAAGGTTCTATAATGATCTCAAGGGAGTGACCGATCCCGAGCAGAAACGAAAGATCATCGGCCGCGATTTCGTGGAGGTGTTTAATGCAGAGGCAAAGAAGATTGAGGGAGCACGCTGGCTCGGACAAGGCACCATCTATCCCGACGTTATTGAAAGTTGCTCTGTGAAGGGGCCGTCGGCCACCATCAAGAGCCACCACAATGTTGGAGGACTGCCTAAAGAAATGAATCTGAAAGTGGTTGAGCCCCTCCGCCTTCTCTTCAAAGACGAGGTTCGCCGTGTAGGAAAAGCCATGGAAATGGATCAGCGTCTCCTTGGGCGCCACCCATTCCCCGGTCCCGGACTTGGGATACGCATCATCGGAGAAGTTACTCCGGAAAAGGTTCGTATTCTTCAGGAGGCCGACGCCATCTTCATCAATGGTTTGCGTGAAGCGGGACTTTATGATCAGGTTTGGCAGGCCGGAGTGATGCTTCTTCCGGTGCAGAGTGTCGGAGTGATGGGAGATGAACGCACCTACGAGAGCTGCGTTGCTCTCCGCGCGGTGATCTCCACAGACGGCATGACCGCCGACTGGGTGCATCTACCCTACGAATTCCTTGCCAAGACCAGCAACGAAATCATCAACAAAGTCCGCGGAGTGAATCGCGTAGTCTACGACATCTCCTCCAAACCGCCTGCCACAATCGAGTGGGAGTGATA
>CAYROR010000097.1:0-1989 GCA_964425935.1 uncultured Sangeribacter sp.
AGAGCTATGGCGGCTCCCACATCGTGATGAGCTGCAAGCAGCTCCGCGGCGACATCAACTATGCTTGGCCAACCGCTGAAATCGCAGTTATGGGTGCTGAAGGCGCAGTAGGAGTGCTCTACGCACGCGAAGCCAAGGAACAGGCCGATCCCAAAGCCTATATCAAGGAGAAGGAGGAGGAATATCGCAAACTCTTCGCCAATCCTTATCAGGCAGCGAAATACGGCTACATCGATGATGTCATCGAACCGCGCAACACACGTTTCCGCGTGATTCGTGCTCTTCAGATGCTTGCAACCAAGAAAGTGTCGAATCCTCCCAAGAAACACGGAAATATTCCTCTCTGATTCCATCACTTTCTAAGCAAACCATCATGAAAAAACATATTCTGACAGCAGTTCTGTGCATGGCCCTTGCCGCGCCCGTTTTCGCGCAGCAAAACGGCTCATGCGCCGACTGCACCGAAACCACCGGCACCTGTTCAGATTGCAAGAACCATCAGGAAGAGGCCAATTGCGATCATGAATGCGGCACTGCCTGCAACCATGGCAGCAGCGAAGCCTGCGATCATGGATGCGGCAACGAATGTCTGTCGGTAGCGACTGCCGGATCTACAGAGAATGGTGTTCCCGAAAGCATTGTAGCCGGAAGAATGACTCAGGCTGAAAAAGCCCACAATGCAGCTGTCAATGATTCCTGGGGAGGTGCAATCACGATCATAGCCATGTGTATCGTGATTTCCGCGCTTGCCATTCTGTCGATCCTTTTCCTTATTTTCGGAAAGATCTCAAAATCTCTGCTTTCGAAGAATAAGAAACAGGCTGCCGCAAATTCAGTTCATTCCAATCCGGAAGACCACGATCATTCACAGGTTGATTCCGGAGAAGTGATCGCCGCCATAGCCATGGCTCTTTCCGAGCATTTCGGAGAAGGTCATGACATGGAGGAGACAATTCTCACCATCCGCCGACTGAATCGCGCATATTCTCCTTGGAATTCAAAGCTTTATAATCTCCGACAGCTCCCGGAGCTCCATAAGCATACTCCGAGCCGTTCCGCATTCTGATTTCAAAAACATGCCCTCCGGGGCACTAACCCGACCATCTAAAAAAACATGAAAGATAAAGTCTATAAATATAAAATCAACGGCACAAGTTTCGCCGTGAAAGTAGGTGACGTCGTCGACGGCCATGTTCATGTGGAAGTCAACGGAATGCCATATAACGTGGAGCTCGAAAAAGATCCTACACGCAAGATGACAATTAATCAGCCCGTGAAGAGTCCGCAGAAGGCTCCCCGCACGGAAACCGGAGAGAAGATCATCGCTACCCCCACGATTCCATCGGCAGGAGGATATAAGGTGACCGCTCCCCTCCCCGGCACACTTATGAGCATCAGTGTCAATGTCGGCGACACCGTCAATGCCGGCGACACCGTGTGTGTGCTCGAAGCCATGAAGATGGACAATGACGTCCACACTCCGCAGGGTGGAAAGGTGGCACAGATCGTTGCTAAAGTTGGCGATGCTGTTCCTCAGGATGGCGTCATCATGATTCTTGAATAATGTTGTCTCAGATTCCCGTTAAACTATGATTTTAGCTGAAACAACATATTCGTTTGGCGAGTTTATGAGCCAGACAATCGAGACGTTCTGGCATTTCACAGGATTCTACAACTGTGAATGGTCAAACCTCGTGATGCTCGCCGTAGGATGCTTCTTCGTTTGGCTCGCCATAAAGAAGAACTTCGAACCCCTTCTTCTTGTTCCTATCGGATTCGGTATGCTCATCGGAAACATACCTTTCCAGCCGGGCATGGAGATTGGAATCTATGAACCGGGATCCGTGCTCAACATCCTCTACAATGGTGTTGAACGTGGGTGGTATCCCCCCTTGATTTTCCTTGGGATCGGCGCGATGACCGACTTCTCGGCACTTCTCGCCAATCCGAAGCTGATGATCATCGGCGCTTGCGCTCAGTTTGGTATCT
>CAYROR010000098.1:0-1842 GCA_964425935.1 uncultured Sangeribacter sp.
ATAGGTGCGGATTGCAGTCAGCCACATCTCAGTTGGAGCTTCCAGGAATTCAGCGTCTTCGGTGATGATTATGTCGCCATATTTCTCTATCAGTTCTTTACATCCAAGCAGCGACTTGAATTCGAATTCAAGCTGCTCGAATGACGCTTCATCATCTCGTTTCAGATGTCTGAATGAGCGTTTCAGATCAAAGAAAGGGTCGCACATTTCAAGGTCAAACTGGGTATGAAAGGCTGTGCGAATCGATGAGAGATAGGATTTGGCGGTTCTCTCTGATTTTCCATGGATGTCAACACACCATTGGATGAATCCCTCACTATCATAAATGAAATCCCTCCCAATCGAATTTGAGGATGGTTTCTTAGATTCAGATTTCTTCGTCATATTATTAATATTTTTATTTCTATTCTCAACGGCAAAATTACACAATACTTTTCTAATATCACCCCAAGAACTTGACAAGCAATCTATATAGAGAGCACAAATAACTATTGAGCGAATCCACCAATTAAATATTCTATTTAGGGCCGTATTGTCCCCGTTCAATACGGCCCGGTAAGTTAGATTGGGTTTATTTTTTTGTAAGATTGTATTTTGCTTCCATCAATTTAAGCGAACATTTGCTCCTGAGAAGGTTAAGTTCTTCCTTGAGGGAAGGAATAAGGGGCAACAACTCATTTTCCACCCGTTCGTCATCAGCAAAAAGCTTTCGGCTGATTTCTCCGAAATTAGAAGGCTGGATGTTGATGCGATTTTTCAAAGCAACCTCTCTTATGATTTCGGTGAGGGTTTTCAGAGCCGGCAATTCCTTCACCGAATCTCTTAACACATCTGTCATCAACGGAGTATGGTCGATATGGATTCCCCTGAGAGAGACAGCCTGCATCGCAACAATTGAGCTCCCATCCTCATTAGTCTCTGTCATCACGGAATAGCTTTCTTTACCCGGCAGACTGGCATTGGGAATCACACTCACCTCCTTGGTAGCGGGATTGATAATCAATTCCTTGAATTGATCCAATGTGAAAGAGCCTTGATTAGTTATCACACCGATTTCCGCTACATTATCCCTCATCCAGCGTTTGAACCAGATGTAATCATCATTGCACAAACCAAGAAGCCGTGCATTTCTCTGACTATAACGGAAGAGCTTTCGGATTATTCCAATGGGATAGAATATGTCTTTATCATTACTCATCCGGTTTTGAGTAGCCAAGCGGAAAGAGAAATTCTTCTCAAGGTCAGCTATGGGATAAGTAATGACCCCTTCTTGCAAATCTGTGTTGTTCTGGTCATCCTCTCTAGCCAGGGATTCGGAGCTTGCTTCATTCATTTCCTCTTCATCCGGTATATCCTCTATCTCTTCTTCAACGAACTGGATAAATTTTCTAAGCGCAGATCTTGCATCGTTGAGTCTGCGCTTTTCGTCCAGAGGAGTAGTATCCGCCCCCAATTCCTTAGATAGGAATTCATCTGTAAGTTCCAATAATCTGAGAGCCCCGGAAGTGTTATTTTCTGAAAGGTGCTCGCCAACAGCATCTAATACGGGTTTGTTTAAGGCAGTCAAATACCCTTCATTTATATAATTCAGGTTTGAAACATAGGATCTGGCTGTCCCTTTCGATTTTCCATCTTCCTCCTGCATCCATTCCTTGAATTCATCCGCGTGGTAGAGACCGGCAAGGTGGGGCGTGGCTGCTTTCTCGGTTTTCTCATTTTTGGGGGTTGAGGAGCCATTGGCTGGCTTTCCTTTTGTCGCAGTGTAGAATTTGATGTAAAGGGAGAGTGCACTCTTGTAAGTGGCTGTGCCATTGTATGCATCGCCATTTATCTTTATTTTAT